>VBLP01000196.1:1195-12626 GCA_005887925.1 Deltaproteobacteria bacterium | reverse complement strand
TCGGTCGACCCGTCACCCGACGTGGTCGGCGGAGTCGGCAGCGAACGAACCGCTGCAAACCCCTGACCGATCAGGTCGACGAGCATCCCGATGTTCACCGCGTTGAGCCCACCGAACAGCGAGCCGAGCGTGCCCGGCTGCTGGCCCCAGCCCCATGCGGGCGGCTGGTTGTACACCGGCTGGTTGCCCGACCAGAACCCTTGCGGGCTCCACTGGGCAGGACCGGCGAAGCTCGCCGGACCCCCGTAGGTGACACGCGTCCCCGTCGGGAAGGCCGCCGGCGGAACATACGCCGGCGCTCTCGACGAGGACACGACCCCAGGCCGCATCACGCGGTGATCGTTCACCGTCGCGTTCCTTTCGACGAAGTACACATCTGCATTTCGTTCATCGTCCATAGTTGTCTCCAGTCTTGGATCGGTTCCTCACGCCGCTCGCGCGACCCGATCCCTGATCTCTTGTGTGCGTGCCGTCGGTCGCTGATCGCTAGTTCGGCGGCTCCGAGGCGAGTGCCATCTTCAGGCGTGCTCGCTCGTACGCCCGCGCGAGCGCATCCGCGGGGATGTCGGTGGCGTTCGACGGCCTCTTGCCCGGGGTGGGTGGCTTCGCGGTCGGCGAGCTCGTCGCCACCTGCGGATGGTCGTCCTTTCGGGACTCGCGCGGGAACCATTCCTTGTCGGCGCACGGTCCGGTTGGGTGCGCCCAGCGCAAGCGCGCCACCGAGTCCCGCGATCGCCAAGGTCACCCACTTAGGGGGTAGCGCGGCCTGATGTTCGAGCAGCGCGCCTGCGATGGTGGTCGCGACGCCGCCACCCAGTGCGTTGATCACGCGCCACCCGCGGCTGTCCTCCTGTTGCCGGGCGTGCTCTGCCTCGGCGAGCTCGGTCGCGGTCGGCTTGCGACGAACGACGATCGCCCGTGGAATCGAGGCGGTAGCCGCCGCGGCATTGCGGCGCATGTGGTGCGCCTTCTTGTGCTTCTTGTGCTTCGCCATGACAGTTGCTCCAGGTCAGAAGGGAATGCCGACGTGCGGCCAGTACCAGGGCGGCACCGGCGAGCGCGGCATGTGCGGTCCGCCGAACGGCGCGCCGTACGCCACACCGAGCGGCCAACCGTACGGGCTCGCGAACGACGCGGCGGTCCGCGGGACGTAGCCGTAGTGCACGTGCGTGGCGCCCGGCTCCGAGGCGCACGATTCGGGGCACGATCCGGGCGCGTCCGCCGCGTCGCCCGCGATCGACGGAATGAGTGGCCACAGCGCACCGAGCGCCTCGATGACGCCACCTCCGAGCGTCTGCACCGCGTGGCGCACGATCGCGGGATCGAGCGTGCCGACCAGGAGGCTGGCCACGGTGAGCAAGTCGGCCATGATCGCGTCGACCCGGTAAAGGATCGCGTCGCGCACGCGCTCGATCGCCTCCCCGTCGACCCGGTCGCCCTCGGCGCGGCGCTCGGCGAGCGTGAACATCCACGCGATCGGCTCGCGCATCACGGCGAGCAGCTCGCCGCGGTCGAGCAGGCCGCGCGCGGCGCCCGGATCGGTGTCGTCGCTGGCGCCCGCTGTCGCGGGGTCGGCGGGGTGGGTTCCGGGCGGCGCGTGGCCGTGCGCGAAGGCCGCGAAGATGTCGCCGGCGCTGGGCGCGGTATTCGGGCTCGCCTCGTGCGCACGGGCGTAGGCACGCGCGAGCGTTTCGCTGAGGCAGTACGGAAACGGAACGGAAAACGGATTCGAGGTCTGCACAGAGGTCTCCTGACGCGAGGCCGATGCCTCGCCATGTCCCCCACGCGGACGCGCGGGGAGTTGTTTCGCCCGACGCACGCACCATGCGTGCGTCGAGTGAATCGCTTGTGATGCGCCGGACGCGGCGGCTTACGCCAGCGGCGAACGGCAGATGAGGGATGACGTCGTGACTACGTGGTTACTTGCTCTTGCTGTCGATAGCGGCCAGTACCGAACTGATGGACTGACCTTGTTTGGCGAGGGGGCCGAGGCTGTAGCCCTCGGCGTTCAGCTCTTGCTCGACCAGGCCCAGCATCTCGGACGTGATGCCAGCCCCGAGCAGATACGGACGGACGTACGCGGCACCGACGCTGAGGCCGATCTTGCCGAGCGTGCCCGCCGCGTCGCTGACCCAGTTCGGGACGACGTAGTGGCTTCCGCCGATCTCGAACGAAAAGTTGCGCGGCTCGTGCTTCTCCTGCTGCGCGAGGACGTCGTCGATCAGATCCCAGATCGCTGCCGCGGTGGTCTGGACGATCGTCAGCGCGCGCCGGCCATACAGGCGCGCGATGTCCTCCGCGTGCTTGAAAAACCAGTGCAAGGCATCGGCCGTGTGGGCATCCGTGGGTGGGGTACGGGTCTCGAGCAGAGAGCGAATCGCGTTGCGCGCGAGCCACGCGCGATGCGGGCCGTTGCGCTGGTCGCGGGTCGCTTCCTCGCCGAGGCGCGTCGTGTACTCGAGCGCGTCGTGCACGTCGATGGCGACCCGGTTGCGCTTCTTGGCCCGCTTGGTGGGTCGTTGGGTGTCCGGCTCGTCGGCGACGACCGGCGCGGGCTCGAGCTGCTCGGGCACGTTCGACGCCAGACCGGTCGCCACGCCGTTCTCGATCTCCTCCGGGCTGACCCGTGGATCGAGCACGATCGGATAGCCGTTCTCGAGCAAGATCGTGTGTCGGCCCCAGGGGAACTCGAGCGTGGCGAGCTGACGCACCGGGTGAGGATCGAGCAGCTCGCCGAGGATCTGTCCCAAAATTGCGCGCTCGAAGCAGTTCGGATTTGGAGCTGGAACTCGAAGCCGTTGCACAGGCTCGCACGCCTCGAGCTTGGGGCCATCGTCGGGCGCGCCCTCATCGTCGCGTTGCGGCAGCGAACGAATGTGCTCGTAGGCTTCTTGGGTGGTGCGAAACTGCTGGGCGTAGTCGACGAGCAGCGGATCACGCCGCTCGACCAGCTCGGCCGCCTGCTCAGACGCTGCGGTCAGGCACGTCGTATCGTTGGTGCCAAAGGGAAGGCCAATCACGACACGCCTCCTTTCTTGGTGGATTGTGAATCGCTATCGCTTCGCGCCAGCTCGGCGCGGATCTTGGCGACGGCCTCGGGCACCGACAGCTCGACCAGCTCGGCGTACCAGCGCCGCAGCTCGGCCGCGGGCCGCTGGGCGGCCAGCTCGTGCGCTCGCATCTTCTCCGCGAGCGTGAGCGCGTCGTCGATGGCCTGGAAGTGCGCCACGGAGTCGGCGTCGAGCGTCGGCAACACTGCGCGCGTTGCGATCGCGGGTGTCGGGACCGTTGCCGGCGGCAGCGGCGCGTCGGGCCGGTTGGGCGGCGTGGCCGAGGGGTCCGGCTCCTCGTGAGCGGCCGGCTTGTCGCTGCTCTCCATCTCGTCGCAGTCGTCCAGGTCGTCGCAGTCGTCCATCTCGTCGCCGCCGTCCGGCTCCTCGCCCTCGTCCAGCTCGTCGCCGTCGCTGTCGTCGTCGCCGCCGTCCGGCTCGTGCCCAGCCTCAGACTCGTCGCTCGTCACCGCGACCTGGGCTACCGATACCGTGGCGCTCTCGTGGCGCGGGTCGCTGGTGGTGGCCTTGCCCGTCGGCGGCTCTGCGGTCGCCGCCTGGATGGCGGCGCGGAGCATGGCCGCGCCGTCGGCGACGGACCCTGACAGCAGCTTGTGCAGCCACGCATCGCAGTCGTCGGGCGAGAGCTCGGAGACCAGGGTGTGCACGACCATGCGCTCCTCCGGCGCCAGCGTGCCCTCGATCTCCGCGAGGTGCGTGTCGGCGGTGCGCTCGACCGCAGCCGACGCGTCGCTGGGGGCCACGCTCGGTGCGGCGCCCGACGCGGCGATCGCGTCCGGCGCTGCGTCGGTGGCGGGCGACGCGGGCTCGTGGGGTGCCAGTCGCGTCACGTCGGGCGCTGCAGCGGTCGGCGCGGTCACCTGAGGCCGCTTGCGAGCGGGCGTCGACGCGGTGCGGTTGGGGGACACTTCGCCCGGGGCGATCGTGGCCTCGGTCGGCGGCGCGTCTCCGCTGGCAGGGCTCGTCGGCGTGGGGGTTGACGGATGCGGGCCCACCTGGCCGCGGACGACTGCGACCGCATCCGCAACGGGGAGCATGAGCAAGGTCGCGACGAACAGCGATCGCTCGCTCGGCGACAGCGCGGCGAAGTGCTTGCGCATCGCCGGGCGCTCGTCGGCGCTGAGCGCGCGCTCGATCCGGTCGAGGTGCGCCTGCGTACCCGCATCGCGCAGCGCCTGGCCGTCACTCGTCTGCGTCGCGGGCACCGGCCTCCGGGTCGGGCTCGTGTTCGACGTCGCGCGGCGCGGGGCTGTCGACTCGCTCGAACCGCTCTCGCCCGCGGGGTGTCCGGCGCGCCGGGGAGCGGTCGGCGCGGCCGGCGCCGTTGGGCGGGCCGGCGGGGCGTCGCCGGCGGCGGCGCGGGCCTCGCGGAACATGGTGCGGACGTACGCAACCGCCGCCGGGATCGACATCGCGCGCAGCCGGTTGATCCAGCTCGCCATGTCCCCGGGCGGAATCTCGTCAATGAGCGAGCGGGCAAACTCCTCCTCCTCGGGCGTGAGCTGCGCCATGATCTGCTGCAGCCGCACCAGCATCGCGGCGTCGACGCCGGGCACCGGGCCGCTCGGCGGCGACGCATCGCCACCCACCGGGGCCGGGTCGCTCGGACCCGGCCCCGGCGTCGTCGCGTCGGTCTTGGGCTTGCGGCCGTGGGCGCCGAGCAGCCTTGCCAGGCCGGGAGAGCTCGCCAACATCGGCCCGACGTACGGGCCGACGTGGTCGACGAAACTCTGCCCGACCCGTGCCCAGCTGTGCTCCTCGGGCTTGGCCGCAACCTCGACCGCTTCCTGCTCGTCGCTCTCGTCCTCGTCGCTCTCGTCCTCGTCCGTCTCGCGATCCGGATCGCTGGCCTCGGCGGGCCTGGCCTCGGGCATGGCGGGCACGACCAGCGGGACGCGCGCCGTCAGGCCCGCGTCGCCGGCCGACCGCACGACACCGGCCATCGCGTTCGCCACGACCGCGAACTGGGACACGTACATCCGGGCCAGCTCGGTGTGCTGTTTCTGCGACTCGAGGAGCGCGGAGATCAGCTGTGAGGTCGTCTCCGCCGAGGCCGACGCGGCGGGCACCGCGGGCGCGGCCGGCGCAGCCGGCGCGGGCGCGATCGGGTGAACGCACACATAGCTCGCGGGCGCGCTCGGAATCGACTTGTTGTGGTCGTCGACCGGATCGAGCCGAAACCGGCCGGTCTCGCCGCCGCTCTGGTGTCGCACGTCCTCGATGTCGGCATCCATCGGGAGGAACAGCGGCAGGCCGTCAAGCCCATACACGATCTCGGGCGCGCCCAGCTTCTTGAGCTTGCGTACCCTCCAGGCCGCCATTGTGGCTGGGGCGTCGAACGGCTCTCCGTTCAGGCTGTAGGCTAGCGGCAACATCGCTGATCAACCTCCTATATATAACTCCTCCCGAAGACCCCATTTTGACCAAAGCTGAAGTCGATTTCCGAAACTATTCCATAAGTGCATGATTCGTTGTGATGCAGTTCGTAGGACGGAGTCCCCACGCACGACCGCCGTGCAGATGGCACCCCACCAGGTCCGGTTGCCCGTGCGAAGGCGCTGCTCGTCGGCTTGATGCGTCGAGCTCGCGGGCGAGCGCCGGTGCGGCTGGCCTGGGCGCGCGAGTGGCTGGCAACGATCAATGATCAAGAGCGATGGGTCTTTTGATCGAAGTCCGCATTTCCGCCCAGGGCGGCAGTTGGCACGCGCTTGCATCCGGCGCGGTCGCGGTCCGGTGCGTGCCACCCCGGGGCCTGGACGCAGAGGAAATGCCTCACAACTTGGCGGATGACTTCTTCACGACTCGGCCCGAACCAGGCCGAAACTTGGGGGGAGAGATGCCCCCGGACTTGGCCGAAACTTGGCCTCGAAACCGGCTCGGTCCGGCCTATGGGCGGGTCGATTTCTCGTCGAGAAACAGTCCTTCGCTGAACCCCGGTTCGGCATGCATGGAGACTTCTTGCCGGCGCCGAAGGCCCAACCTACCGGGGCTGACACTCCGGGTGAGCTTGGTAAGGCCCGCCCGTGGTACCCTGCCCAGGTCGACCGCTCGGAGGGAGGAGCAACCGCATGCGAAGGACGATGCTGGCGGCGCTGGTCGTGACGGGCACCATGGGCTGCCTGAGCCACACGGTGAAGTTCGAGAAGCTCGATCCCGCCCCGGCCAGCTACGTGGTGGACAAGACCAAGCCCGATTCGTACCCGGGGTTCATGGTGGCGGAGGGGAACATCTACAGCTGCCGCTACGGCATCCACCACCAGTCGCGGGAGGAGTTCGATCCGCCCAAGGTGGTGGTGTTCGCGAAGCTCCTCGCGAGGAGCGTCCCCGGGGTCACGAGCCGCAAGGTGGCCCTCCAGCGCTTCGACGTCTACTACAACCACCGCATCAAGGCGCTCAGCATCGCCGGCGCCGCGGTCGGCGGCGTCATCGGAGCCAGCATCCGGAGTTCGGCCGCGGACGCGGCCGAGCTCGGCGGCACCTTCATGTTCCAGAACCTCGTCATCGACCCGGACCCGCTCCGCAAGCAGGATCCGGGCGAGCGCTGGAGCGGCTGCGACGACGAGCACGAGGGCGAGTACTCACCCAAGGCGGTGGGCGGCGGCGACGTGATCGTGACCTGGCTGCAGTTCACGGTCGACGGGGCCCCCTACCACTTCCGGAGCCTCTTCCCGGTCCAGCCCGAGAAGGCGGGCGACGTGGAGGCGGGTATCGCCTCGGCGGTGTCCCTCACCATCGAGGGCATCGCGCCGCGGGTGAGCGTGGTCACGACCAGCTCGCCCAGCGCACCGTCCGGCACCGGCGCGAGGGTCTCGGGATCGATGACCTCCACCAGGAAGTGATCCTCGGCCAGGCGGAGCCCGTCGCGGGCCAGGCACTCGCCCGCCCCCCGGCCCCATGACCTCCGAGAGACCGTAGTTGTCGTAGGTCGTGACCTGAAGGTTCTCCTCGGGTCTGGATCGGTCGACGCCTTGCGCGACGCGTGCGACACCGGATGCCGCGCTGTTTTGCGAGTGCACGCGCGACGGCACACATCGGCCGCCGGCTGCCGCTATTCCACCAGCCCGCGGCCCTTTAGCCACTTCCCAAGCCCGACATGCGACAGTCCGACGTGTGGCGCCGCCTGGTGGACGTTGCCAAAGGTCCGGAACGCAACGATGCGCCTCGTTGCACTCTCGATGTCGGCAAAGGAGGTTGCATCACGATCGACCACGCACGCCTGCTCGCGCTCCGAGAGCATCGATGCACTCGCGCCAAACCCGCGACAGGCGTCGAGCGCGTATTCCTGGATGATCTTGCCGAGGTCACTCGGTGCACGTGCAGCCAGCTCGGGTACGACGATCGGGACCACGACCCGATGCGCAGGGGGCAAGACGGGAACCGTCGTCGCGCACACGTATGACTGTATGGAGTCCGAGGTTTCCAATGCTTGCTGGACAGCACGGTAGTCCGTAGGGAGCTCGGTGGTGCGGACGCACACGGTTCCGCCGTGTGCCAGCGGTAGCGCAGCAGAAGCACGTTTCACGGCCGTGAGTTGTAGGCTGTCGTCCGGTGCACGCGTGCACTTTCCGCAGACCACGAACGGTGCATCGGGCGGGCTGATCCGAAGATGAATCTGCCGGGCGACCGCCACGAGATCGTCTGGGCTGACGATCTCCAGCCGCGGTGCGCACTTCTCGAAGGCCGCCCGGACTGCGCGCATCGCGAGGTCGACGCCAACCTGACGCGCGCTGTCCCACCCAAGGATGCGTGCGAGGTAACTTCGCAGTCGCACGAAGGTCTCGTTCTCTACAACCAGAATGATGCCGCCGATGCCGATCTCCATGCCGGGCAGGAGCTGATACTGGACGCGACCCGGGCCTGGCGGCGGGAGCCAACCGTCGTATCGAACGCCATTGCGGCTACCAAGATCCTCGATGTGCCAGCCGTCTTGCGTGCACACGAGGCGGGCGTGTCGGCGAGACACTCGCCGATTTGGAGCGACGATCTGGAAGTCCACCGAGGACTCCGAGCCGATGACGAGCTCGCTGGTGGCGGGCTCTGGCAGCCGGTGCACCTTGTCCGTTGCCCACTCGCGGAGATGAAGGAGCTTGCGTTCGCCGATCCACTTGTGCGCAACCGAGCCATCGGTCCGCGTTCGCTCTGGAGTAGTGGGCTCTGGAGGGTCGGAACCTGACCCGTGACGCGACACATCGCGCAGTATCTCTCCCGGTGCAGCAAATTGCTGCATCAAGAATCATGGCACTGAGAGCGACGCGGCGCACTGCGTCAGCCGACGATGCGCTCCACCGTCTACGGGCTTTCGGTGCCCACGGTCGACGCGCCCCTGGGCGGCGCTATCTCGCTGCTGCGCCGGACACATTTGAGCATCATCCTCGACCATCCTCGACATGCGTCGGGCCACCGATGATGGTCCGGCCGGTTGTAACCCTTGGGGGGTATGGGCCAGGTTTCGCAGGCAAGGTTACGGAGCGCTACCTGATTCCGCGATGTTGCCGGTAGTCCCGGATGAAAGCAACGAACGTGGAATCCCCAGGTGGGGGCTGCGGTACTCGCTTGTGCCGGAACACGACGTCGGAAGACGGATCACCACCAGGCGAGAGTCGACGTCGCGCCGGCAGATTGTAACCGTTGCGCCGACTCGCCTGTGTTTTACGGCAAGGGTTACGGACCGCAGCCTGATTCCAAAGGCTTGCGATGGGTGCCAGGGCGATCATTGATAGTCTGCCTCATGGAGATTGGGGGCTACTGTACTCACATAGTCCGCAATTGGAACAATGTATTTTACTCTGGCGCACGCCTTCCAACCCGAGTACAAATCTTCACCCATGACTCGAGCGTGCTGTACAGCGCCCGGATGCGATCTTGAGCGGGGAGTGGGTCGGTATGAGGCCAACTGATGACCCTACTGGATTTCATCCGTCGCCAGAGTGGGTGGCGGAGTTCAAGCGGCAGGCAACCGCTGGCCTATTGAAGCGGCTCAAGGCATTCGCGGTGAGTCGTCTCGCCGGCTATGGTGGCGGCGCTCACGTCGACATGGACCATGCGGAAGACCTGGCGGCGTCGGCGGCCCATGATACGGCGTGCGGTCGCATCACCTGGACTCCCGAGCGGAGGAGCCTCGAAACACACCTGCAGAACGTCATCGATCGTCGCCTGTGGCTCGACTGGAAGCACGCGAGGAAGTTTCGGCTCGAGTCCATCGACGCCGGCGCGGACGACGAGCGCTCGACCACGCTCGATGACCTGGAGCGCGCGCTGGCCGCACGCTGCCCGGATGCGGAGTCCACTGCGAATGCTATCGAGGCGCTCCGCGAGCTCGAGCACCGCGCCTGCTCCGATCCGGAGCTGGCGACGTACATCGACATGCGCGGCGACGACCTCACCGCCGCCGATCTCGAGTCTGCGACTGGGTTGTCCCCGGACGCTGTTCGCAGGGTCCGCCGCCGGCTCGACGCGATCAGAAGACAGCTCTCGTACCAAGTACGCCCCGCGCGGGGAAAGCGAGGCAAGTAGCGCCATGTATCACAACGGCAACAACCGCAGACGAACCGCGCGCGATCCCATCGCGATCATGGATGCGCTCCTGCATGACGTCGCACAGCAAGCGGCCGACGACCACGTGCCAACCGACGAGGACGAGCGCTGGGCCCAAGACACGGTCGCGAAGCTGCACCGTCAGCTCGCACAGCTCCGCCCGGCGCGTGACGCGAGCTCCGGCGCTGCGTCGGCCAAGCGCGACGTGGAGATCCCCCCGTCGATTCAAGCGCTCGATCGCGAGACCCTGCTCGCGCAACTAGAATTCTTGCGACAGCATGGCCAGGTTCGTTATGCACATCAGAACCTCACGGGACTTTCCGTGAGCGATTTGCGTAAGACGCTCGCGATGGTGCTTGCACCCGAGACGCCTCAGCCCGAGCGCAAGCCGCCATTCGCGGCGTCGCCGTGGCTCAGCGGGCTCGAGCTCGCCCGGATCTCGGCCATGGAATGGATGGATCGGTCCGGCGCGGACACGCCCGAGGAGTATGCCGCGTGGCGTGGCGTGGCACTGCGAGATACCCGCCTCGATGGCACAGACGGCCAGCTCGTGGTGGGGCCGCTGGGCGCATACATCATGCTGGCCGATCACCTCTCGGATCGCGCACGACGCTGGACGATCGCGCACGAGCTGGGCCACTACGAGCTGGTGCATCCCGCCGCACCCGCAGGGGAGCTGTGCAGGCCCACGCCCCGGCTCTCACGCGGCGAGCGCTGGCAGCGCGACTACGAGGACGAGGCGAACCAGTGGAGCATGACGGCCACGATGCGCGATCCGGTGGTGGCGAAGTTCTGCGATCGGATGCCGCTGACGCTCGATGACGCCGCGCAGCTGGCACAGACCTGTGGGGTTCCGCTGGGCGCTGCCGCGATCCGGCTGACCGAGGTGACGTTTCGCGTGTGCGCCGTGATCGTGTCGCGCCACGGCGTGATCCAGGGGATGTCGCCGTCGCTGCGCTTCTTGATGCTGGCGAACCGCGCGCAGCTCGCGCAGATCTCGCCGGGCAGCGTCATCCCTCGGGGCTCGCGGACGCGGACGTTCCACGGCATCGACAAGCTGCGCGACCAGCCCGTGCTCGTACGCGCCGCGAAGTGGTTCCGCGGAATGAGCGCGCGTGCATGGGTGCAAGAGCACACCGTTCCCCTCGATCAGCCGGGCTACGTTCTGACCATGCTGTCGACCCCGCGCGACGTCGACGCCGAGCGCGATCTCAAGATGACGCCGCACGCGATGGCGTTCGTGCGTGATTACGTGCTCAGCAGCGAACGTGCGCTCGCCGACTTCAACAAGCGATTTGGTTCCGGCGAGCCATCCCCGCGCGCTCCGACGTGGCTCGAGTCGTTGATGCGCTCTGACGTGCCTCCGATAGCCTGATCGTCCGCCCCGAGCGCCACCTATCTATGCGCCACGCTACACTTCTGGTCAGCGGCATGGCCTCGGGAGATGGAGTCCGTACCAAAGCACAGCGATGTATCCGACCACGAAGGCCAGGTAGGTCAGTAGATCGGCGCGCGTAAGCCGCGCGCGCGGGGTGCGCCGCCGCGATCGCGCCACCGCGCGCGGGAGAGGCTGTGGCGCGGCAGGTGCGCTCGGCGTGATCGCTTCGGGGCCAGGCTCACCGGGGATGCGATAGCCGTCGGCGCAGAACACGTACCAACTCGGCGCGTCGATGGTGGGAAACGAAACGAAACGAACCGGCCGCGACTGTCGCGCGTGGGCATCGTACGCACGCGTGCCGCCTCGGCGGTGGCGCGCGCACGCGCCCTGCTACGATCACGTCCAGTCCTCGCATCGCGCATGCGCTTTGCCGCGCGCGGGGTTGGCG
>VBLP01000196.1:0-1139 GCA_005887925.1 Deltaproteobacteria bacterium | reverse complement strand
TATCTACCGAGATCTCAGATGTTGAGTAACCGAGATCGGACACGATCTGTGGTTACATAACAACAGGTGTAGTCGGCAGAGCACGCATTCTCAAGAATCCGGACTCATCACATCGATCCTTCAAAACTCGATCTCCTGAACAAGAGATAGCTAGGCACGGAATCGTCAAGAGTTGCCTTCATAGTCGCGTGCCTAGGAATTTCGCGGCCCGTCGACGTGGAACCGATCGAAATCAGCACATCACTTTGCGGAGGCGATCCGATTGGGGCGCGAGTCTACGCTGCAACATGACCGAAGACGCCACTGCTGGTGTTGGCCTATGCAGATGGTTGTCAGCCCTGCGGCTGGGGAGACGCCATCGATGAAGGCACGTCCAGGAACCAGACGGCACCGGACGAGTCCCCGGCGGCGACGGTGGTCGCGCTGACGGCGACTGTGAGGTAGCCGGCATCGCCGCGGTGGGTGACGCGGCAGGTGTACGTCGCGAGGTCCCAGACCTTGAGTGTCTGGTCATACGACGCTGAGACCACGTGCCGGCCGTCCGGCATTACTGCGCACGCAGTCACGTCGTGCGTGTGGCCTGCAAGCGTGCCCACCGCGCGCCCGCTTTCCAACTCCCAAACCTTGAGCGTTCCGTCATACGACGCCGAGACCACGCGCCGCCCGTCCGGCGTCATCGCGCACGCTGTCACCCCGAAGGTACGGTCTGTGAGCGTAGCCACTACTCGCCCGCTCGAAAGCTCCCAGAGCTTGAGCGTTCCATCCATCGACGCCGAGACCACGTGCCGACCATCCGGAGTCACCGCGCACGCGATCACCCAGTCGGTGTGGCTTTGGAGCGTGGCCACCGCGCGCCCGCTCCCCAACTCCCAGACCTTGAGCGTTTCGTCCCTTGACGCCGATACTACGTACCGGCCGTCCGACGTCACCGCGCACGCAGTCACCCCGTCTGTGTGGCCTACGAGCGTGGCCATTGCGTGCGCTCTCTCCAGCTCCCAGACCTTGAGCGTCCCGTCCCACGACGTAACCACCCGATAGTCGCCGTCTCGTCATCCCCCACGGGGTCATGCGAGGGTGGAGCTCGATGACGAGCGCCAAGCCGAAATCCCGCCGAGGACGGAGCGGAAGCTGCGCCGATC
>VBLP01000724.1:1407-10629 GCA_005887925.1 Deltaproteobacteria bacterium | reverse complement strand
CGCGCCGTAGTCGAAGCCGGGGACGCAGCTCTGCGCCGCTGCGGGTCTGGCTGCGATCGTCGCGGCCACCGCGAACACCGCACTCACCACCCTGCGCGACATGTGGATCTGCCCCGGTGCGTGATGGATGGCCGGGGCTGGACGGAAGGCTGGTCGATGGTGGTTCATGTCAGTTCGAGTTGCCGTTGCCGGCACACCCGCCTTGTTGCGACTGGTAACAGGTGCCGCCGCCGCCGTACTGCACGAGCTCCTCGATCTCCTTGGGCACCTCGCCGTACTTGATGCAGCGCGCGACGATGAAGATCCGCAGATCGTTATCGTGCGTCAGGTCGTTGGCCGCGGGCGGGAGCTCGTCGTCGTTGTCCTTGAGCGTGATGACGAAGTCGGCCGCGCCGTCGCCGTCGAGATCGTGGCTGATCGCCGACGCGAGCCAGCTCGGCTCGGCGCCGGTGCCGAGCGAGCCGGCCCACCGGGCGTAGTTCGCCAGCACGACCGGCCGCGCCGCCACGAGCCCGGCCTCGGCGCAGTCGAGCGACAGCATGCCGGTCCGCATGAGGTCGGTCGAGCGGTTCGCCGACAGCTGGGTCGAGACCAGCACCGCCGCGCCGCTGAGCAGCGCCGTGATCAGGATCAGCGTGACGAGCATCGCGCTGCCGCGCTCGGGGTTGCGCGTCATGGCGACCCCGACAGGTTGCGGGTCTCGACCACCTGGCGCAGCACGCGGCGGCGAAACTTGTCGAGCGCGGTGTCGGCGGGGCGGTCCTCGGCCGCCGGCCGGTTGAACCCCGCGACCGGTCCGGCGAGCGGCTTGGTCGAGCGCGCGATCACGGTGATGCGCACGGCGCGGATCGGGCCGGACAGCGCGGCGTCGCCGGCCATGTTGCCCTGCCACTCGTCGTCGCCCGCCGCGGCGCCGACCTCGGTGATCGCGCCGTCGCCGTTGACGTCGACGCCGATCGCGACCTGGAGGTCCTCGATACCCTCGGCGAACGGCTCGACGGCGGCTGCCCCGCCGGCGTCGGGATCCATCATCATGGTGGGCACGCCGTCCGTCGCGCCGATCGAGAACACCGCGTGCTGCGCGCGGATCACCAGCGACCCCGCCGGGTAGCCGGCCGACGGCAGGTTGATCGGGCTGCACTGCGCCGCCAGGGTCAGCGTGGCGCCGTTGACCGCGGTGATCTTCACCAGGTGGCCCTGCGAGCCGTTCGAGATCACGATCGCGTCGCCGGCGGCGAGCTGGCTGGCGTCGGCGACGGTGAGGCTCGTCGTGCCGGCGCCGTACGCGGTCCGGCTCGAGGTGACCACGCCGCCCGCGCCGTAGATCACGTCGAGCTGATCGGGCCCGGTCGCGCTGTTGGTGACGGTGAGCGCGCCGGTCGTGCAGGTCCCGGCATCGCGGATGTTGCCGCTCGGAACGCCGGGGCTGACCTGGCGCAGCGCATCCGCGATCGCGACCAGCGTGATCCGCGCGGCGGCCTCGGCGCCGACGGTGCCGCGCTGCTCGCGCAGGCCGTTGGAGAACGACACGCCGACCGACAGGACCCCGCCGACCGCGAGCGAGAACAGCACGGTCGCCACCATCAGCTCGATCAGCGTGAAGCCGCGCTGCGCCGTCATGTGCTGCGCCTCCCGCGCAGGACGAACTGCCGCGCCACGCCGTCCTCGCTCCAGGTGATCGTCACGACGACGTCGGCGTAGCCGGTGCCGAGCGTCACGGTCCACCGCCGCGTGAACACGCCGGTCGCGATCCCGCGCTCGTTGATGCTCGCCTCGCTGCCGCTCCCGGCGGCCGCGATCTGGGTGCGCAGCTGCTCGAGCTTGTCCTGGGCCAGCACCGCCGCCTCGGAGGTGTGGCGCGTGTTGCTCGATGCCCGGCTCTGCGCCGTGTACACGCCGATCAGGCCCATCACCGCGACGGCGGTGAGCAGCAGCGCGACCATGACCTCGACCAGCGTGAAGCCGCGCTCGCTCGCCGGACGCGCGCGCCGCGATCGCGGTGGCGCGGAGGTCACCACTGGGGCCGCGCGTAGGATGTCCCGGTCGCGCGGTAGACCACGACGCGCGCGGGATGGGCGTTGGCGGCGTCGGTCACGAAGATCGTCCCGCCCGTGCTCGAGCCGTCGGCCCGGAAATCGACCGCGAAGTCGACCGCCGGATTCTGCGATACCGTCGCACCCGGGCTCGCGTACACCGTGGTCGACCCGTCCCATACCGTCGCCCCGCCGGGGATCGTGAAGCTCTGGCAGAACTGCCAGCTGGTCGGCGCGACCATGCCGGTCTGCGCCGACTGCCACAGCGTCGCACTCCGGCTCCGGATCTCGAGGCGCGTGGTGCGCCGGGTCGAGATCGCCCGCAGCTTCGCGACACCGAGCGCCGAGGTCAGCTGGTCGCTGACGCTCGTGGCGCTCGCGCCGTACGCCGTCCCGTTCATGCCGATCATGAGGCCGGCAAGCACCCCGATGATCGCCACGACCACCATCAGCTCGACCAGGGTGAATCCACGGGGGCGCCGAGCGCGATGTGCCATGTCCCCAACATTCGTCATGGACCGCTTGTCCACGAGGAGCCGGTCGGATAGCGACGGAGGCCATGGCGGGTAGCTCACGATCCGTAGTTGGTCTTCTGGACCAAGGTGTCGGTGCTGCTCTGGAAGTACGCCGAGCTCGTGCCGCCGGCGCCGTCGAGGTCACAGGTCGCGACGACGTAGTACCAGGGACCGACCGGCTGATTGGCCACCGTGAAGCCCGCCGGCGGGGTCAGCGTGATGCCCGCGGCGCCCGCGGCGACGACGTACGTACACCGGATCTTCGACTCGGGCGCATTCACGCGCAGGGTCACCCACGCGCTCGCGCCCGTCACGCAGGTCGCGTTGAAGTCGATGCCCGCCTTGCTCGGCGCCGTCGGGCACAGCGCCGCCGCGAGGTAGACGCCGTTGTCGAGCTTGTACTGCTCCTGCTTCGCGCCGATCTCGGCAAACATCGGATAGACCTCGGAGTCGCCGCGCGCCTTGCGCGATTCGCGGATCCAGCTCGGCACGGTGACCGCCGCGAGGATCCCGATCAGGACCACGACGACCATGATCTCGAGCAGGGTGAACCCGGCCGGCGCGTGGTGGCGCGGCCTCTGCGGGGACAGGTCACGGCAGGACTGGGGGCACGCGCGCATGCGGGATGGTTCGGCCGATCGCGCCGCGCGTTGAACGGTGTCTACGGTGGCGCCCACCTACCCCGGCGCACAGCGCTTTGCGCACGCCGGCCGCGAGCGCCTCGGCCGGGCGCCGGCTACGCCGCGAGGCCGATGATGTCGGTGATCAGGTGCTCGAGGACGACGCGCTCGGCGAGGTCGCGGCCGAGCGCCTTGATCTGCGGGCCGGTGAACGAGCCGTCGCTGGTCACCGGCGTCTCCGGGGTGACCGGCGTCGCCTGCGTCGAGATCAGCGTGATGTCGCCCTTGAGCGCACGGTCGGCGTTGGCGAGCCGGCGCGTCGCGGTGGCGAGCGCGGCGGGCGAGTAGTGCCGGGCCTGCGCGAGCAGCTTGTCGACGACGAACGGCGGCACGCCGAGCATCGACCCCCAGCTGCCGCGCGGCGCGCCGGTGTCGCGCAGGCCGTGGACCAGCGTCATCTGCCGCACGTGGCGCGCGAGCATCACGACCACGCCGACCGCGCTCTCGCGCTGATCGCACAGCGCGCCGACCGCGGCGAGGGCCCGCACCCGGTCGACCGCGCCGATCGCGTCGGTCAGCTCGAACACGGTGCGCTCGCGGGTGTCGGCGACCAGCTCGTCGACGTCGTCGGAGGTGACCGGCCGCGGCCCCGCGTACAGCCCGAGCTGCCCGACGGTGAGCGCGAGGCGCGACAGGTCGTCGCCGACGGCGTCGATCAGCCGGGTGACCGCGGCGGGCTCGAGCTGGACGCCCTGCTGCTTGGCCTCGGCGCGCAGCCACGGCGCGATCTGGCGCGGCGCCTCGAGGACGTGGAGGTAGCCCTTCCTCGCGAGCGTGCCGTACAGCTTGATCCGCTTGTCGATCTTGGCCGCGACCGCGACGACCACCGTCGACGGATTGGGCCTCGCCAGGTACGCGAGCAGCGGCTCGGCCTCGTCGGCCGCCATCGCCGACAGGTCGCGGACGTAGATCATCCGGCGCTGCGCCATCATCGGCAGGGTCTGGGCGAGCGCGACGATCCGCGCGCCGGTCGGCTTGCCCTCGACGACGTCGTAGTTGAAGCCGCGCGCGGCCGGCGGCACCACGGCGTCGCGGATCGCGGCGATCACGCGCTCGAGCAAGATCGGGTGCTCGGAGTGCAGGACGTAGATCGGCTCGAGCCGCCCGGCGGTGATCTCTGCGAGCAGCTCGTCCACGGCGCGCAAGCTACCACACGGTAGGTGCGCGTGAAGTTCCGTGAACAGATCGAATCGGCGTGATCCCTCGCGCGGCCGGGGATAGGCTGCGCGCGTGAAGCTCACACGGCGATGCTTTCTCGCAGGTGGTTCGGCCGGTGCTCTCGCGCTGTTTGCCAGCCCCCGACTCGTCTCCGCGCGCGGCCTGCTCACCGAGCCCAAGCTCGATGACCTGGTCAAGCGCGCCCTCGGCGCCGCGACCAGGGCCGGCGCGAGCTACGCCGACGTCCGCGTGGTGCGATTCCGCCGCGAGAACGTCGCGACCCGCGAGGACCGGGTCGAGCGCGTCGCGTCGACCGAGGACTACGGCGTCGGCGTCCGCGTGATCGCGGGCGGCGCGTGGGGCTTCGCGGCGACCCCGAGCGTGACCGCGGCCGACGCCGAGCGCGTCGCGCGCGACGCCGTGACCACCGCGAAGGCCAACGCGAGCCTGATGAAGAAGCCGGTCGCGCTCGCGCCGGTGCCGGCCAACGTCGACGTCTGGCAGACGCCGCTGACCAAGGACCCGTTCAAGATCCCGCTCGAGGACAAGGCCGAGCTCCTGCTCGCGATCAACCGCGAGGCGATGAAGGTGCCCGGGGTCAAGTTCGCGACCTCGCAGTACTCGGCGATCGCCGAGTGGAAGCTCATGGCGTCGACCGACGGCGCGTACCTCGAGCAGGAGATCACCCGCCTCGGACCCGGCTACCAGGTGACCGCCGTCAGCGACAGGCACGGCGAGTTCGAGTCGCGCGACTACCAGCTGCCGCCGCGCCAGGCCGGCTGGGAGTACATCGAGGCCGCGCCGATGGTCGCCGACGCGCGCCGGGTCGGCGAGGAGGCGGTCGCCAAGCTCAAGGCGCCCTCGGTGTCGCCCGGCAAGAAGGACCTGATCCTCGACCCATCGAACATGTGGCTGACGATCCACGAGTCGATCGGCCACTCGACCGAGCTCGATCGCGCGATGGGCTACGAGGCCAACTACGCCGGCACGTCGTTCGCCACGCCCGACAAGCGCGGCAAGCTCAAGATCGGCGCGCCGATCCTGACGTTCTTCGCCGACAAGACCACACCGGGCGGCCTCGCGACCTGCGGCTACGACGACGACGGCGTCGCGACCCAGAAGTGGAACCTGATCGAGAAAGGCGTGTTCGTCAACTACCAGACCACGCGCGAGCAGGCCGGCTGGATCGGCGAGACCGCGTCGCGCGGCACGTGCTACGCCGACAGCTACGCGTCGTTCCCGTTCCAGCGCATGCCCAACGTCTCGCTCGCCCCCGGGCCGGCCGAGCGCTCGATCGACGACCTGATCGCGATGACCGACGAAGGCGTCGTGATCATCGGCAACGGCTCGTGGTCGATCGACCAGCAGCGGTTCAACTTCCAGTTCGGCGGCCAGGTGTTCTGGGAGGTCAAGCACGGCAAGAAGACCCGGATGCTGCGCGACGTCGCCTACCAGGCGAACACGATCGAGTTCTGGAATTCATGCGACGCGATCGGCGGCCCGAAGTCGTGGTGGCTGGGTGGCTCCTTGTCCGACGGCAAGGGCGAGCCCGGCCAGGTCAACTCGGTGAGCCACGGCTGCCCACCGGCCCGGTTCAAGCAGGTCAACATCCTCAACACCAACCGACGGACCACCTGATCATGCCGACCCAACCCGAAGCCCACCGGCTCATCGATCGCCTGATCGCGCTGGTCCGCGCCACCAAGGGTGCCGACGCGATCGTCATCGTGCGCGGCGCACGCGAAGGCAACACCCGGTTCGCGGTCAACGAGATCTCGAGCTCGGGCGAGGTCGAGCGACTGTCGATCGCGCTCACCGTCCAGCTCGGCCAGCGCTCGGCCACCGCGGTCACCAACCAGCAGGACGACCGCTCGATCGACGAGCTGGTCGGCCGCACCCTGCGGATGGCGCGGCTGGCGCCGGAGAACGCCGAGCAGATGCCGCCGCTCGGCCACCAGACCTACCTCGCGGTCAAGAACGCCACCGACCCGGCGACGGCCAGGCTGACGCCCGACGTGCGCGCCAAGGCGGTCGGCGCCGCGCTCGCCGCCGGCGAGGCGGCCAAGGTCGCGATGGCCGGGTTCGTCAACCACGGCAACCACAACCTCGCGATCGGCACGAGCGAAGGGCTGTGGGCGTATCACAGCTGGACGTCGTGCGGCATGTCGTGCACGGCGCGCACGACCGACGGCACAGGCTCGGGCTGGGCCGGCGCCGGCTCCAACCGCATGGCCGACCTCGACGCCGCTGCGCTGGCCAAGGTCGCGGCCGCCAAGGCGGTGGAGTCGGCCAGGCCGCGAAAGCTCGATCCCGGCCGCTACACCGTCGTCCTCGAGCCCGCCGCGGTGGGCAGCCTCCTGGCGTTCTTCCACAACGCGCTCGACGCGCGCCGCGCCGACGAGGGCCGCTCGTTCTTCGCCGGCAAGAAGCTGGGCGACAAGCTGTTCCCCGAGACCATCACGATGCGCACCGATCCGACCGACGCCACGCTCGGCGCGATCCCGTTCGACATCGAGGGCTTCCCGCTCGCCCCGACGCGGTGGATCGACAAGGGCGTCTTGACCGCGCTGCCCTACAGCCGGTACTGGGCCAAGAAGCAGGGCAAGCAGCCCACCGGCGGCGTGGGGGGCGGCGGTGGACGTGGCGGTGGCGGTGGAGGCGGTGGCGGTGGAGGCGGCAGCGGCTGGACGCTCGACGGCGGCCCCGCCACGCGCGACGAGCTGATCAAGGGCGTCCAGCGCGGCGTCCTGATCACGCGGTTCTTCTACCTGCGCGCGCTCGACCCCCAGAGCATCCTCGCCACCGGCCTCACCCGCGACGGCGTGTTCTGGATCGAGAACGGCCAGATCTCGCATCCGGTCAACAACTTCCGGTTCAACGAGTCTCCGGTCCAGATGCTCGCCCGCTGCGACGGTCTCGGCGCCGCCGTGATCCCGAGCGGCGCCGAGGGTGGCGCGATCCGCGTCCCGGTGCTGCGCACCCACGAGTTCAACCTGGCGTCGACCTCCGAAGCGATATGACCGCGCGCGGTCGCCCGAGCGGTCGATCGAGCGAACGGCCGCGATGACCGCCGTCGTCATCACGGCGGATCAGGCGCTCGTGCCACCGGCCGATGCGGGCCCCGACCGCGCCCGCGGCCCCACCGCCGTGCTCGCGATCGACGGCGCGATCGTGCGCGTCGGCGATCCCGGCGACGTCGCCGCCGATCCGCGCGCCGCCGCCGCGCACCGCATCGCGTGGTCCGGCCGCGCCATGGTGCCCGGCACCGTCAACACCCACAACCACAGCTTCCAGTCGCTGCTGCGCGGCATCGGCGACGACCTGCCGTTCCTGACCTGGCGCGACCAGGCGCTGTACCGCTACTCGCCCCGGCTCGACGCCGACGGCATGGCGACCGCGGCGCTGTTCGCGTTCGGCGAGATGCTGCTCCACGGCGTCACCACCGTCTGCGACTTCTACTACCTGAACCGCGGGGCCAACGACCATGCGTCGGCGCCGATCGAGGCCGCGCGCCGGCTCGGCATCCGCATCGTGCTCGCGCGCTGCTTCTACGACTGGTCCGGGGCGCCCGAGGCCTACCGCGAGACCGTGCCCCAGGCGGTGGCGCACTTCGAGGCGCTCGAGCGGCGCTACCACGATCGCGAGCAGTTCCTGGTCTCCGTCCAGCCCGCGCCCCACAGCCAGCACGGCGCGAGCCCGGCGATGATCGAGGCCGGCGCCGGCTGCGCGCGCGACGCCGGCGTGCCGTGGCACATCCACCTCGCCGAGGAGCAGTACCAGGTCGACCAGTCGCTCGAACGGTTCGGCGCGCGGCCGCTCCACGCGATCGCCGCCCTGCCGGTCGACCTGTCGCAGATGATCGCGGTCCACGGCTGCTGGTTCGACGCCGGCGAGCGCGCCGTGCTGGCCGAGCGCGGCGGCGCCCTCGCCTACTGCCCCGGCTCCAACATGTTCCTCGGCGACGGCGTCACCGACCTCGTCGACCTCGTCGCGCGCGGTGTCCGCGTCGGCCTGGGCACCGACGGCGGCTGCTCGAACAACCGGGCGTGTTCGACGGGATGCGCACCGCCGCCCTGCTCCAGAAGGTCCACCGCACCGACGGCCAGGCGATCGACGCCGAGACCTGCTTCGCGCTCGGCACGCGGACCGCCGGTCGCGTCCTCCAGCTGCCGATCGGCCGGATCGCGCCCGGATATCGCTGCGACCTCGTGGCGCTCGACCTCGACGACCCGTCGCTCTGGCCGGTCCAGGCACTGGAAAAGAATGTGGTGTATTCGCTGTCGCCTCGCGCGGTTACCGACGTCGTGGTAGATGGTCAGGAGGTCGTCGCCGCGCGGCGGCTGTGCCATGTCGCCCTCGATGAGATCCAAGCCCGTGTCCGAGACCTCACCCGTGAGTGGCGACGAGCCTGACCCCACCGTGCCCGCGTCCGAGCCTGTCCCGACCTCCGGCGGGGGTGGGGACCCCGACGGCTCTGCCGACGGGGCGGGGGTCCTCCCCCGTGGGCCAAGCGCGAGCGAGGGGGGTGGGGCCCCCGACGGCTCTGCCGACGGGGCTGGGGTCCTCCCCCGTGGGCCAAGCGCGAGCGAGGGGGGTGGGGTCCCCGACGGCTCTGCCGGCGGGGCGGGGGTCCTCCCCCGTGGGATCGATCGCCCCGGCAGTGGCGCCGATCCCGCCCGGCCGGCCCAGCCCGCCCGGCCGACCCGCCCCACGCGGCCCACCCGGATCGATCTCGAGGTCTCGCGCCAGCGCTCGATCAGCTGGACGATCTTCGGCCTGCTCCTCGGTGCGCTTCTGATCCGCGTCCTCGGCACCGTCGGCGTGTGGGCCGGCATC
>VBLP01000724.1:0-1335 GCA_005887925.1 Deltaproteobacteria bacterium | reverse complement strand
TGCCGCGCGGCCTCTGCCTGCCGCGGCCCCTGGTCGTGAAGCCCGAGGACATCACCGCGATCTACTTCCTGCGCCGCTCCGTCCCCTGGAACCGTTCCGCCCCCGTCCTGATCGTCGAGCTCGGCCCCCGCGCCATGGCGTTCCCGCGCGACTGGTTCGCCTCCGAGGCCGATCAGCGCCACGTCATCCACGCCGTGCAGCGCGCCAAGGGCCAGACGCTTCCCCCGTCGAGCGACGACGCCGCCGTGTGACTCGGTCGCGCCCGTGCCGGTTATCGGCCGCGGCGACGTCAACGGCCTCGCAGGGCCGCCTGATACGCTTTCACCAGCTGGGTCTGGCTCTCTCCTGGCTGGACGAACTTCGCCAGCTGAGCGAGATCGAGCGCCGAAGCACCTCGCTGCGCTCGCGGCGCTGGTACGCCCCCTCGACCAGGCGGTTCACCACGATCGCTCCCGTGCTCGGCTGCCAGACCCAGACCTCGGGCACGCCAAGCCCCGCATACACCGCCATCTTGTCGACCGCGCTGCTCGAGACGACCACCTCGATCGCGATGTCCGGGACCGCATCTTCTTCGAGCTTGCCGAGCTTGTAGCACTCGTCGGGCTCGAGCCCGCGCTGCCGGGCCTCTCGCCGGAATGTCGTGGAGCCGAAGCCGCGAAGGTCGAGATCGATCTCGGTCGCCCATGCCTCGAGCAGGCGCGCGATGATCTTCTTGGCATCCTCGTGCAGCAGCGACGGGCTCATCAGCTCCAGCGTCCCTTCCAGGTAGGTCAGCTTGAGGCCTGCATGATCGTCGAGCGCATCGCGAAGGGCAACATACGTCCACCACGGCACGCCCTGAAGCACGAAGCGCGGCTCGTCATTCCGCGATTCCTGTACCAGCGGAAGCGCTGCGACCATGCTGCCACCATAGCACGCAGCGCCGAGGGTCGGATTTGATCAGGTTCTCGACCGCCCACGCAGTTTTCGGCGATGGACGGAAGCGCGTCGGCGCGCTGCGGGTGCACGCCGAGGGCAACCAGTTGCGAGAACGCGAGCGCGGTGCACGCGCGAGGTGGCCTGTGGACGCGGACGGGCCGAGGACAACCACGCGGACGTGGCGCCAGAGCGCGTGCGCTCGGACGGTGGTTGCCCTCCGCCCTTGGACAACCGCGCACCAGACGCCAGGCCAACCAGGTGCGCGCTTGCCCACCGCGCCCACAGGCCCTACCGCTACGACGAGAGATTGGTTCTCCTGAGGACATCCGATCGCACGGCGCCGACGGCGTCGCCGAGGCCCGGCGGTTGCGTGGCCCATGTTCCATCGCCCGGGTCCCAGTCGGACGTTCGGTAGCA
>VBLP01000725.1 GCA_005887925.1 Deltaproteobacteria bacterium | reverse complement strand
GAACCGCTCGAGGTGGCCGAGCGTCTGCTGGTTGCCGGAGTCGTCGCGCAGCGCCCGTGCGTAGGCGTCGAACGCCGCGTGGGTGTTGCCGATCATCTGCTCGTGCAGCTTCGCGATCCGGTGGAGCAGCTCGACCCGGCCGAGCGGATCGTCGTGGTGCGCGACCATGACCTCGAGCACGTCGACGAGCTTGGGGAACTCGCCGGTGGTCTCGTAGATCGGCTCGAGCACGCGGGCCGCCATGACCGGCTCGGTCTTGCCGTGGACCAGGCCGTCGAGCGCGTGCAGGGTCTCGGCGTGCTGCGGATCGAGCTCGAGCGCCTCGCGGTAGCTCTCGATCGCGCGCGCGACGTCGCCCAGCCGGATCTGCCAGAGGTGGCCGACCCGGTACTTGAGCGCGACGGTCTCGCTGGTGACCTCGGCGAGCTCGACCTGGCGCTCGAGGTTGCCGAGCAGGTCGTACCAGCGCTCGGCCTGGCCGTACAGCCGATCGAGCGACTGGATCGCCGGCAGCTCGTCGGCGTCGAGGTCGAGGATGCCCTGGTAGGTCTCGATCGCCTTGGCGACGTCGCCGAGCTCGCGGTCGTAGACCTGGGCGAGCACGTAGAGCATGCTCTTCTTGTCGGCCGGGTCCTCGGCGAGGTCGGCCTTCTTGGCGTAGACGTCCTTGAGCGGCTCCCAGCGCTCGAGCCGGACATAGAGCCGCTCGAGCGCGTCCATGGCGGCGCGGTCGACGTCGTCGATCGCCAGCACCTGGCGGAACGTCGCGATCGCCGCGTCGGCGTCGGACAGGACCTCCTCCTCGATCTGCGCCGAGCGGTAGAGCAGCGCCTTGCGCTCGTCGACCTCGACGATGATGTCGGACTTGCGCTTGAGCGCGTCGACCAGCCTCGGCCAGTCGCCGGTGCGCTCGTGGATCGCCTGGATCGCCGACACCGCCTCGATGGTCTGCGGAACGGCGGCGAGGATGCGCTCGTAGGTCGCGACCGCGCCGGCGTCGTCGCGCAGCTCGTGCTCCTGGATCTGGGCGCGGCGGAACAGCAGCGCGACCTTGAGGTCCTCCTCCTGCGCGTCGCCGGCGACCAGGTCGTAGAGCGCGGCGGTCTCGGGCCACTTGTCGAGACCGCGCGCGAGCCGATCGAGCTGGCGGTGGGTGACCTCGTTGCGCGGGTCCTCGCGCAGCGCGCGCGAGAACGTGGCGAACGCGGCCTCGGCGTCGTCGCCGCCGATCTCGTGGAGCTCCGAGATCTTGTGGAGCAGCTCGATCTTGCGCACCGGGTCGAACGAGTGGCGCGCCATGATCTCGTAGACGCCGATCTGCTTCTTCCGCTCGCCGCGCGCGCGGTAGATCGGGTCGAGGATGCTGGCGATCGCGAGCTCGTGCTCGCCGGCCGACGCGCCGATCAGGCGCTCGAGGACGGCGATCGCCTCGCGGTTGTGATCCTCGATCTCGAGGACCTGGCGGTAGGTCTCGACCGCGGCGGCGGTCTCGCCGAGGTGGGTCTCACGCAGCTGGGCGAGCCGGACCAGCAGCGCGACCTGATCGTCGGGTGATGAATCCGCGAGCAGGCTGAGCTGGCGGCTGATGTTGTCGCCGAGATCGCGCCACGCACCGCGCGAGACGTAGAGCCGGTCGAGCGCGCGCAGCGCCTTGAGGTCGTCGGGCGCCTGGCCGAGGATCTCGATGTAGGTCGCGATCGCCTCGTCCTGGTTGCCGAGCATCTCCTCGTGGAGCGCCGCGATCCGGAACAGGAACTCGAGGCGCTCGTCGGGATCGTCCGCGATGTCGACCCGGCGGCGGTAGACGTCGAGCAGCTCGGGGAACTTGTCGTCGCGGGTGAAGATCGCCTCGAGCGCGGCGAGCGCCGCGAGGTCGTCGGGCTCGATCGAGAGCGCGCGCTTGTAGAACTCGACCGCCTTGGCGCTGTCGCCCAGCCGGTCCTCGTACGACCGCGCGACCTTGGTCGCGAGCTCGTGGGCCAGCGCCGGGTCGAGATCGTCGGCGCGGCGGCCGCCGGTGAGCGCGGCCTCGAACAGATCGACCAGGCGGACCCAGCCGTCGTCGAGCAGCGCGGCGAGCGCCTCGAGCTGGTGCTTGGCGGCCTCGACCGCCGGGTCCTCGCGGAACGCCCGGGCGTAGGCATCGAACGCGCGCTCGGCGTCGAGCAGCTTGGTGCGCTGCAGCTCGCCGATCCGGAGCAGGAGCTGGATCCGGCGCAGCGGATCGGTCTCGGCGGCGAGCTGGATCTCGTGCACGCCGACCAGCGCCGCCCACTCGCCGAGCTGCTCGTAGACCGGCTCGAGGATGCCCGCGACGGCGAGCCGGTGCTTGTCGCCCGCGGCGGGTGCGACCGGGACCACCGGGACGAGGTAGCGCTCGAGCGCGAGCCGCGCCCGTTCGTGCGCCGGCATCAGGTCGAGGATGTCGCGGTAGGCGTCGATCGCGCCGACCGGATCGCCGAGGTGCTGCTCGCGGAGCTGGCCGAGCCGGTACTTGAGCTCGACGTGGCCGAGCTTGTCGTCGTCGGGGCCGACGATCGTGAGCTGGCGGCCGAGGATGTCGGCCAGCTCCTTCCACATCGCGTTGCGCTGGTAGACCCGGTCGAGCGCGCGCAGCGCGCTGGGCTCGTCGCCGGCGGCGTCGAGGATCGCCTGGTAGGCGGCGATCGCCTTGCGGTCGTCCTTGATCTCGTCCTCGTAGAGCTGGCCGATCTTGGACTGGATCGCGATCCGGCCGTCGTCATCTGCGGCCGGCGTCAGGCCGAGCTTGCGCTCGTAGACCCCGAGCAGGTCCTCGAACTGGCCCTTGCCGAGGTAGAGCCGCTCGAGCGCATCGAGCGCCTGCTCGTTGCCGTCGTCGATCGCGAGGATCTGGCGGTTCATATCGAGCGCGCGCTCGACGTCGCCCTGCTCGCGCTCGATCACGTTGGCCATCACCAGCATCAGCGGCAGCGCACCTTCACCACGGGGGAGGACCCCCGCCCCGCCGGCAGAGCCGTCGGGGTCCCCACCCCCCTCGCTCGGCTGTCGCCGATCGGGGCGATGCGCGAACCTGGGCAGCGACTGGGCGTAGGCATCGACCAGCTGGTTCCAGCCGTTGGTCTCGCCGGCGAGCCGCTCGAGCTCGCCGCGGATCGACTCGGACTCGTGGTCCTCGGCGTGCGCGATCAGCCACCAGCCGAACGCGGCGCCCTTGTCGCGCAGCTTGTCCTCGTTGTACTGGGCGAGCTGCTTGATCCGGTCCTGGCGGGTCGCCGTGTCGCTCGCAGGCGTCGCGCGGAGCTGGATCTCGAGCACGCGGACCAGCGCGCGCGGATCGCGGCCGGCGGTGTACAGCGGGATCAGCGCCTCGGCGGCCTCGA
Organism: Deltaproteobacteria bacterium; assembly: GCA_005887925.1. GTDB lineage: Bacteria > Myxococcota_A > Polyangia > Haliangiales > Haliangiaceae > JABFXX01. The sequence goes on along the minus strand of VBLP01000725.1, from coordinate 1,715 downwards.
GGTTGTTCTCGTCGAGCGCCAGCACCTTCTCGAACGCGCGCATCGCGCGGTCGGGCTTCTGCAGCTCGTCGCGGTACAGGACCGCGATCTGCATCGCGAGCGCGAGCCGGTGCTGCTCGCTGCCGGCCTCGACCTCGCGCTCGAGCACGCGGATGAACTCGTCGAGCTTCTTGAGCGCGTCCTGGGCGCGGCGGTTGTTCTCGTCGATCGCGAGCAGGCGCTGCCACGCCGCGATCGCCTTGGCGCTGTTCTCGACCTTCTCGGTGTAGAGCAGGCCGAGGCGCTGGAGCGCGTCGGCGCGCAGCTTGTCGTCGGTGGCGACCTCGGCCTGCCGGCTGCAGACCTCGGCGAGCTTGTCCCACTCCTTGCTGCGCTCGTAGAGCTTGTAGAGCTCGGCCAGCGCCTCCTCGTGGCCGGGCTCGACCTGGATCACCTTCTCCCACCAGTACGTGCAGACCTCGGGCTTCTTGACCTTGGTCGCCGCCATCCGGGCGACCTCGATCACCTTGAGCGCGCGCTCGCCGTCGGGCGCGCGGTCGACCTCGGCCTCCTTGAGCTTGATCAGCTTCTCCCAGTCGCGCCGCTTCTCGTAGACCGCGAGCAGGTGATCGATCGCCGCCTTGTTGTCGGGATCGAGCTCGAGCACGCGCTCGAACGCCTTGATCGCCTCGGCCTGGTTGGAGAACCGCTCGAGGTAGAGGTTGGCGACCTGGAGATAGATCGCGAGCTTGTCGGCGAGCTCGACGTGATCGGCCTTCTCGAGCAGCACCTTGACCAGATCGGGCCAGCGCTTCTTGGCCTCGTACAGCGCGCACAGCCGGTCGTAGATGTCCAGCCGCGCCGGATCCTGGCGGAGCGCCGACGACAGCGCGGTCATCACCTGGTTGTCGTTGTTGAGCTTGGCGTAGGCCTCGGCGAGCTCGAGCAGCACGCCGGCCTTGTCGGCGCCGGGCTGGGCGAGCTTGGCCTCCTCGTCCTTGAGGGCGTCGGCGAGCTGCGCCCACGACTGGGCCTGGCGCAGCACGCGGACCAGCTCGCGGCGGGGCTCGCGCGCGGCCGGGTGCTTGGCGACCACGTCCTTCCACGCCAGCACGCCGCGATCGGCGCCGCCCTCGGCCGACTTGGCCGCGCGCATCGCGCCGTCGAAGTCGAGCGGCGCACCGGCCGCGGCGGCCGCCTGCGCGGCGGGCATCGCAGGCGCCGCCGATGCGGCTGCCACGGGGGGCGCCGGCGTCACGGCACGCGCACGGGCAGGCGCGGCGGCAAGCGGGGCGACCGCGATGATCACGGGCGCCGGAGCCGGCGCGGGCGCTTCCGGCGCGGCGACCGGTGCAGGCACGTGGCCGTCGACGTCCGCCGGGGGAGCGGCCGGCTCCGGCTCGGCCACCGGCGTGTAGATCTCCGGAGGCAGGCCGATCGCGGCGATGAAGTCCTGGACCGCGGGGTTGCGCGGCTCGATCCGGGCCGCGGTGGCAAAGAACCGGCGCGCGCGCTCGATGTCGTCGCCCTGGTCGAACGCGATCTGACCGGCCTGGATCGCGACGTAGAGCTTGTCCTCTCCGGTCAAGCCGGACGGCCGATCGAGCAGCGTATCGGCGATGTCGAGCAGCTGGTTCCACTCGCCGCGCTCGCCGTGGACCTGGCGCAGCAGCGAGAACCCGGCGACCACCGAGCGCACCGCCACCACGCCGTTGGTCGCGGCCGCGCGCAGCGCG
>VBLP01000018.1:19898-20634 GCA_005887925.1 Deltaproteobacteria bacterium | reverse complement strand
CTTCGCCACTGGGTAGCTGTCTCGCGCAAGCTCATCGTCAAAAGCAGTCTACGTGCCGCAGGCAACATATCGAGACCGCGTGTATTTCTCCCGACGGTGGCGCCAGGGACACGCAGACCGTCCTCGATCGCACACGAGCTTGCGCCGATCAATGCCGTCCCGCTCAACGGCGCCGACTGGTGGACGCCTCGGCTGCGGCGGTGCTGTCGGCGCGGGTGACAGGTCGCGGCGCAGGGTTCACGGTGCCGGTAGAGGCTCCTGCACCGAATCCTCCGACGGGCGGACCCAGGTCACGGAACGTCGCGCTCGCACGTGCGCTCGATCCGCTCGATGCGCTCGGTGCACCGCACGCGCCGGGGCGAGGCCTCGAGCTCCTGCGCTACGGCCGTGTCCTGCAGAAGCGAACAAACTCTCGTCGGAGATCGCGCTTCTCTTGGTCAGTGAGGGATCGCCCGCAGGTTGCTCGAGCTGAGGCGAGCAGCAGCCGATCGATGTCGTTGGGCACGCTTGGCGAGGACTTTACGACCCGCTCAATGTCGGGTTTCCCGAGCGGTGTCGCAAATGTCTGGGCGACGAGCACGATATCAAGCGGACTCCCGCTGGAAACGGCTACCACGGTGACACTCGCCGCGGATGCGGGAACGGTCCCGGCAGTCGGCGGCGTAGCGGGAACGGTTCCAGCAGTCGGCGGCGCAGCCTCCGCAGCGACGACAGGGACCACCGCAGCGACGACAGG
>VBLP01000018.1:8504-19735 GCA_005887925.1 Deltaproteobacteria bacterium | reverse complement strand
TGAACTCCGACGCGAATGTCCTCGTCTCCGGTCACAAGAACCGCGTCCGACATCGCGCGATTGCGCGACAACGAGATCAGGTCCGTGACGATCAACGAGTCGACGCCTTTCTGCTCACCCGACCTGTTGACGATGCCGAGGCGTACCTTGACGTTGTGGCGGGATGCCAGCGACGCCTGTACAGGGGTGGGGCCGGCGTTGGTGCCGTCGTACCAATAGATGCGAAGCAGCGGAAGGCTCGTGCAGTCGCGTGCGACCTTCTCGAAAAACGCCAGGGCCGCCGGCTCGTCCAGCTTCGTGCGGCTTCGCGGGAGCGGCTTCGCACCGGGCCTCCCGAGCGCACCAGCGGCCAAGATCGAGCCTTGGGCAAACAGGTACCCGGCGTCGATGAAGACAGCCACCCGATCCATGAAGCCCTCCGAAAAAGTAACAAGGGGCCGAAAGGCCCCATGTAAACGCTGCCCCATTCAACATGTAGTTCGGGGAAGCGCTTCCTGATTTTGCTGCTTCCACCCGCAAAGTCAACCCGGTTTGTAGCGCTGCTACAAACGCGGCAGGTTGCGGGAGCTGCGCGCCCAAGCTCGCATGGATCCAGCTTGCGATCCGGCGACAGCGCGTCGGCGCGTTCCTTGCGACGCAACCATCCCTAATAATTCATGACAGATACACGCCGGGGGCCGCGCCTCATGCGCCCCGGTCGCCGGTCTTGGGATCGCCGCCGCGGGCCGAGCTCACCGCACGTCTCGACCCCAGTGGCCCGCCGCGGCCGAGCTCGCCGACCAGCCGAGTACCTCAAGCTCGACGACCAGCCGCGATCGCCGCTGCGGCCGAGCTCGCCGCCGGCGACCAGTCTGACGACCGCTCGCCGACCAGGCCGAGGACCTCGAGCTCCGACTAGGTCAACGACCGCTCGACCAGGCCGAGGACTTCGAGCTCGACCAAGCCGACGACACCTCGAGCTCAGCGACCAGCGCGCCGCGATCGCCCGCCGCTGTCGCCACGGCCGAGCTCGGCGGTGGCGACCAGACCGACGACCAGCGCGCCGCGATCGCCGCCGCGGCCGAGCTCGGCGGTATCGAGCGTCCGCGGGCAGGGCGATGCCGGCGAGTTGCTCGACGCCGGCGATCGCCGCGCCGGCGATGTTCGCCTCCCCGAGCTCGACTTGGTCGACGCCGCGACGTTGGCGCCAGGTCACGAGCCGTCGCGCGCGCACGTCCGCTCGATGACCTCGGTGCGCTGGATGCGCTCGGTGCACCGGCCGCGGTCCTCGCGGTGAGGCTCCGCGCGCTGCACGTCGCCGCCGCTCCGAGCGATCAACACGGCGCCTACCATGACGAAGAAGACGATCAGCACGCAGCTCACCGCGATGACGCCGATCCGGCTGCGCGCACGCGCGCTCACCTCGGCGCCGCTGCCATCAGGCTCGAGGCGCGCACGGAACGACAGCTCTGGTTCGGGTGGATGAGGGTCCATGGGAACCACGATGCGCGGCGCCTCGGCGCGGGGCGATTGGACGGTGGGCTCGGGGCGATGGGGCTCGGTCACGAGATCCAACTTGCGCGGGGCCTCGGCGACGGTCGAGATAGGCGCGGGAACAGGGGGGTGATCGCTCACGAGCCCAGGCTCGCCGGGTCGCGGCAGCCGGGGCGATTTGGCGGATCGAGCGCGCGGGCGAGACGGGCGGGTGCTGGATGCCTTCACGCCTTCTCTATTTGGTGCTCGGTCCCAAGGCCCTCGCGGATCGGGGTCCGGATGGCTTGCGGGCAGTCCGGATCCGCGTACCGTGCTACACAACTATATTCAATGATTCAAGTTAGATAGGATCGCAGAACGCGCAGCGCGATCCCCGCCGCGGCCGTGCGCGCCGGCGTCGTGCTCATGGTCGAGCTCGACCACCACCTCGGCGCGATCGCCGGCGCCGCGCTGCTTGCCTACGGCGTCGCACTGCTCGCCGCTGACCTCGGCCGCCGCGCCTGCTCGCCGACTGCCGGCGCCGTCTGGACGTTCAACACCTCGGGCCCTCGCGCACGTCGACCAGCTCGGCGGCGCGGCGATCTCCGGCGTCTCCCGCCGCGCCCCCGCCGAGCTCGCCGGCGTGCTCCTGGTCGAGCTCGCACTCGCCGCCTGGTATCCGCGAGCTCGGCGATCGCCCCGCGGGCCGACCGCGACCAAGGCGAGGACCACGTGCTGCTCGACGGGCGAACGGTCCAGCTTGGCTCGCTGGCCGCTCGTGAGCGGGCATTTCTCGCCGACCTAGGCAAGATGAAGCGTCAAGGCGTCGACTACTTCGAGATCTATCGCACGGCACTGGGCCCGGGCTCCCCCGCGCTGGAAGGTCGAAACCGCGTTGACCGCAGGCTTGTCGAGACGCCGTTCTATCAGGTGGCAGAGGACATCGTGACGCGGGCCGGGATCGAGCAGGGGCTCATCGTGGCTCCCGAGTACGAGGAGGAATGGGCGGCAAAGGCGCCGCGAGACTTCTCGATGATCAGCGTCACCCAGGCCGCGACGCTGATCGGCATCACGCGGGCAGCCGTGTACAAGGCGATCGAGAAGAAGGCGATCGCCGCGTTGCACATCGGCAACGTCACCGTGGTGAATCGTGCATCCGCGGTGGAGTACAAGCGGGGGCGCGAGGCAGCCGAAGCGTCGCGACCTGCGAAGCCGCGACGGCGCTCGCAGCACGTCACGCATCCGTAGCGATCAATGTCTCATTAGCGGCGCCGCCGGACGATCGCGTCGCGCGCGATCGCGGCGAGGTGGAGCGAGATGCCGAACAGCCCGACCACGAGCATGCGGCCGCGGCCGGCGAGGACGAAGGCGACCGCGAGCGGCCCGGGGGCGCCGATGATGCCGAACACGTACACCGAGGTGCCCTCGAACACGCCGAGGCCCTGCGGGAACATGAAGCCGACGTAACCCGCCGCGTTGAGCATGCCGTCGACGAACGCGGCGGTCACCAGGTCGTGGGGCAGGCCGAGGAGCCAGAGCAGCGTCACCTTCTCGAGCACGCCGAGCATGCGCGCCGCGAAGCAGCAGGCGAGCGCCTGCGCGAGGCGGGCGACCGGCAGCGGCGTGATCGCATCGAGCGAGGCATCGCCGAGGAAGCGCGCGAGCCAGCCGCCGATCCGGCCGGGCAGGCGGGTTCGCACGAGGGCGACGCCGAGCACGCCGAACAGCCAGCACACCGCGATGTAGCCGAGCAGCGCGACGTGGAGCCTGCCATCGACGGCGTAACCGGTGAGCCCGACGGCGAGCTCGGTCGCGCTGAACCAGAAACCCATCGCGTTGTCGACGATGCGATCGCGGATCAGCGTGGCCATGACGTTGGCCGGGTCGAGGGAGTAGCTGAGCTGCCGGATCTTGAACGGCTCGCCGCCGAACCCGGCGAGCGGCAAGAGCGAGTTGTAGCTGTCGCCGACCAGCCGGATCCAGAGCAGGCGGAGCCAGCGCACGCGCCGGTCGAGCAGCAGGTAGAGCGAGCTGGTGCCGGCGGCGAACCACGACAGCGCGATCAGCGGGGTCAGCGCGACGCCTGGCCACATCCCCGCGACCGCCGACTCGATGTCGCGAAGCGGGAACCGCGAGATCACGTAGCCGAACAGCACCAGACCGGCGACGAGCAGCGCCTTGTCGATCCAGCGCGGGACGCGCAGCCCGCCGGACGCCCGCTTGGCAGCGCCGGCGACGGGCTTGTCATCGGCGGCGCCGGTCACGACGGGATCGCCGGCAGCGCGCACGGCCAGTGCGACAGGATCGGTGGCGCGGCGCCGCGATGGGTCACGATGAAGGCGTTGTGTGCGCCGAGCCCGCAGCGCTCGCCGGCGCGGCGCAGCCGCTCGAGCCCGAAGCCGTAGCCCGAGCACAGCGGGAGGCGCAGCCGGCCGCGCACGTCGAAGCCTGCACCGAGGAACGTGCGGGTCCAGGCCCGGGCGCGGAAGCCGAGCAGCTCGCGGACGTGGCCGTCGAACTCGCCGTGGACCTGCGGGAACACGCCGCGCTTGAACTCCTGCCACCAGCTCGGCCTGGCACCGCCGTCGCGCCACTGCTCGGTGGTCGCGGCCGGCAGCTGGCGCTCGGCGCCGATCATCTCGATGCCGGACAGCACGACGTGCGGGTAGTACAGCGCGAGCTGGAGCAGCTTCCAGGTCGGCGACGGCATGAGGTGGACCATCACGCCGTCGGGGCGGAGGCAGCGGCGCAGCTCGGCCATCGCGCCGTCGCGGTCGCGCACGTGCTCGAGCACGCTCGACGAGAAGATGAAGTCGAACGCGGCGTCGCAGAACGGCAGCGCCGTGACCGAGCAGCGCAGCCGGGGCAGCTCGCGGCCGTGGCTGGCCTCGCCCGGAGCGTACTCGGTCGTGGTCAGGCTCCTGCCGAGCGGCGAGAGCAGGGCCGCGAGGAAACCGTCGCCGCTGCCGACCTCGAGCATGTCGCCGAGCGCGCCGCGCGGGATCGGATCGAACACCGCGGCGAAGTCGCGGCGTCGCAGCCGCGATCGCGCGATCGGCCAGTGCTCGCGAAGGCGCATCGGAATCCCCTCGCCACGGTAACCGCGCCGATGGCGCGAACCAAGCGCAATTGCCGACAAGCGCGTCGGGTCGGGTACGCGCCGGGGTGCGGCCGGCCGGCCGGACGTCACCGCGACGGGACGTACAGCTTGATCTCGACGCGGCGGTTGGCGAGCCGGCCGCGCGGCCGGGCGTTGTCGGCGACCGGCTCGTCGAAGCCGTGGCCCTCGACCACGATGCGCGGCGGCGCGATGCCGGCGGCGGCCAGCGCGTTCTTGACCGCCTCGGCGCGCGCCCGCGACAGGTCGGCCGAGAGCGAATCGAGGTCGGCCGGCTGGCCGTCGGCGGCGAGCTGCTTGGCCTCGCGGTCGTCGGTGTGGCCGACCAGCACCACGCGGATCGTCGGGTGGGCCTGCATCGTCTTTGCGATCTTGCGAATGCTGGGCAGCGCCGAGTCGCGCACCACGGTCTCGCCGTCGGCGTAGATCAGGCCCTCGATCGTGCCGCGCAGCGCGTCGACGTCGGGCGGCACGGTGTCCGGGCAGCCATCCTCGTCCTCGTAGCCGTTGTAGGTCTCGGGGACGTTGGGGCACTTGTCGGCGATGTCGAGCACGCGGTCGAGGTCGTTGTCGATGTCGGGGCAGCCGTCGGCGTCCTCGAAGCCGTCGACGTCCTCGGGGCGATCGGGGCAGGCGTCCTGATCGTCGGGGATGCCGTCGCCGTCGCGATCGGGCGGCGGCGGCGCGTGGGCCAGCCGGGCCTCCTCGGCCGTCATCTGGTGCGGTGCGCCGATGTGGACCTCGATGCCGATGCCGATGTCGAGCTCGGGCGTGATGCCGAAGCCACCGGGCTGCGACGGCACGAACGCCAGGCGCGCATCGAGCCGGAGCTCGAAGCCCTTCTGTGTGTCGAACCGCACACCGCCGCCGGCGTACCCGTCGCCGATGATCGCGTTGGCGTAGGTCTGCTTCGCCGACGACAGGGACACCGGAGCGCCGCCGCCGACCACGATGAACGGCTGGATCTGGCGCTCCGGCCAGATCTCGAACCGGAGGTGGAGCCGGGGCTCGAACCACAGCACGCTGGTCGACCGGGCGCCGCGGACCGGGCTGGTGCTCGTGGGCGACAGCGCGAGCTCGAGCTCGGGCACCAGCCACGGCAGGAAGGGCCGCGCGACCCGGGCGCCGAGCTCCATGCCGTTCTGCAGCGCCGGGTGCTCCGGCGCGTCATCGATGTAGCCGAGCCGCGAGCTCGACGAGAACAGCCGCGGCCCGAACCAGGCGCCGAGCTGGGTCGGTTCGGCGGCGGCGGGTGAAGCCGCGATCGCGAGCAGCGCCGGCGCGACCCACCACAATCGATGCATCGGGACCCAGTATACGCATCACGGCATCACGACACCATCGCCGGGCAGCCCGGTAAACTCGGTCCGCGGCAGGAGGCCGAGCCACGGATCGCTGCGAGGTGTGGCGAACACCGACGAGTAGATCCATGCGTTGAGCGCGGTGAAGTCGGTCTCGCCGCGCTCGATGATGCGCTGGCGGATCTGCTGGCGCAGCACGAACTGGTTCTGCGCGGTGTCGGCGACGATGTGCTGCTCGAGCCGCGCGATCACGTCGGCGAGCTGGTCGGGCGTCGCGCGCTGATCGGCCGGGCCGGCATTGTGCAGCCGGGCGACCAGCGCGCGGCTGGTGACATCGAGCACCATCGGGCCGGGGCGCGCCGGCCGAGCGCCCCGCGGGCGGGCCTGCGGTGCCGGATCCGCGATGTTCCACATCAGCTGGCCGATCGCGCTCCACGCAGCATCGTCGCTCGGGACCTGGTCGGGGCGCAGCGCGCCGATCCGCTTGAGGTCGGGGACCTCGATCACCGCCTTGGCCATCGCCCGCCGCTGGGCTTGCTCGAGCAGGTCGGCGCGCTGGTCGGCGCCGATCAGGAACCGGCTGCCGCGGGTGTACGTCGCGCTGCGCGCGCTGTCCCAGGCCCGCCCGGTCGCGTCGCGCGCGGCCGCGTGATACGCGATCGTGGCGTGCACGCGCTTGGCATCGGACATGCCGCGGACGCGGTCGGCCAGCGCCAGGCTCGCCGCGAGCTCGCGCCGGAACACCGCCGGCGCGTACAGCCCGGGCAGCACGTCGAGCACGTGACCGCTGTCGTCGAGCACGTAGTGCGCGCTGTTGCCGGTCGTGGTGCGGACCAGCTTGCGGCCGTCGCCGTAGTCGATCGTCACGGTCGGCACCGCGCGCTCGGTCGACCAGTACAGCACGAAGTGCGCGCGCAGGAACGCCGAGACCTCGGTGTCGGCGTACAGCGTGGCCCGGAACAGCCGGCTGTTGGCGCACGATAGATCCTCGCGCAGATCGCCGAGCATGCGCAGCGCGAGGATCGGCCGGTGCAGGTGGCGCGCGGCCGCCTCGGCGCGGTCCAGCTCGGTGTACCAGTACAGCCGCGACACCGTCGCGTAGCGCTGGCCGGCGACCGCGTCGATGTCCGCGGCCAGGGCGTCGCGCTCGGCGGGCGCCGCATGATCGTAGCGCGCCAGCAGCGCTTCGAGCCCGGCCGGTCCGCGGTCGCGCAGCGCGGCGACATCGGGGCGGCTCGCCGGATCGGAGGTGCCGGCCGCCGGAGCAGCGGACAGCGCGAGCGAGGCGGCGATGCCCAGCGGCACGCCGCGCGAGAACGTCGAGGACACGTGGTGCATGCGTCCACGATGCGGCGCATCCGGCCGCCGCGCTGTCAGGCTGTCGTAAGCCCGTCCCTTACCTGTTGCTTACGCGACCGGCGGGCGCGACCGGCTCGGCCGCGACGAGGTGCCATCGCCCGCCGGCGCTCGCGCAGCGTCTCGCTGTCAGGTCTGTGTAAGGGGTGCCGTCGTGCCGCGCGTGGCGCGGTGAGATGGCACAATGGATCGGTGCGGATCCTCGTGGTCGAAGACGAAGCCAGCCTGCGCGAGGGCATCGTCGATCTCCTGGCCGGCGATGGCCACCAGGTCGTCGCGGTCGGCGACGGGGTGGCCGGCGTCGAGGCCGGTCTACGCGACCCGTTCGACCTCGTCGTGCTCGATCTCATGCTGCCGCGGCTCGACGGCATGGAGGTGTGCCGGCGGCTGCGCGCGGCGCGCCCCGGGGTGCCGATCCTGATGCTGACCGCGCGCGGCTCCGAGGACGACAAGGTGCGCGGCCTGATGGAGGGCGCCGACGACTACGTCACCAAGCCGTTCTCGGCGCGCGAGCTGCTCGCCCGGGTCCGCGCGCTCGGCCGCCGCGCGCCCGCCGAATCGCTCGACGAGGTCCAGGTCGACGGCGCCGTGATCGATCTCGCGCGCATGATCGTCGTGCGCGGCGACGAGCGCGTCACGCTGACCCCGCGCGAGGTCGGCATCGTGCGCTGGCTCCACCGCCACCGCGACCGCGTGGTGTCGCGCGCCGAGCTGCTCGAGCAGGTGTTCGGCCAGCGCGGTGACCTCCAGACCCGCGCCGTCGACATGGCGATCGCGGTGCTGCGCAAGAAGCTCGAGGCCGACCCCGCGCGCCCCACCGTGATCGTCTCGGTCAAGGGCGCCGGCTACGCGTGGAGGCTGGCGCGGTGACCGGCTCGCCGCGGCGCGCCCTCGCGGCAGCCGGTCTGCTCGCGGCGCTGCTCGCGGCGCTGCTCGGCGCGTGGTTCGTGTCGGGCTGGGCCGACGTGCGGAGCCGGCAGCACGCCGAGCGCGAGGCGCCCCGCATCGACGCCGACAACCGCGGCGCCGAGCTGGCGCACGAGCTGCGCGGCGAGCTCGCGCAGGTCATCGCGCGCGAGGTCGACCGGCCGTACTTCCACTACCAGAACCTGTTCCACGATCCGCGGGCATCGGCCGTCAGCGTCGCGCCGTCGCCGCTCGCCCAGGGCCCGCGCGATCCGCTCGTCCTGGGCTACTTCCAGCTCGACACGGCCGGCCGGGTGACCACGCCCACCATCAACGACGAGCTCCCCGAGCTGTCGGACGCCGCGCACCTGGCCGACAACCGCCGGTTTCGCGACGAGGTCGCGCGCAGCCTCGCCGGCGAGCTCGCGCCGCACAGCGGCCCGCTGGTCGCGTCGCTGGCGCCGCCCGTCGCGCCGCGACCGCCGGATCCACCGCCCGCGGCCACCGACGGCGCGCAGGAGCCACAGCAGGGCAGGATGACGCAGCACGTGCCGCGCCGGGACGACGGCCGGCAAGCCCCGGACGAGCAGGCCGTGGTCCAGCAGCCGCAGGTCGTCACGCTCGATCCGAGCAGCTACGCACAGAACAGCAAGTCGAACAGCGTCTACATCGAGCAGCGCGCACCGCAGCAGCGCGCACCGCAGCAACGCGCACCGCAGCAACGCGCGCCGCAGCAACGCGCGCCGCAGCAACGCGCGCCCCGGAGCGCGGAACCGCAGCGCAGCAAACCGAGCGCGACGCCCCCGGCACCTCCGCGTGCCAGCGCCGACACCGGCCCCGCGCCGACCGCACCGATCGCGATCACGGTCTCGCCGCTCGAGTGGCGAACGCAGCGGTTCGCCGGACAGCCCGCGCTCGTCGCCGTGCGACAGGTCGAGACCCCCGATGGCCGGCTCGCGCAGGGCTTCGTCGTCGATCGCGCCGCGCTGACCAGCTGGCTCGCCGGCCACGCCGGCGATGCGGTGGCCGAGCTCCGCCCCGGCGACGGCGGCTCCGAGATCGCGCCGGGCTGGCACCTCGACGTCGCGCCGAACCCGCGGGCCGTGATCGCCGCCGCGGTGGCCGCCGCCTCGATCGCCCGTCACTTCGTCGCCCGGTTCGTCGCGATCGGCGTCGTCGCCTTGCTCGCCGCGTTCCTGGTCGTGATGCTCGTCGCGCGCGCCGAGCGGCTCGCCCGCGAGCGCAGCCAGTTTGCCGCCGCGGCGGCCCACGAGCTGCGCACCCCGCTCGCCGGCCTGCAGCTCTACGGCGACATGCTCGCCGACGGCCTCGGCGATCCCGGCAAGCTCCGCGACTACGCCCGCCGCATGAGCGAGGAAGCCTCGCGCCTGGGCCGCGTCGTGTCCAACGTCCTCGGCTTCTCGCAGCTCGAGCGCGGCAGCCTCAGCGTCGACACCCGCACCGGATCGCTCGACGACGCCCTGCGCGAGCTCGCCGATCGCGCCCAGCCCGCGCTCGATCGCGCCGGCGCCACCCTCGCGCTCGACGTCGCCGCCGGCCTCTCCGCCCGCTTCGATCGCGACGCCCTCGCCCGCATCATCGGCAACCTGCTCGACAACGCCGAGAAGTACAGCCGCGGCGCCGACGACCGCACCATCACCCTCGCGGCGCGCGCGATCGGCGACACCGTCGAGGTCACGGTCTCCGATCACGGCCCCGGCGTCGCCGCCAGGGCCCGACCCCGGCTGTTCCAGCCCTTCGCCCGCGGCGTCACCGGCGACGGTCCCGCCGGCCTCGGCCTCGGCCTCGCCCTCTCCCAGTCGCTCGCCCGCGCCATGGGCGGCGACCTCGTCTACCGCCCCGACCCCGACGGCGGCGCCGCGTTCGTCCTGACTATCCCCCGCACCTGACCGTGGCCGGGGCGAGCCCGCGGCGCTTCATCGAATGCGGCAATCCGACTCCGGCGGGTGTCGTTCGCTCTCGACATCTGCTGCCCGGATGCGCTTCAACCGCTCGCGGTTGAGATCGAGCGTGCTCACCGTTGCCCGCCCCAACGACGTCATTCCCACGATCTCCAGTCCATCGGCAGACCAGGCGAAATGATCGTTCCACCGATCGACACGAGGATTGAACAAAGGGTGCTCCACTCCCGCGTCCGGATCGATACCCGTACGACGATCCCACTTGCGGCGATTGCATGCGAAACAAGCCAGCGCGAGGTTCTCGACCGTGCTCGGCCCGCCCGCTGCCAGCGGGATCAGGTGCTCCATCGTGAACTCGACGTACTGCCACTGCTCCGACGCGTGGCAGTACTCGCAGCGATGACCTGCCCGGAGTCGAACAGCGTCCTGCAGCTCCGGCGAAAGCTTATGGCGCCGGGGCAATCCCCGCCTCTGCACCTGCTCGCATCGAGTTCCTGATCAGTCGGTTTACCAGGCTCAGGAACTCGTCGAGCTCCTCGTACTGCAAGAGCTCGTGTTTCTCGCCTTCCGTCAGGTGGGACGTAGGTTGCTTCTCCAGAAGCTCTTCGATGCGCTCCTGGATCCTCGATTGGGCTCGAAACACGGGAATGCCCTCACGGAGCTCGATGCGTACTGCGTCCTCCAGCGGAAGGACCTTCGCGAGCATGTCCAGATGTAGAGGCACTGCAGCCATGAGCTTCTCCGATCAGGCTCCAAGAGGATACGCCCCGTCGTCTGTGGTGGCAACGCTGCAAGCAGCGACCCATGTACTGGGTTAGCACGACCCGATCTTGGTCGTGCGCCGTGACCGCCGCGGCATCAAAAGTGGTTGCGACAATTCGCCCGAGGGTTGTCTATCGAGGCATGACGAAATCACGCAACCCAAAGAAGCATCCCCAGTCCACCAGCCACAACCTCGCTCTATCAGATGCGCAACTGACCCGCGTCACCGGAGGAGGCGGCACGCCGCCGAAGCCTCAGTCGGTCTGGGTGGCGTACACCGACGATGGACACTGAGCCAGCACGAAAGCTGACCAGCATAAAGGAATCGATGCTACAGGCGCTTGAGGACGAGCTCGACCAGCTTGCGCAGCTGGGTCTCGGCCTCCTTGCCGGTCGGGATGCCGATCACGAACA
>VBLP01000018.1:0-8482 GCA_005887925.1 Deltaproteobacteria bacterium | reverse complement strand
TCGTCGGCGCCGGCGATCTTGATCGGGGTCATCGGCGAGCTGCCCTCGCCGACCGCGGTGTCCAGCGTCGCCTTCGCCTCCTTGGCATTGGCGCCGGCGGGGTGAAACACGTCGAGCTCGATGCCGCCGGTCGCGCTCGACTTCCCGCCGTACACGCAGTAGGCGCTCGCACCGCCGTCCGAGACGTTCGGCTTGGGCTTGTCGGCGTTCGCGACCCCGACGGACTTGAAATCCGCCGGGGTCAGCGCGGTGCACAGCGCCGCGCCGGACTTCGGCTTGATCGACGGCTCGGCGTGCGCGGCGGAAGCGTTCGCGACCAGGATCCATGCCAGGTGCCTTCGACGCATCCGACGACGGTCGCATGTTCCAGCGCAACAGGCAATGCGTCTCATGGCATGCGACGCAATCGGATGTCGAGTGCTAGCCGATCGCGCGGACCACAGCGACCACGGCGTAGATCATCAGCGCGATCACCGCGGCGAACGCGAGCGCGGCGCCGGCGACGGTGAGCCAGTCGCGCGCGGTCGCGCGGCCGGTATCATGGCGATCGACCAGCAGCGCCAGGTTCTTCTCGTTGGCCTTGAACACGAAGTCGGCGATGTCGCCGACCAGCGGGAGGAAGCCGATCCCGGCGTCGAGCGCGAGGTTGAGCAGCATGCGTGCGATGATCACCGGCGACATCCGGCGCCGCACGGCGATGCCGACGACGTAGAGCCCGAGCAGCGAGCCGATCAGGTCGCCGGCGCCGGGGAGGATCAGGCCGAGCAGCGGATCGACCAGGTAGTGATCGAGCACGCGGCTGAGCGTGCGTGCGCGCGCGATGTCCGGCGGCACGGGGGCGTCGGCTGCCGGCATGGGTGGCCCCACGGCCGAAGCCGTGCGCGGAGCACCAGGTTGCCACGCTGCGAAGTCTTCCGGGTTCGCCATGCCCTCTGGTAACGCATATGCCATGCCAGCATCGGACCGAGCATCGTAGACCGGCCGGCCAAGGATCAGAACGATCCGCTGCGCTGCAGCAGCCGGGATTCGCCATCACGCTCCAGCTGCGCCCACAACGTATCTCGGAGGTCCACCAGCCCGTCCTTGGCAGCGAAGCGGATCTCGTCGAACGCCCACTCCGTCGAACGCTGGAGCAGGTATGGCGTCGGTCGCGAGATCAGAACGAGCCGCTGGGCCGCAGCAGCCGGTATCCGCCTTCCTGCTCGAGCTGTGCCCACAGGGTATCCCGGATCGCTGAACACCCGCTCCTCGTCGCCGTCGATGAACGAGTAGGTCAGCTCCACCGCCGGAACACGGCGGAGCCGTCCGTTGTCCTCCTCCACGAGCTGAACGGTTCCTGCGCGGAGCACGCGAATCGGCTTGCCGGGGGGGCGATGCGCCAGGAACTGTGCGCGGTCAGAGCTTCGAAATGTCTTCATGGTCATGTCACCTTGTCATGGTCAGTGACTGATGCCTCGGAAGCTCGAGGTTTTTCAGGTCTGGAACCGACGAAGCCTCGGTCTCGAGATGTGCGCGCATGACTGTCATCGCTCCCCGCACGTCGGATGGAGTGCTGGCGGTGGCGAGATGCTCGACGAGCTTGTCGATCAAGACCATGATCGGTTGCACCTCGCTTGTCCCACCGACAAACGAATAGAAGGCCGGGACCCCGCGCCGTGTTCCCTTGCAGGCGACCGCACCTTGATCGGCTGCCACGATGTTCGGCAGGTTGCTGTTGTCCAGAACCTCGAGCAACGATTCTCTGTTTTCCAGGCCGATCACTTCATCATGCAGCAGTGCATCGCGAGTCTTGATGCCACGCAAGGTCTCGGACCGTGTCGGTGCTCCGAACGAGAACAATGCTGTAAGAACAGGAACTGTCGACCCGAGCCGCTGTCGAGCCTGCGCGATCTGGACCAAGGCAGAGATGAACTCGGTGCTGCGCTTGAGGTTGCTCTTCACCTCCACAATCGCACGCACGGACTGCGACAGCACGACGGCGGTGTTGCCCGCGCGCAGCAGCGTCGGGAAGTCCATCGTGTCCACGATGATCAGGTCGAGTTGATGGGTCGTGCGCATCGGCCGCTGATCCTCATCAGCGATGGCCACGGCGCCTTGCAGGATCTCGAACCGGCGCGGCAGGAACTGACGAAGCAGCTCCGACAGCGCGTGTTCTCGACCGGCTCCGACCAGCACGGGATGGGCTGTGAGCGCCGCGAACAGATCAGCTTGCGCGCGCAGGCGCTGACGCAGCAACCGTGGCAACTCGGTCGTCATGTCCTCCACGTAGCATGTACGTATGACAGTCGCAGCCGGTCGATGAGTGTTTTATGCAGTCTGTTGCTCGCTCGAAGCATTGTACGGATTGCGCGTTTGATGCTGCAGTGTTCGTGCCGGACAGCGTTGGGTCATCATGTCCGGTATTCGGACAATCCGGACAGCGCAGGTGTGACGCGCTCGCCGAGCATGGCCTGCGCGCGCGAGCGCGGCCGTGAACCATGCAGCCGGCGCTCGGGCTGTGGCGAGTGCTCCGCGCGCTACATTAGAGGCGGTCCCAGACGTAGGCGAGCTCGACGATGGGGAAGCCGGAGACGGTCGATGCGACGCGGCGGTCGGGGCGGCCGCCCATGGCCTCGTAGAACCGGCGCGCGTGATGGTTGTTGTCGAGCACCCAGATGACGAGCGAGTGGAGGCTTCGCGACCGCAGCCAGTCGGTGATCTGCTCGAACATCTCGCGGCCGAGGCCGTGCCGGCGGGCGTGGTGCTCGAGGTACATCCGGTAGACCTCGCCGGTGCCGGGGTCGCGGCGGCTCGGGCCGGCGTCGCACAGGCCGACGATGTCGCGGTGGGTGACGTCGTAGGCGACGAGGGTGAGCACGGAGCGGTCCTGGAGGGTCCGGCGCCAGCTCGCGGCGCGCTGGTCGACGTCGATACGCTCGAGGACGGCCTCGGGCAGGATGCCGCGGTAGCTGGTGCGCCAGCTCGCGGTGTGGGCGCGCGCGATGCCCTCGGCATCGTCGAGCGTGGCGGGCCGGATCGCGAACCGCATCGGCCGAGTGTAGCCGCGGCGCTGCGGGCGCGGCCTGCTCGTTCGGGCAGGTGATATCCTGCGGACAATGTCGTCGCGTCCACCCGATCAGCCGGCGCCGGCGCTGGGCAACGCCGAGACGGCGGCACCCGAGCTCGCCGAGACGGTGGCGCCCGAGCTCGCCGAGACCGCGGCGCCGGACGAGGTCGAGACACGCGATATGACGGCCGCCGGCGAGGGAGCAGCGCCACGGCTCGGAGTGCGGCCCGAGGCGGACCGGCTGGTGCGCGCGGTGGCGCGCACGCGGATCGGGAACCAGCTGTTCGCCAAGCAGGAGCAGGTCCGGCTCGGGCGCTATCAGCTGCTCGAGATGGTCGGCGCGGGCGGGATGGGCGTGGTGTGGGGCGCATGGGACCCCGAGCTCGAGCGCCGGGTGGCGATCAAGCTGGTCAAGGCGACGATGCAGGCGGCGCGCGATCGGATCCAGATCGAGGGCCAGGCGCTGGCGAAGCTGTCGCATCCCAACGTGGTGACGGTCCATGACGTGGGCGTCGTCGACGATCAGATCTACATCGTGATGGAGTGGGTGCGCGGCCAGAACCTGCGCGCGTACTGCGCCGAGCCGCGCACGCTGCGCGAGATCGTCGCGATCTATCGCGCGGCCGGCGAGGGGCT
The DNA here is from genome assembly GCA_005887925.1 of Deltaproteobacteria bacterium. Lineage (GTDB taxonomy): Bacteria > Myxococcota_A > Polyangia > Haliangiales > Haliangiaceae > JABFXX01. The sequence goes on along the minus strand of VBLP01000018.1, from coordinate 4,800 downwards.
CGCCGCGGCGCATGCCGCGGGGCTGATCCACCGCGACTTCAAGCCGGACAATGCGATCCGCGGCGATGACGGCCGGGTCCGCGTGCTGGACTTCGGGCTGGCGCGCGGCGATGTCCGGGAAGCGGACGATGGGACCACGAGCTCGGAGCTGACCCGCGGCGCCGGGACGCCGAGGTACATGCCGCCGGAGCAGGCCGAGGGTGGGACGCTGACCGCGGCGGTCGATCAGTACGCGTTCTGCGTGTCGCTGCGCGAGGCGCTGCGGGGTGGATCGCGGCGATCGTGGCTCGCGGCACGGCCCGTGGCCCGGCGGCGCGGTTCGCGTCGATGCCGGAGCTGCTGCGTGCGCTGGCGCGCGATCCGGCGACGATCTGGCGGCGCCGGCGGATCGCGGCCGGCGCGCTGGCGGCGACCGCCGCAGCGTTCGCGATCGGCAGCCTGTACGCGTCGGGCAGCGCGGTCGAGCCGTGCTCGGGGGCGCGCGGCGACATCGCGCGGGTGTGGAACCTGGCGGCGCGCGGCCAGATGATCGGCCACCTCCGGACGCTGGGCGTGTACGGCGCCGGCGAGGCGCCCCGGCTCGACGGCGAGCTCGCCGCGTACGCCGCGCGCTGGACGGCGTCGCACCGCGCCGCGTGCCTGGCGAACGAGCGCGGCGAGCTGACGCCGCAGATCTACGAGCGCAACCTCAGCTGCCTGGCCCGGGCGCGGGTCAGCCTCGAGACGGTGCTCGACGTGCTGGCGCACGTGCCGGGCGAGCGGCTGTCGAACACAGTGGTCGCGCCGCGCGGCCTGCCTGATGCCGAGCACTGCCTGCGCGAGACCCAGGCGCAGCAGATCGCGCGGCTGCGCATGCTGGCGCGCGCGGCCGATCCGACGGTGGCCGGGGCCGCCGCGGCGATGGTGGGCCAGGCCCGCGCGCTGGGCTACGCGCCGCTCGTGGCCCGCGCCTACCTGGTCCAGGGGTTCGACCTCGTGGTCCGCGGGCTGCCGGCGCAGGCGCTGCCGGCGCTCGAGCAGGCCGCGACGTCCGCGATCGACGGCGGCGACGAGCGCGTGTTCGTCGAGGCCTACGCGCGCGAGGTGTTCGGCATCGCGACGATGGGGGAGCAGGAGCTGCCCCCGGGCGCCGGCGCCGTGCTCGGCGCTGCTCCTTATGTGGAACATATCGCGCGCCGGCTCGGCCCTGCGGGCTCGTTCGAGCGTGCGCTGCTGTACAATAACCTCGGGGTGTCGCGGCTGTCGGCGGGCGACGCCCCGGCCGCCCGGGCATGGTTCACGCGGGCGCTCGACGAGCCCCGCTCGCGCGACGGCGACGTCGAGCTGGTCTCGGCGGTGGGCAACCTCGCGACCATGTCCTGACCCTCGACTCGGAGTTCAAGGCCGCGATGTTCACGGAGCACGCCGGGGCGGCGGCGCGCCGGCTGCGCGACATGTGTCAGCGCGTGCAGAGGTTTCACGCCCGCGAGATCAACGGGCGGCTCAGCGAGTGCGCCTACCATCTCGGCTGGCTGGCCGAGGAGCGCGGCGACACCGGCGAGGCGCGCGACGCGATGCACATGGTCGATGACGTTCGCAAGCCGCTCGCGCAGGCCTACCTCGCCGCGCTCGATGGCAAGCTCGACGCCGCGATCGAGCAGGCCCGCAGCGCCGCCCGCGGGCTCGAGAACGAGTGGTGGAACAAGTTCTTCGCCGGCGATGGCTTCCTGTTCGCGGCCGGGTGCGCCCACCGCCTGGGCCGCCGCGCGGCGGCGATCGACAACGCGCGCGCGGCGCTCGCGATCTACGACCAGCTCGACGTGATCAAGCAGGCCCCGTACTACCAGCGCCGGGTCGCGCGGACCCGGGCGCTGCTCGCTCACCTCGTGACCGCGCCCGAGGCGCGCACGCTCGCGGCGGCGGCGGCGGCGTGGTACCGCGAGGCCGGCGGCTACGACGCACGCGCCGCCGAGCTCGAGGCGATCGCTACGGCGTCGCGCTGAGCAGATGGTAGCCGGCGGTGTCGAAGCTGCTGTCGGCGCACGGCGGCGGGAAGCGCGACGGGCACCAGCTCTTGGCCTGGTCGTAGACGTCGGCGCCGAACGTGTTCCAGCCGAGCAGGGTCCAGTGCACGTCGACCCGCGCCTTGTTGAGGCACACCGGGCCGAGCTCGTTCCAGCGCGACTCGAGCACGAGCGGCTGCGGCGGGCTGAACAGCAGCGCGGTGAGCTTCATCGTGCCCTTGTCGTCGCGCCAGTTGAGCGGCTGCCCGGCGACGGTGAACGGCGTGCCGTCGCCGCAGTAGTCGGCGGCGAGCATCTTGAGCATGGTCTGGCGCTCGGCGAGCGTGGTGTCGAACGTGCCGGCGACGCGCGAGGCCTCGGTGTGGCCGGTCAGCGCCATCTTGGCGAGCGCGCTGCCGGCGCAGCCGAGGTTGAACCACGTGGTGTCGACGCCGGTGTCGAGCTTCTTGGCCGCGTCGATCCGGTCGCCTTCGAACAGCAGCGTGCGGTAGATGTTCGCCCCGGTCATGGTCAGGATCTCGCTCTGCTCGCGGCCCGGCGGGTTGGTGCACATGTTGCGGAAGTCGCCCCAGTGGCCGTTGACGAACTCGGTCCAGTCGAGGTGGTAGTCCTCGAGCACGGGGGCCACGCCGCTGGTCGGCACCGCCCACGACGGGACGCTGCTGACGTCGGTCACACGGAGCTGGAAGATCCGGCTGCCGTTGCGGAGGTAGAACCAGCCGCCGGCTAGCGCGGCGCCCGACAGCGTGCCCCCCGAGCTGATCGCGTACAGCCGACCGGCGACGACGCGCGGCAGGTAGAGCACGCCGCCCTGCACGAAGCCGACCACGNGGCGATCTGGGGCGAGTTGGTGCCGCACATGTACGGCCCGCACAAGCCTTGTTGCACGGTGCTGGTGTGCGGATCTTCGGCCGCACCATCGAGATCACTGGATACGCAACCCACACCGAGCGCCGCCACGACCAGACTGGAAATGCGGAGGGACATTTCGTTCACCTTTCGCCCGTCGGTTTCCGGGCGCCGTGATAGATGAAGGACCGGCCGGTTTGTGTCAGGTCTTCGGTGGAAATCGTGTCGCAGGCGCAACCGCCGAAGATCGCGCTACTTCGCGGCATGACGCGGCATGGCGCGCGCCCACGCGTCCATCGTTTCGAGGGTCTCGAGCACCCGCCGCGGGGCGGTTCCGGCCATCTTGTCGCGCAGCGCCTTGCGGGCGCGATGCAGCCGGGTGCGGATCGTCGCCTGCGGGGTCTCGAACACCGCCGCGAGGTCGGCGATCTCCATGTCCTCCCAGTAGTGGAGCTCGAGCAGGGTCTGCTGCTCGACCGGCAGCGCGCGCAGCGCCTCGACCAGCTGGCGGTGCTCCTGATTGCGGGCGATCCGGGTCCCGGGGGTCGAGACCAGCTCGGCGATCGACGACAGCTGGAAGTCGAGCCGGGCACCGTCGCGCTGGCGGCCGCGCAGCACGCGGTACAGCTCGTGCCGCGCGATCGTGAACAGGTAGGTCCGGAAGCTCGACTCCTTGCGGAACTGGTCGCGCGCGCGCAGGCAGGCCAGGAACGTCGCCTGGGTCAGCTCGTCGGCGTCGGCCTCGCACTTGGTCTCGAAGAAGCCATAGATCGCGTCGAAGTGGCGCTGGAACAGCGCCTCGCCGGCCGCGGTGTCGCCGCTGCGCCAGCTGTCGAGCAGTGCCAGGTCAGATGGCTCGGTCATCGACGGTCCAGAGTATCAGAGGACATAGGCATCTGCTTCGATCTCGACCAGCCACTCGGGATCGATGAAGCGGCTCACACCAACGAACGTACATGCGGGCCGGATCTTCCCGAAGAACTCGCCGTGCGCGCGGGCAGCGTCGCGCCACGCGTCGATGTTCGTGAGCATCACCCGGGTGCGCACGATCGCGTCGATCGAGCCACCGGCCTCGGTGACGGCGGCGATGATCGTGGTGAGGCATTCCCTGGTCTGACCATAGACGTCGCCGGGGTGCGCGGTCACGCCGCCGCGCAGCGGCGCAGTCCCGGCGACCGAGATCCACGGGCCGATCCGGACCGCGCGGGAGAAGCCGGTGATCGCCTCGTAGGGCGATCCCGACGACACCAGCTGCCGGGTCACCGGAAGCCGTCCTTCCAGCTGCGCACCGCGGCGAACACGCTGACCGGATCGCCGGCGGCGCCGCGCGCCCTGGCGGCGGCGATCACCGCGGGCTCGGCGGCGCGCAGGAACGGGTTGGTCGCGCGCTCGTCGGCGATCGTCGACGGCGTCGACGGCGTGGCCAGCGCCCGGGCGCGGCCGGCGACCGCCGCGTTGTCGGGCTCGACCGCGGCCGCGAACCGCAGGTTGGCCGCCGTGTACTCGTGGCCGAAGTAGACCCTGGTGTCGGGCGGCAGCGCGGCGAGCCGCATCAGCGAGGCGTGCATCATCGCCGCGTCGCCCTCGAACACCCGGCCGCAGCCCGCGCCGAACAGGGTGTCGCCGGTGAACGCGCAGCCGTCGACGACGTACGTGATCGCGCCGAGCGTGTGGCCGGGGTTGTGGATGCAGCGCGCGCGCAGCGCGCCGAGCGCGACCTCGTCGCCGTCGTCGACGATATGCGTCGCGTGCGGCGTGCGTGCCGCATCCTTCTTGCCGACGACGACCTCGATGTCGCTGCGCCCGGCGACGAGCCCGGCGATGCCGCCGACGTGATCGGGGTGGTGGTGGGTCGCCCAGATCGCCGCGAGCCGGGCATGCTCGCGCACCAGCGCGGCCTCGACCGGCGGGGCTTCCCCGGGGTCGACCACGGCGCACCGGCCGTCGT
>VBLP01000194.1:22453-26107 GCA_005887925.1 Deltaproteobacteria bacterium | reverse complement strand
CGCACGTTGCCCGGCCAGCCGTACTCCGACAGCTTGTCGAGCGCCGCCGGCGTGATCCGCGCCACCGGCCGGCGCTCGCGCGCCGCGATCAGCGCGAGCTGGTGATGGACCAGGCGCGGGATGTCCTCGGCGCGATCGCGCAGCGCCGGCACGTGCAGCGGGCAGACGTGGATGCGATAGAACAGGTCGGCGCGGAACTGGCCCGCCGACACCGCCTGCTCGAGGTCGCGGTTGGTCGCGGTCACCAGCCGGAAGTCGGCGCTCTTGCCCTCGGTCGCGCCGATGCGCTGGACCTCGCCGGTCTCGAGCACGCGCAGCAGCTTGGCCTGCATCGCGAGCGGCATGTCGCCGATCTCGTCGAGCAACAGCGTGCCGCGGTGCGCCGCCTCGATCGCGCCGGCGTGCGCGCTCACCGCGCCGGTGAACGCGCCGCGGCGGTAGCCGAACAGCTCGGCCTCGAACAGCGTGTCCGGGATCGCCGCGCAGTTGATCGCCACGAACGGCTCGCGCGCACGCGGCCCCGCGTAGTGCAGCGCGCGCGCCACCAGCTCCTTGCCGACGCCGCTCTCGCCGGTGACCAGCACCGGAGTCGCCGCCGGGGCGAGCCGGTCGAGCGCGCGCAGCACCTGGCGGATCGCCGGGCTGTCGCCGACGATCACGTCGGTCTTGCGCCGCCACGACGGCGCCGGCGCCGCCGGCCCCGCTTCGTCGTCGAGCAGGTCTGCGATCAGCCGGTTGAGCCGGCCGGGCGGAGGCACCGCCGGGAGCCACAGGCTGGGCGCCGCGCCGCGCGCCGGATCGCTGCCCACCGCGACCAGCGGCGCCCGCGTCGACCGCTCCGCCAGCGCCGCTGCCAGCCGCTCCGCGGCCTCGCCCGCGACGCTGTGCAGCACGTACGCATCGGCCCGCTGCCGCGCCGCGGCCAGCGCGATCGGATCGCGGCCGTGGATCGCCAGCACCTCGCGCGCCCCACCCGCGCGTACCAGCTCGGTCATCGCCTCGATGGCAGACAGCGCGGTTGCACAGACCGCGATGCGGTGATCACCCGGGGGTCTCGTCATCGCGGAGCTACGGCATCGGCCACGATACAGCAGGCCGCCGCCGGTCCGGCGATCGTCTTTGCGCGGCGCGCAGTTACGAGAATCTCCGACGCGCCAAACCGCTACCCCAGGGCTTGCACAGCAGTGTTTGCAAAACGGGTCAGGCTGCGCACCCGCCGGACACTCAGAGTGAATTATTTCAGCCAGTCGCGCGCCGGCGCGCGCCGTGCAGCAAAACGCTCCATGCCCAAGCTGTACGTGGTGCTGCCGCTGGCGACGATCGGGTGCGCGGTAGGTCCTCGGTTGTCGTCGGTAGGCACAGATGTGGAGATCGACGACCCGGGGATCCAGGAAATGGCGCGCCACGCACCGAGCCTCCCCAGCAACCTCCTGCTCCCCGATCCTACCGGATCGTTGGCCACGCTCAGCACGGCCGGCAACATCGATCTCGGCAACGAGTTCTTCCAGGACCTCGGCACCAACGGGCGCCGCTGCGTCAGCTGTCACCTTCCCACCGCGGCCTGGACGGTCACGCCGAAGCAGGTCCTCGCCGTGTTCGATGCCACGCGCGGCGGCGAGCTCGACGACACGTTCGGCCTCGGCGCGATCTTCCGCACCAACGACGGCGCGAGCTCGCCGAACGCCGATGTCTCGACCGTCGACAAGCGCCGCGCCGCGTACAGCATGCTGCTCACCCGCGGCCTGATCCGCGTCGGCCTGCCGGTGCCCGCCGACGCCGAGTTCGAGCTCGTCGCGGTCGACGACCCCTATCACTACGCCGGCGCCGCCGAGCTGTCGCTGTTCCGGCGCCCCTTGCCATCGACCAACCTCAAGTTCCTCAGCACCGTGATGTGGGACGGCCGCGAGACCGTCCCCGGCCAGGCGATCCACCTCGATCTGTCGCAGCAGGCCAGCGATGCGACCCAGGGCCACGCCCAGGGCGCGCCGCTCACCACCGCGCAGCGCGAGTCGATCGTCGCGATGGAGACCGCGCTGTTCACCGCGCAGCTGCGCGACACCGCCGCCGGCCCACTCGATGCCGCCGCCGTCCGGGGCGGCCCCGGCACGCTGATCACGCAGCCGTTCTACCTCGGCATCAACGACAACTTCGGCGACAGCCAGACCCACGCGCCGTTCACCCCGATCGTGTTCGATCTCTACAACGCCTGGGCGAACGCCCCGGGCAACGGCGGTGTCTACGACGCGCGCCATGCCATCGCCCGCGGCCAGGCGCTGTTCAACACCCGCCCCGTCAACATCTCCGGCGTCTCCGGCATCAACGACGAGGCCGCGTTCGGCAACCCCGCGACCGTCGCCGGCACCTGCACGACCTGCCACGACACGCCCAGCGCGGGCAACCACTCCGTCTCCGCGCCGCTCGACATCGGCCTGACCGACGCCTCGCGCCGCACACCCGACATGCCGCTCTACACCCTGCGCAACAAGCTCACCGGCCAGGTCCGGCAGACCACCGACCCCGGCCGCGCGCTGATCACCGGCAAGTGGAAGCACATCGGCCGGTTCAAGGGACCGATCCTCCGCGGGCTCGCGGCGCGCGCGCCGTACTTTCACAACGGCCTCGCCGCCGACCTCGCCGCCGTCGTCGACTTCTACGACGGCCGGTTCGCCATGCACCTCTCGGCGCAGGACAGGTCCGACCTCGTCGCGTTCCTGCAGTCGCTGTGACGCGCGGGCACGTGGGGGTCCAGCAGCTCGAGGACGGTGACTGGATCGACGCCGCCTGGCACGTCAACTGACAGGCGCTTGTCAGCGGACGCGGTGTAACCTCCGCCTCATGATCACCCTCTATCATCATCCGTTCTCGCGCGCCGCCGGCGTGGTCTGGGCACTCGAAGAGCTCGGCCAGCCGTACGAGCTGAAGTTCATCGACCTCATGGCAGGTGCCCACAAGGCACCCGAGTTCCTGACGCTGAACCCGATGGGCAAGCTGCCGACGCTGACCGACGGTGATGCCGTCGTCACGGAGGCCGCCGCGATCGGCCTCTACCTCGCGGACCGCTACGCGCTCGGCCGGCTCGCCCCCGTGCTCGACGATCCGCGCCGCGGCACGTACCTGCGGTGGTCGTTCTTCGCGCCCTCGGTGATCGAGCCCGGGTCGATGGCCCGCGCCCAGAAGTGGGACTTCAAGCCGGGCCAGGCCGGCTGGGGAGACTACGATGCGATGATCACCGCGATCAGCGGTGCGGTCGCCAAGGGGCCGTTCCTGCTCGGCGAGATGTTCTCGATGGCCGATGTGATCTTCGGTGGCACGCTCCGCTTCATGACCATGTTCGGCATGATGAAGCCGACGCCGGAGATCGCCGCGTACCTCGAGAACATCAACGCCCGCCCGGCGCTCAAGCGGGCCGACGAGAAGAACCAGGCCATCATGAAGGAGCATGGCCTGAAGCTGCCAGGCCAGTAGCGCGGTTTGTATTCCCGATCCGTCGCGCGGCCGGGCCGCTACTGGCGCGCGGTGCCGAACTTGTCGGGGCTGATCGCCAGGCCGCCGCCCTTGAGGTCGATGTCGCTCTCGTTGGTGCCGGCGTTGATCGTCACGGTCTTTGTCACGGGATCGCCGCTCTGCTCGTTCCAGGCCTGGACGCGGTACTTG
>VBLP01000194.1:0-22299 GCA_005887925.1 Deltaproteobacteria bacterium | reverse complement strand
GACACGGTCGAGCCGACGGGGACGGCCATCACGTGCGGCGCGAACATCTTGCCACGCTGCTCGATGATGCGCTGCTTGGCGACGCGCTTCTTGCCGCCGCGCTCGGGCCACAGCATGACGACGCCGAGGCCGCTCGGCGTCTTGCCGTCGATCCGGATCGAGCCGTGCAGCGAGCCCGCGGCGGGGCGCCTGTCGGGCTCGTCGGTCTCCGAGCCGCCGGCGGTGCGGGGCTGCGCGGGCGTGTCGCTCGGCAGCTTCTTGAGCGGGCTGGCCACGCGCTGCGGCGCGCCGGCCCGGAACACGTTCGCGATCGGGTTGAGCGGCTTGGGTCCGGTCATCATCTCGGCGCGGCTGAACAGCTGCTCGGCGTACGAGCGCTGGCCGCGCCGCTTGGCCGCGACCTTCTCGGCCCTGGCGAGCTGGGCGTCGTCGATCGGGTGGAGCTTGTCGGGCGACGCGACGATCTGCGGCTTGAGCGGGCCGAGCGCGCCGAGCAGCTCGTTCTTCTCACGATCGGGCACCTTGTACTTGTCGAGCGCGCCGGACAGGTTGTCGACCAGCGCGTTGAACTCCTCGTCGACGAGGTCCATGCCCGCGTGCGAGCTCACCATGTCACGGCCGGTGTACTTGCACGGCCCGCCGGTGGCCTGGCACACGAACTCGACGAGCAGGCGCTTGAGGTTGACGGCGTCGGTGTTGAAGAACCGCTCCTTGATCCGCGGGTCGGTGGTGGTGCGGCCGACGAACTCCTCGACCACGAGCGTGATCGCGGGGGTCTCGCCGAGCCGCTGGTACAGCGTCCTGGACGCGGCGGGCGCGGCGGCTGGAGCCTCCGGGCTGGGCTCCGGCGGCGCCGGATCGCTGGCTACCGGCTCGGCTGGCTCCGCCGGCGTAGGCTTGGCTGGGGTCTTGTGCGACGAGCCACTACCACACGCGACCAGCAACAGGCATGCAAGAAACCCGAGTGTTCGGATCATTGTCACCGTCTACTCCGGTTTGCCGCGTCGTAGCAAGCTTACGGTGAACAGCATCAGCATCGCGCCGGCCAGCCCCCAGCAGCCGAAGCGGGCGAGCCGCAATTCGCTGCGCACGGCGGGCGGCGGCGTCGTGACGGTGAGAGCCACCTCGCCGGTCTTGAGGTCGGCGTCGAGCGGGACCGGCACCGCGAGCGTCGGGCCGCCGACGACCGTGTTGACCAGGGTCAGGGGTGCGCCGAGGCCGACCAGGGTCGCGCTGCGCGCGTGCTCGGCGAGCCGCCGCCTGATCAGCCCGAGATCGAGCGGCACGGCGATCGCGACCGCGCCGCCGACGCCGGCTGCATGCTTGACGATCGGCGCGCCGACGGTGACCGTGAGCGCGTTGCCGTCGCTGGCGATCCGCGGGCGCTGGCCGTCGAGCGGCTGGATCGCCGCGCCGGCCGCGGGGATGCGCAGCATCGAGGCCATCGCATGGTCCTGGCCGTCCTGGCGCTGGAACAGCTCGAGGACCTCGCCGGGCCGGGGCGACAGGATGAACTCGCTGCTGGCCATGTCGGCGATCGTCGCCGCGTCGGTCTCGATCGCAGCGCGCAGCATCGGCATCGCGGCGATGGCATCGGCGCGCAGCTGGCCGGCGCTCGGCCCCCGAGCGGGCCTGGCCCTCGACGTAGAGCATGCCGGCTCCCGCGCCCCCGGCGAGCACCGCCGCGATCAGCCACGCCAGCTGCGGCGCGCGGCGGCGCGCCAGCACCGGCAGTGCGATCGCCTCGGCCTGCACCGGCGACAGCTCGGCGATCGGCAGCGCCTCGCGCTGGGCCTCGAGCTGTCCGGACGGCGGCCCGCTCGGCCGCAGGCTCGCCCCGAACGCGTCGAGCGCGGCTTGCACGTCGGCCATCGTGGCGCAGCGCTGCTCCGGGTCCTTGGCGAGCAGCCGGCCGACGATCAGCTCCTCCAGCCCGGCCGGCGCGCCCGACAGGAACAGCGGCGGCGGCGGCTCGTTGACCACGCGATGCAGCAGCAGGCGGCGGTCGTCGTCGGTGAACGGCCGGCGCGCCGTCAGCATCTCGTAGAGGATCACGCCGAGTGCGTAGACGTCGGTGCGGCGATCGACGACCTCGGGGCGGGTCAGCTGCTCGGGGGCCATGAACTCGAGCGTTCCGACGGCGAGCCCGGGCTGGCGGCGCTCGCCGGGCACGGTGCGGAACCGCGACACGCCGAAGTCGAACACCTTCACGAGGTCGCGCGCGTCGCCCCTCTCGATCAGGAACACGGTGTCCGAGGTCAGGTCGCGGTGGACGATGCCGGCGCCGTGCGCGGCCTCGAGCGCCGCGGCGATCTGGGCGGCGATCTTGAGCGCCCGGCGCACCGGCAGGCCGCCGAGCCGATAGATCTCGTCGGTGAGGACCATGCCGTCGAGATACTCGAGCACGATGTACGGCACGCCGGCCGCGGTGTATCCGATATCCGTGCACTCGACGATGCTGGGGTGGCCGAGCGTTCCGGCGGTGCGGGCCTCGGTCATGAAGCTATCGAGGTTGCTGGCCTCCCCCACGTCGGGGCGCAGGATCTTGATCGCGACGCGCCGCTTGAGCAGCAGGTGCTCTGCGAGGTAGACCGAGCCGATCGACCCGGTCCCCAGCGTCTTCACGATGCGATAGCGGCCTTCGAGGATGTCGCCGGTCTTCACGATTGCGCCACGGCTCGAAAAATCCGACACCACGATATCCATGATCAATCGCCTGTCGCGATCAGTAAAGCCGGAACCCACGCCGGCCGCGCTTGTACGAAGTCATCGCACGTGAACGTCGCTACAACAACGTAGCTTTGGCTACTTCGCAACGATACGCCCACAGCAAATCTCTCACAGCTCATCACTGCGCTCGGCCGATGTTGATTAGGGCGCTCGCACCACGCGGTACCCAGCGCGCGCCAGCATCGTGGTCAGGCCGGATTCGCCGAGCAGGTGGCCGAGGCCGACTGCGACGAAGCCGTCGCCGCGCGCGACGAGGCGCTCGATCTGCGGCAGCCAGCGGCGGTTGCGTTCGGCGAGCAGCGGGGCGCCGCGCAGTGGCTCGACCAGTATCCGCGCGAGCGCCGCCAGATCGCTGGAGCGATATGCTGCGTGGAGCTGGGCGACCTGACAGGCCACGGCCCTGCGCCCGCGGATCGCCCGCGACAGGTCGGCCGGGGTCACGCTGGCATCGAGCGCGGAGAGCTGTTCCTGCCACGACTCGAGGCGCTCGACCGCGATGCCGCGGGCCCGGGCGTGCTCGGCGAGCGCGGCGTCCATCGACGGCCGGGGCGCGTGCACCAGCCGGGTGTGCAGCCGGACCAGCGCGAACCACGGCCGGGCGTGGCGGAGCTCGTCCTCGGTCATCGCGCCGAGCATCGCCTCGACGAGGTCCCACCAGTCATCGGCCGGCAGCAGCCGGTCGAGGACCTGGCCCCACGGCAGGCGCGCGAGCGCGTTCATCGCCTCGGCGTCGGGCTCCTCGTCGCCCAGCTCGGAGACGAACACGGTCGCCGCGTCCAGCCGGGGCCACACCGCCGGCGGCACGTCGTCGGCGCCGGTGTCGTGGACCGTGCCGTACAGCCAGATCGCGCCGCCACCCGGGCCCTCGACGCGCCAGAGCAGCGGCGGCGCGCCCGGAGCGCTCGGCACCGTCGGACACGGCGACGGCGCGGACGCGCAGGCGCAGGCGACGAGCAGGGCGGCGCACCGGATCACGACCGGACGATTCGGGATCTGTCGAGCGATTGTCAATGCGGCCCGGCCGGCCGCTCACCGCGACCGGCGCGCGCTGGTAGATTGCCGGGATGCGCACCGTGCGCGCGATCCGCTACCTGACGCCGCTGCGCGAGGGCGGTTCCGTGCCGGCCGTGGTCGAGGCCGACGACGACGGCACGTATGTCGCGAAGTTCCACGGCGCCGCGCAGGGCCCGCGCGCGCTGGTCGCCGAGCTGATCGCCGGCGAGCTCGGCCGCCTGCTCGGCCTGCCGGTGCCGCAGCTCGCGCTGATCGAGATCGACGCGCTGCTCGCGCGCTCCGAGCCCGATCCCGAGCTCCAGGATCTGCTGCGCAAGAGCGCCGGGCTCAACATCGCGCTCGACTACCTGCCGGGCGCGCTCAACTGGGAGCCGGCCCTGGCGCCGCCTCCCGAGCCCGAGCTCGCCGCCGCGATCGTGTGGTTCGATGCGTTCATCACCAACGTCGATCGCACGCCGAAGAACCCCAACATGCTGCGCTGGCACCGCGCGCTGTACCTGATCGATCACGGCGCCGCGCTGTACTTCCACCACGACTGGTCCGATCACCTGGCGCGCAGCCGCTCGCCGTTCGCGATGATCCGCAACCACGCGCTGCTGCCGCTCGCCGGCGACATGCGCGCCGCCGACGCACAGCTCGCGCCGCGGATCACCCAGGCGGCGCTGCGCGACATCGTCGCCCAGGTGCCGGACGACTGTTCGTCGAGGAGGCGATCCGTGCCAAGCTCGTTTGACTACGCGGTGGTGCGGGTCGTGCCGCGCGTCGAGCGCGGCGAGCTGATCATCGCCGGCGTGATCGTGTCGTGCCCGACGCAGGGCTACCTGGCGGCGCGGGTCGCGCTCGACGCCGCCCGGCTGCGCGCCCTGTCGCCGTCGACCGATGCCGCCGAGGTCGAGGCCGCGCTCGCGCTGATCCCGCTGATCGCGGCGGGCGATCCGCGCGGCGGGCCGATCGCGGCGCTGCCCCGCGGCGAGCGGTTCCACTGGCTGGTCGCGCCGCGCAGCGCGATGATCCAGACCTCGCCGGTGCACACCGGGCTGTGCGACGCTCCCGCCGCGGCGCTCGATCACCTGTTCGAGCGGCTGGTCCTTTTGCCGTGACGGCCGGCTCCGCTCAGCGGATCACCCAGCTGCCCTCGACCTTGACGTAGACGCCGTCGCGCTGCTCCCAGTGCGGCTCGCGCCACACGTGGCCGGCGCGCTCGCGCTCGTAGTGCCCGGGGAGCCACAGCCACTGCCCGTCGCGCCAGTCCCAGTGGCCGCGGACCCACAGGAAGCCGGGGCGTGCTTCCCAGCGCTCCTCGCGCAGCACCGGCGGGGCGGCGACCGGGCCGAGCGCGAACCAGCCGCCGTCGACGCGGATGTAGGCGCCATCGCGCAGCTCCCAGCGCAGCTCGCGCCAGCGGTAGCCGCGGCGCTCGGACTCGTAGCGGCCGCCGACCCAGACGTAGCGGCCATCGCGCCACTCATGGCTGCCGTTGATCCAGACGTAGCCGCGGCGATCGGCGTGGCGCTCGTAGCGAACCGGCGGCGGCGCCTCGTACGGGCGGCGGTGGTCGCGGACCTCGCGGCGGTCCTCGCGGCGGTCCTCGCGGCGGTCTTCCCGGCGGTCTTCCCGGCGCTCCTCGTGGCGGCGATCGTGCCGATCGTCGCGGTGGTCGTCGGCGTACGAACGTCCGGCAGAACCGAGGATCGCTCCGCCCAGAATCGCCGTGAACAGGAACCGAGACAGTTGTGTGCGCATGCCTACCTCCGACGGACTGGCTTCAAGCTTACGATGATTCGACTCGCGGCATTCATCAGAAGTTCATTTTGATCGCACGCCGTGTCGTGCTGGGTAGTCCGCCGCGCGACATGCGCAACTTGTACACGGCAGGGCGCATCGCGAGCTGCGCGCTACCCGTACTGGACCTGGATCGTCTCGATGATCGTCTTCATCGCGGCGGTGACGACCTCGGTGTCCGGATCCCGGACGATGACATGGCCGTCGCCCTCGTAGCTGTCGCTGCGCTGCGCGCCGGGCTCGGGGAGGCGAGCCTCGACCACGAGGCGGCCGACCAGCTCCTGGGCGCGGTCGACGCCGGTGACCCGCAGCACGCGGCCGCGGCCGACCCCGCGCAGGTACGCGCAGCCGACCGCGTAGCGCCGGACGAACGGGCCATCGAATGCGTCGTCGACCACGGCGCGTGCCCAGGCGCGATACATGTCGGCGTCGTGCGCCAGGCCGGTCATCCGTACGATGTGGGCGCCCGGCGGCCGCGCCGCGATCTCGCCGATCGCGAGGCTGCCGTCGTCGCGCCGGAACCACTCCATGTGGGTGAAGCCGGTGTCGAGGCCGAGCGCGGTGACCGCGCGAACGCCGAGCTCGACCGCATCGGCCCACGCCGGGCCGGAGATGTCGCGCGGCAGCACGCACACCCACTGGATCCACGGCGTCTCCATCACCTCGAGCGGCGTCGGGTAGTAGCGCGACAGCGAGTGGAACCGGACCTGGCCGCCGATCGTGACGGTCTCGAAGCTGTGCTCGCGGCCGACCAGCAGCTCCTCGGCGAGCGCCGGGTTGTCGGGCGAGGCGTGGATCGCGGCGAGCGCCGCGCGCAGCTCGTCGACGCTGCGCACCCGCCAGGTCGCCTTGCAGCCCATGCCGGCGGGCGGCTTGAGCACGACCGGCAGGCCGACCTCGGCGATCAGCGCCTCGGCGTCGTGCCACGACCGCAGCAGGCGGTGGCGCGCGCACGGCAGGCCGTGGCGGCCGAGCTCGTCCTTCATGCGCGCCTTGTCGCGGAACAGCTCGGCGGTCTCGGGGCTGGTGCCCGGCACGCCGAGCGCGCGGCGGACCTCGCCGAGCTGGACCTGCAGCGCCTCGAGGATGCCGAGCACGCGGTGGATCGGGCCGTGCCGGCGCTCGAGCACGCGGGCGGCCGCGACCAGCTGGCCGGCGTCGAGGCCGTCGCTCACCGTCACCAGGTCGGCGAACAGCCCGGCGTCGCCGCCGCGCGGCGCCTCCTGCATGATGCCGAGCATGCGGACATCGCCCAGCGCGGCGGCCGCGCGCGCGAACCGCAGCGTCGTGTCGAGGGGGAACGGCGCGACGAACACCACGTTGCGCATGGCCGCGTTGTAACATGGTCGCGATGAAGGCCGTGTTCCTCGCGCCGAGCTACCCGCCGGAGATGCAGCAGTACACGCGCGGCCTGGCCGAGGTCGGCGCCGAGGTGTACGGCGTCGGCGACGCGCCGGCCCAGGCGCTGCCGGGCTCGCTCAAGCAGCACCTGCACGACTACCTCCAGGTGCCGCGCCTGCTCGACGAGGCCGACGTGATCGAGCGGGTCGCCGCGTGGCTGCGCGGCCGCGAGGTCGATCGCGTGCTCGCCAACTGGGAGGTCATGGTGGTGACCGCGGCGCGGCTGCGCGAGCGGTTCGGCGTGCCGGGCATGTCGGTCGGTTCCGTGATCGGGTTTCGCGACAAGCAGGTGATGAAGGAGCGGGTCGCCGCCGCCGGGCTGCGCGTGCCCCGCGCGCGCCGGGTGCGCACGATCGCCGAGACCCGCGCCGCCGCCGCGGACATCGGCTTCCCGCTGATCGTCAAGCCGATCGCGGGCGCCGGCAGCGCCGACACCTACCGCGCCGACGACGCCGCCGCGCTCGACACCGTGCTCGGCCGGATGCACCACGTCACCGAGGCCAGCTGCGAGGAGTTCGTCGAGGGCGACGAGTACACGTTCGACACCGTGTGCATCGCCGGCACCCCGGCGTTCGAAAACGTCGCGCAGTACCTGCCGCGCCCGCTCGACGCACGGTCGCACGAGTGGATCAGCCCCGTGATCATCACCGTGCGCGACCTCGACCAGCCCGGGCTCGCCGCCGGGATCGCGCTCGGCCGCCGCGTGCTCGGCGCGCTCGGCATGGGCGACGGCTTCACCCACATGGAGTGGTACCGCAAGCCGGCCGACCGAGGCGGCGAGGTCGTGTTCGGCGAGATCGGCTGCCGGCCCGGCGGCGCGCACCTGGTCGATCAGATGAACTACACCTGCGACATCGACCTGTTCCGCGAATGGGCGCGCACGGTGTGCTGGGGCAAGTTCGAGGCGCCGACCGTGCGCAAGTACAACGCCGCGATCATCTTCAAGCGCGCCAGGGGCAACGGCCGGATCACGCGGATCGACGGGCTCCGCGAGTTCCTGCACCGCCACGGCGAGCACGTCGTCGAGCAGCGCCTGCTGCCGCCCGGCAGCCCGCGGCGCGACTGGAAGCGCACGCTGGTCAGCGACGGCTATCTCCTGCTGCGCCACCCCGACTGGGACCGCACGTATCAGCTCGCGATGGAAGCCGCCACCGACATCACCATGTGGGCGGAGTGATGCCGGTGATGAATCATGGATACCGCGCGCCACAGATCTGCAGATTCTGCAGAGCCGATCCGCGCGACCGGAATTTGCCATTCTTCGACGCCTGGCATGGCGCGGACTTGCCGCGCGTGCATCGAGGCACATGGCTTGCTTTGGCGGCAGTGATGGCGTCCCTCCGCGCGCTCGCGCCCGTCCTCGCGCTGCCCTTGCTGTTCGTCACGCGGCCGGCCGCGGCCGATGAGCTCGAGTGCCGCGTGCGCGGCCAGGTCGCCGATGTCCAGAACGGCGTGGCCATCGCGGGCGCGCGCGTGCTGGTCACCGACAAGTCGGGCCTGCGCGGCAGCACCGTCAGCGACGGCAGCGGCCGCTATGTCGTGTTCGTCCCGCCCGGCGACTACGACGTCGAGTTCGTCTACGGCAAGGCGCACGCGATGAACCACGTGACCGTGACCGAGAGCTGCGCCGCGACCCTCGACGGCAAGGTCGACGCCACCGGCGAGGTGATCGTGATCCAGGACCAGAAGCCGCCCAGCGTGCCGGCCAAGCCGCTCAACTTCCGGTCGCGCCGGAACCCGCCGTACTCCGAGGAGGCGCTCGACAAGGACGCGTGGACGCGCGCCTGGATGCTGCTCGACGTCAGCGTCACGGGCCAGGTCACGCAGTTCAAGTTCCTCAAGCGCCCCGGCTACGACCTCGAGGCCATCGCGGCCAAGGAGGTGTTCGACCTCCAGTTCGAGCCGGCGCGCGACGAGCACGGCCAGCCGATGCGGATCTGGCTGGTGTGGGGCCTCGAGTGGCCGTCCAACGAGTGGCTCATGCGGATGAACCTGCCGCGCACGACGCGGCCACCGGTCGTCGGCTTCCCGCCGCGCCAGATGTCGGACGGCGTCCCGTGCAAGGGCTCGGGGCCGATGCACCTCGGCTCGCTGTTCCCGACCTATCGCGACTGCTCGACGCCCGATCTGTCGCGGATCCCGAAGGAGCCGTGGATCGAGCGGCCCGGGCTGAAGTGAACCGGCGCCCGCCGCCGAGCTACTGCCGCTTGACCATCACCACCACCTCGCCGCCCTTCATCACGAACACCGGGCGCTCGAGCAGCGTGACGTCCTTGAGCGCCTTCGCGGCGGTGATCGTCGCCGACTGGATCGCCTGCAGCGGCGTCGCGCCCCACTTCACCATGGTGGCGAGCTGCTTGGCATTCATCCCGTGCGGATACACGCCCGCGTCGGTGGAGAAGATCATCTTCACCCCCGCCTTGAGCGCCTTCTGGTAGTTCTGGCGCTGGATCAGCGCGATGTCGCGATCCTTCTGGAGGTTCTCCTCGAGCACACCGTTCTTCTTGCCCTCGGCCTGCGTGTAGTCGGTGTTGTAGATGTCCATCCCGAAGTACGTGCCCTTCTGGATCGCGAGCCGGATGCCCTCGGCGTCGACCAGGCTGGCGTGCTCGATCGTATCGACGCCGCCCTGGATCGCGGCCTTGATCCCCGATGCGCCGTGCGCGTGGGCCGCGACCTTCATGCCGGTCATGTGCGCCTCGTCGACGATCGCCTTGATCTCGTCGACCGTCAGCTGCTGCGCGCCCGGCGTGTCGCCGTGCGAGAACACGCCGCCGGTCGCGCAGATCTTGATCACCTGCGCGCCGTACTTGTGGAGCTGGCGCACCATCTGGCGGCCGGCCTCGGGGCTGTCGATCACCGCCGGGCTCTTCTGCGCCATCGACGGCGGGAAGAACGTCGAGTCGCAGTGCCCGCCGGTCGAGCCGATCGCGTAGGTCGCGGTGATCATCCGCGGGCCCTCGACGAAGCCCTTCTCGATCGCCTGGCGGAGGCCGACGTCGTCGTAGTGCCGGGCGCCGACGTTGCGGACGGTGGTGAACCCGGCCTCGAGCGTCAGCTTGGCATGCGTGGTCGAGATCGCCGGCCAGAACGAGTCGCTGAACAGGAGCGAGTTGTAGCCGGCGAACAGCGGCGACGACGTCAGGTGGGTGTGCATGTCGATCAGCCCGGGCAAGAGCGTCACGCCCGGCAGCTCGACGCGGGTCGCACCGGCGGGGACGGCATCGCCTTGCTTGCCGACCGCCGTGATCCGGCCATCGACGATCGTCGCCTGCGGCCGGTCGATCAGCTTGCCGCTCGCGACGTCGACCAGCTTGTCGGCGGTGACGACCACCGTCTTGGCCTGTGCGGCCGTGGAGAACATGACGGCGCCGAACGCGGCGGCAACAAGAGTGGTCAGACGCATGGGATCTCCTGGACGGTGGGGCGCGAAGCTAGCACGGCGCGCCGTCGAGCCGCTTCAGAAGGGTGGTGCTGACAAGGACATCGTTGAGGGGTTGTCGCGGCCGCCCGCCGTTGATGCCGCGTTGCTCGAGCGTTCGCCCTCCCGTATGCTGTGGCTGGATGGCGAGGGTATTCGTTTCGTATCGGCGAAGCGACACGACGGCGATCGCGCGCCAGGTTAGCGAGGTGCTCCGACAACGCCTCAGGGAAGACGGCGTGTTCCTCGACCTCGACGCCATCATCCCGGGACAACGCTTCGATGCCGTGATTGCGGAACGCCTGCGCCAGGCGGATGTGGTCCTCGTGCTCGTCGGTTGTCGCGGTGTGACTGCGGGGCGCAATCGCCGTGGTCGCCACCGCTCGGGCCCGCCGCGCCTTGCAGGCAAGCTCCTGCAAGTTGCATGATTCCGCCTCTACTGGCGGTCTTCAACGTGGTGTCGATGCAGCGCATGCCGTCGACCAACATTTCTTGGCCGCTGGAGACGATGCGGAAGTAGCCAGTACTGAATCAGGTGACCGGCCTGACGCCGCCCCGCCGCTTTAGGCCGAAGCCCACGCGATACACATCAGGGATGTTGTAGCGGCCATCCGACCGGACCTCGAGCACGCCGACCTCGACGAGATCGTTGAGCAAACCCTGCTGGCCAAGCGTCGCGTTCTTGTTGCGATCTCCGGTGGGTAGTCCATCGAGGCGCTCCATTACACTGTTTGCGGTCCATCGGCTCACCAGGTCTTTTCGGCTGCAGGGTACGTTGAGACCCTCGAGCGCCGCCATCGCAGGCTTTGTCCAAGGAAAGTCCTCTCCAAGCTCGATCACTCGGATCTCGGAGGCGCGTCGAACACCACTGTGAATACTGCGCCAATCGAGAGCAAGTTCGGAATCGTGGTTGGTCTCGTCCGCGGCCGTTCGAAGCGCTGCCAGGAAGCTTCGTGGAGTGACGATCGAGCTGGCATCAGCGAGATGGGTGGGTATCCAGGTGAACGGCAGACCGCGCCGCTCGTTCGTTCCCATAGCTTTCCCCGCGATCTCTGCAAACACATCCCGTTGCACCTGCTCATTCGTCCGCAATGTGTCGGGCATCCGAAATAGCCCGGTCTCATCCTTCTTCCAGCCGCTGTGCCGTCGCCGAAATGTCGCCGCGCCTTGAAATGCATTGCCCATGTACTGCCAGAGCAGCCCATAGAGCTCGTGGCGCGGCCAGGTGAGCTCGATGCGAGATCCAACCACCTTGGAGGAGTCAACGAACGCGAGGACCTCTGGATCCTGGATCATGTCAGGTCGGACGAACACCTTTGCCCGGATCGCCTTGGTGGAGCGAAGATCGAGGACGAGTTGGAGTAGGCCCTTGAGCAAGGCTCGGCGTTCGGTCCACTCGTCGGCGGTCCGATCGAGCGCGTCGAACAAGAGGAGGTGGCGCGTGTCGTCCGCGTCGGCTGCATCATCGTAGCTGCGGATGAGCTTCGCGACTGCTTCGGGATGGTTCGCAACCCAGTCGACGCGGTCCTTCCAAGAGTCCATGGAGTCGACGCCCGAATCGAACTGAGCGAGTAGGACGGCGCGCCAAATCTGCCGGGGATCTGCGCCCGCCTTGCCGCGGCTCATCGACGGAATTTGCAGTGTCGCGCGTGCAGCGTCGCTGAGCAACGCCTGCCACCAGAAGCTCTTACCGGTGCCACGCGCGCCGACCACGAGCATGTTGTCCGGATCGAGGGCCCGCACATGGGTCCGGGGTACATAGACGAACCGTGGCTCCGGTGCGGTCGTTTGAAATGGATCCGCCGGGACACTCGTCAAGATCGCAGTGCGCAGCGCCGAGGCGTCCGTCATGTTGCGCTCGCGAGGGTATCGTCGACATAGTCGAGTAACTCGCCGAAGGCACCGCGTAGTTGATCGGGGGTCACCGTCGGAGGTTCTCGGGTCGGATCCCAACCTTGCAGCTCGCGCCGCCAGTAGATCGGCACCGGGCTGTGGGGCGCGTCGCGATCTCCGACGTCGAAATTAAAGGCATCGTCGTCGTTTGCATCGGCGGCATCGTAGAGATAATCCTCAAACAACACGCTGGCGCTGTCTCGTAGGCCCTCGAGGTATCGCTCTCGATCGGTCTCTGGTACCTGTCCGGCGACGATTCGAAGCCGATAGCGATATGCCAGCCATGTTTGCGGTGTATCAACCGCGAACAGAAGCGACGTCGCGTCGAGCCTGGTGACGGCGACGGCCGCGAGATCGTGGATCCCGGCGCGGCTATCGAGCAGCACCCAATCGGGTTGTTCGGCCGCCTCGAGTTCGTCCAGCAGGCCGGCGAGCCGCACCGCGAAGTCGCCCTTACCGGGGGGGGCCGTATAGATCCTGCCAAGCTTGGAGACGTAGCTCTCGGTCCCGATAGTTCCACCGGCCGGAACGACGCGGATCTCTCCTGTGGTGCCGGTCGCGAGCGGGCTGGATGCAACCAGCTGTCGCAGCAGCGCCGAGTCAGCCTGACCGACATCATCCTCGACGAACCAGTCCACGACGCCGAACGATGGAAGGATCCCGGCAGGCAAGAGGGATGCGGTAACACCAGGCGACTCGAGATCGAGATCGACGACAAGCACGCGGCGGCCGTGCTCGGCGAGGTGGCGGGCGATCGCGATCAACGCGGTCGAACGCCCGACGCCGCCCTTGATCCCAAAGAACGTGATACGGCGTGCCTTGGCTTGTTTTCGCGGCAGCGGCGCGCGCAGCCAGTCGGCGCCGACGACCCAGCGTTCGAGCAACCGCACGCCGGGGGTGATCTGACGCAGCTCGGCAGCGGCGAAGATCGCCTCAGGCGCGAGAAGACTCGCGCGCTGCATGATGAGCTCGGTCGCCCCAGGGCTGAACGCACCGAGCAGGGCATGCAATTCGTCGCCGAGTTCATCGGTGACAGCAGCATCGTTGCCCAGCGCGATTCGAATTCGGCCGAACAGATCTCGGACGATCACGACATCGCGACCCAGATCGTCCAGGTGCTTGACCGAATAGTCGATCGCTCGGTCGAGCGCTTCGTCGAACCGGACCAGTGCAGTCACTGTGCCTCCCGCGGCACCTTGCGCTCAGCTTCGCTCAAGATCTTGGAGATCACGATCGCCGCCCACATCCAGCGTTCGAATGTGTGAGGCAAGAACTGTCGATCGGCGACATATCGATGATCGACAAGCCAATCGTGGAACGGTTGGGGCACCGGCGTCGGTAGAAGGGCAGCGTACGCCGCGCCCTGATGGCCCTGAAGCAAGGTCTGGAACTGCCCGAACAGTTTATCGATGTGGAGCCGTAGCGAACGGGTCACGATCTGGCCATCCGTTCCAACCGGTACAAGCCCGAGACCGACGAGCACGGACTTCAGCGCGCATTCGGCCGAAAGTCCTGCCAGGTGGACGGCTGTCTCTCGCGCTCCACTCACCCATAGCACGACTGCGTCGGAGATCAGACGCTTAGCTGCGTGCGTGTAGCTGTACTGAACCGACATGCCCGAAGCGAAAGTAACCTACGGATCCAGCACGGCAAGATCTCGGGCCAGGAATCGGCGCTCGGATGTCGGACTTCGGAAAGCCAGATGGGCAGACTCGCTGGGCCTCGACGGTCATGATCCGGTTGCGCGGATGCCGATCAGCGCTTCCGGGAGCCGGCGGCGGGTCCACCGTCGTCATCGAGTCATGGAGCAGCAGCATCGGACCGTGAAACGGGACGATGCTGTCGCGCACTGCCGTTCCACCGGTGATCACCGGCGGTCGCCGAGCTCGCGCTCGAGCAGCTTGGACGCGACGTTCATGAAGTCCTCCTCGGTGAGGATCCCGATCAGGTGGCCGTCCTGTATCACCGGCAGGCAGCCGTAGCGGTAGCGGCGCATCAGCGCGATCGCGTCGAGCGTGCGAGCCTCGGTGGTGACGCTGAGGACGTCGGTCCGCATGATCGCGGAGACCGGCGTGTCGTGCATCGAGCCGCCGTTGGCGAGGAACCGCAGCACCGCGCGGTAGGTCACCAGGCCGACCAGGCGGTGGTCGTTGTCCTCGACCGGGATGTGGCGGATCCGCTCCCAGCTCATCAAGTTGACGACCATCTCGATCGGGTCGGAGGCGTGGACGGTGAACAGGTCGGTGGTCATGTACTGATCGACCTGCTGGTAGCTGGCCGGGCCGGACTCGGCGTCGGCCTCGTCGAGCCGGGCGCGCTCCCACTCCGCGACGGGGCGGCCGGTCTGCTGGCGCCGCACGGTCGCCGCGACCAGCGTGCTGGAGCGCTCGCCCGAGGTCGCCTTGTCCTTGAGCGCGTTCCACGACGACAGGAGCCAGCGCGCGCCGGTGCGCGCCGTGCGGACGCGGCCGTCGATCACCGACAGGTAGCGCTTGATGTCGTCCTCGAGGATGCCCTGGCGGCGCAGGCCGGCCTCGGCCAGCGGGATCAGGTGGTCGAGGATCAGGTGCGACGCCGTGATGTCCTCGCCGTCGAGCCAGTTGAAGTGCGCGCCGAGTCCCTCGCGCGCCGCGCTGTAGAAGTTGGCGCCGGCCTGGTCGAACTCGATCCGCCGCGTGACGTCGTCGCCCCGCGCGCCGAGCTCGGTCATCGCGCCGAACCACAGCGCGCCGTTGGCGATCTCGTCGAGCACGCTCGGCCCGGCCGGCATCACGCGGTTCTCGATCCGGAGGTGGGGCTTGCCGTCCATCACGCCGTAGCACGCGCGGTTCCAGCGGTAGATCGTGCCGTTGTGCAGGCGCAGCGCCTTGAGCAGCGGGGTCTCGCCGCGCGCCAGCTTGGCGACCGGATCCTCGTCGAGGTCGGTGCCGACCAGCGTACGGAACCGCGCGATGTCCTCCTGGTAGATCTCGAGCACCGAGTCGCGGACCCAGCGCGTGCCGAAGCTGACCCGGGCCTCGCTCTCGCGCAGGTGGTGGGTGTGCCGGGTGTCGACCGCCTGGCGAAACAGCGCGATCCGGGTCTCGGACCACAGCCGCCGGCCGAACAGGAGCGGCGAGTTCGCGGCGACCGCGACCATCGGCGCGGCGAGCACCTGGGCGAGGTTGTACATCCGCGGGAACTCCGCCGGCGAGACCTGGAGGTGGACCTGGAAGCTGGCGTTGCAGGCCTCGAGCATCACCGAGTCGTGCCGGACGATCAGCTCGTCGGTGCCGTTGATCGAGAACTCGAACGCACCCCGAGATCGGACTTGCGCAGGGTCGGCAGGATGCCCATCAGCACCACCGCGAGGCCGAGCTCGGCCGCCGCGGCGCGCGCCTTGCCGACCAGCTCGTCGAGCTGGCGCTCCATCCGCGACAGGCCATCGCCGGTGAACATCTGCGGATCGGCGTTGGCCTCGAGCTGGAACAACCCCAGCTCGGTGGTGAAGTGCGGATCGCCGAGCTTGTCGAGCATCTTGAGCGATGCGTGCGCCGGCTTCCACTGGCGATCGATCAGGAACATCTCCTGCTCGGCGCCGATCCGCCGGGGCCCGGTGTCGAACCGGCCCTCGCGCAGCATGCGGTCGAGCGCGCGCAGGTCCGCGAGCATGGCGTGCATGAACTCGCGCCGCTTGTGCTCGTCCTGCTCGGCGCCGACATCCTTGTGCTCGCGCGTCGCCTTGTCACCCTTGTCTGGCTTGTCGCTCATGGCGGGTTCGCGACGGTGTCGCCGCGCGCTCCACGATAGCTCGCCCCGGACCGTCCTGTCGCGCCCACACGTCGACATGATTGCGTCGCCCGCCGCGAACCACCGGTTCTGCTTCCGGACTTCGCGCCGTTCGCGATGCACGATCACGGTGAGCTGCACCGATGAGTCGGGAGCAGCGCGACCGCGCCCGTCGAGGTGCACGCGCCGCACAATCCTTGATCTCGGCGCAGCCGGCCCGCGGCAGAGGTCGATCACCCGTCGCCCTCGGTCGACCGTCGCGCCGCGAGCTCGACGATCTCCTTGCGCGCACGCGACAGGTGCGTGCGGACCGTCGCCGCCGGGAGACCCTGCAGCCTGGAGACCTCGTCGCCCGACAGGCCGACGACGTCGAACAGCAGGAGGCTGTCTCGCCATCGCGGTTTGAGCTGACGGATCAGCTGGCACAGATACAGCTCGCGCTGCTTGCACACGAGCTGCTCGTCCGGGCCGTCCGAGCACGAGGCGAGCTCGTCGAGCGTGACGTCAGGCGACGGCGGAGCTCGCCGACGATACCACGCGCGGCGGCGGTGATCGCGCACCGTGAAGTCCACAATCCGGTACAGCCAGCCGGCGAGGTTCCTGCGGTCGAACCCGTCGAGCTTCCGCTGCACCACGATGAAGACCTCCTGCGCGAGATCCTCGGCATCGATGCCGGGGCCGCCCAGCGCACGGATCCAGCGGCACACCAGTGGAAACCACATCTTGTACAGCTGAGCGAACTCCTGCGTCTCGGTCACGGGGGCTACCCGCTGGTTCCAGGTCCGCCGCCGGCGTCGCAGGGGTTTTCGCACCGGGTGCTACGACCGGCTCAAGTGCCGGGAATGACGGGCTGTTCGGGCGATGACGAGGCGCTAGCGATGGCCGGCCGGTGCGCCGCCGAGCTGGCGCCGCAGGGAGGCGAGCTGCGCGGCGGCTTCCGGCATCCGATCGAACCAGGCGAGCGCTGCGCCGGGCCGGTGCGCTCGCACGGCGGCGTCGGCGAGCTGCTGCAGCAGATCGATATCGTCATGAAGGCTGTGCCCCTGCTCTGCGACATGCAGACGGAGCGCCTCGTCGTAGAGCGGCAGCGCCTCGCCCGGCGCGTCGTCCGCGGTCATGCGCGCCAGCTCGGAGATCACAAACACGAAGTAGGTGTTCGGGACCTTGGCAGCGCGCGTCCGCTCGACCGCGCGTCGCGCGATCTGCACCGCCTCGTCCCGGTGCCCCTCGGCCTCGGCGAGCTGCGCGAAGTGGATGCCGAGGACGACGATCTCGGCGTGGTTCGCCGGCAATACCCGCTCGAGCGTCGCCCGTGCTAGCTCGAGCTCGCTGCGCGCCTCGGCGATGCGCCCGGCGTGGCGCAGCATTTCCGCGAGCTGGATCCGGTTCCTGGCGGTATCGGGGTGGCCCGCGCCGCGCACCGCGACGTTCATCTCGACCGCGGCGCGCGCGTGGCGCACCGCCTCGGGCCAGTCCTTGCGATCCTCGGCGATCGAGGCGAGGTTGTGCTCGGCCTGCGCGATCACCGGATGATGCGCGCCGAGCGCACGCTCGACGATCGCGATCGCGCGCTCGAGGTGATCGACGGCCTCGTCGCCGCGGCCGAGCTCGCGCAGCACCGCGCCGAGGTTCGACTCGTCGGTCGCCACCAGCGGATGGTCGGCGCCGAGCGCCCCGATGTGGCGATCGCGGGCCTCCGCGAAGTGCGCGCGTGCGGCCGCCATGTCGCCACGGCGGAAGTCGATCAAGCCCAGCTTCTTCGCCAGATCTGCCCGCTGGGCAGGATCGTCCCCCGCCTGGGCCACCGCGGCGCGCACGGCAGGCTCGAGCGCCGCGGCGGCCTCGAGCTGCAGCAGGGAATACCCGGTGAGATAGAGCAGCTCCAGCCAGCACTCGGCGACCAGGTGGTGATCGCGAACGGCGGCGGCCTCCTGCAGCGCGAGCCGCATCGTCGCCTCGGCCTCGACGAAGCTGCCGCCGTTCTCCTGCGCGGTGCCCAGGTCGAACCGTGCGCGCGCCTGGATCGCCGGTTCGCCCAGCTGCAGCGCCGGCTCGACGAGCGCGTTCGCCCGCTGCAACGCCTCCGCAGGTCGACCCGCGGTCCGGGCCGCCTCGAGCTCGGCGAGCTGGCGCATCGCCAGGATCCCGGCAGGCGTGCTCGGTGCGATCGGACGCGCGAGCAGACGAGCGAGGTTGCCGCAGGTCGCGATCGCCTCGAGCCGGTAGACGCTCTGCGGCGCCTCGTCGACGTCATGCACACTCGCGCTCAGGAACAGGCCGACGAGCCGCCCCATCGCGTCGGCGAGCTGATCGAAACACGCGAGGCGGCGCTCGAGGATCTCCGGGGTCTGCTCGCCACGAAGCCGGGTCGCGGACCATGCGTCGAGCCGCTGCGTCGTCCAGTCCGCGCGATAGGCGTCGAGCAGCCGGGCCATGGTCGCCGCACGCTCGGCCGCGAGCGGCGTGCCGGTTGCCAGGAAGCGCGCACGCAGTACCGCAGCCCGCCCCGGATTCCACGCCGCCGCGATCCGCGCCTCGGTGGCGATCTGGGCGGCGTCGTAGGGATCCGGCTCGCGCGCGACCCCCACGGCGATCGCGGCCGCGGCCGCGATCGCTCCACCGACGAGCGCCGCGATCCGTCGCTGCCGCGGCCGCCGCGCCGCGCGCTCGAGCTCGTCGAGCAGCGCGGTCATCGACGGCCAGCGCGCTGCGGGATCGGCCGCAAACCCCCGCGCGAGGCAGCGCGCGACGGCCCTCGGCACGCCGCGCACGTGCGGCGGTCGCGGCGGACCGCGCCGGATGTCGCGCGCGAGCTCGCCGAGCGTCTCGCCCGCGAACGGTCGAGCGCCGAACAGCGCCTCGTGGACCGCGACGCAGTAGGAGAACTGATCGCTCCTGGCATCGGCCGGCTTCCCGGCGAGCTGCTCGGGCGACATGTAGACCGGGGTTCCGATCATCGCACCGGTCGCGGTCAGGGTTGCGATCGGCGCGATCTCAGCGGGTGGCTCCGCGTGATCTGCGCCGTCGGCGTCGGTTCCGAGATCGACGAGCTTGGCGAGCCCGAAGTCGGAGACCAGCGTGCGCCCGTCCGTGGCGATCAGGACATTCTCTGGCTTGATATCGCGATGGATCAGCCCGACGGCATGGGCGGCCGCGAGGGCTCGCCCGACGGCGCTCGCCACACCGAGCACGTCGCGCCACGATCTCGGGGTCTCGAGCCAGCGGCGCAGGGTCACGCCGTCGACCAGCTCCATCGCGCAGAACACGCGATCCTCGTGATCGGTGCCGAGCTCGTACACCGTGACGACGTTCGGGTGGTTCAGCCGCGCCATCGCCTGGGCTTCGCGGCGCAGCCGCGCGGTCGCCTCGCCGCCGAGCTGGCCGGAACGCAACCGCAACAGCTTGAGCGCCACCTCGCGATCGAGCTCCTGGTCGTGCGCGGCCCAGACCTCGCCCATCGAGCCATGGCCGAGCAGCCGGACCAGCGTGAAGCGTCCGAGCACCTGACCGGGGCGCAATCCGGTATCGCTCCCGGACGCCGGTGGGTCGGCGCGCGCGCTGCACGCGGTAGCAGCTGCGGCTCTACGTCGACGATTTGCTCCAGGCCACCTCGCCGATGAACGCGGCGTGGCAGCCGTGGGACGCCACCGGGCCGCTGCTGATCGGACGCGATCAAGACGGCACAGGAGCCTTCAGCTTCACCAATGGCGATCTCGACGAGGTGCGTGTGTACCAGACCTCCACCGACGGCCGCGGCGTCACCATCGCGCACACCTATGATTCGATCGGTCGCAGGACCACCCTGCGCGATGGCTCGATCACCGGCCCCAAGCGCGCCGAGTGGGCATACGACACCTTGACCAGCGGCACGCAGGTCTTTGGCCATCTGGTCAAGGCCATCCGGTACGAGGGCGCCGATCCGTACATCAAGGAGCACCTCGGCTACACGATCGATTACCAGCCGACCAGCGTCAAGTACACGATTCCGAACAATGCGACGGCGTCCGGCGTGAACGGCGCCTTCACCTACGTCTATACCTACAACCCGGATGGCTCCACCGCGACGACCCGGTTGCCCGGCCTCGGCGACCCGGGCCTGGGCATCGAGACCTTGACCCATGGCTACGACAGCCTCGGCAAGCCGACCACGCTGAGCACGAGCCTCGGCGCGACACTGGTCGCGGCGCCGGACGCGAGCACCCCGGGCACGCAGTACACGAGCCTCGGCGAGCTCGCCGCGATCCACCTCCGGTACAACGGAGGATCGCAGGCCGACATCACGCGGCTGTACGACACCGGCACGCGTCGTCTCGTCCAGATCTGGACCACGCGCGCGACGTCGCCGAGCACCGTGGCGGACGTCCGGTACTCGTACGACCCGATAGGCAACGTCACCCGGATCTCCGATCTGACGGCCGGCGATCATCAATGCTTCACCTCCGATCACCTCCAGCGGCTCAAGGAGGCATGGACCCCTGCCAGCGGCGATTGCAGCGTGGCTCCGTCGACTGCCGCGCTGGGTGGGCCCGCCACGTACTGGCACACGTATACCTACGACGCAATCGGGAACCGGACCCACCTGGTGGAACATGCGACGAGCACCGGCGACCGTGACACGACCTATACGGTGCCCGCGGGCGCTCACAAGCTCACCGGAACGTCCACGGTGGACGGAAGCGGCACCCGGACCGGCGCATATACCTACGACCCATCGGGCAACACGCTGACGCGACCGACCGCATCGAGCGGCACCCAGACCTTGACCTGGGACGCCGAGGGTCACCTCGCGACCAGTCAGGACTCCACCGGCACCACGTCCTTCCTCTACGACGTCGACGGCAACCGGCTGCTCCGCAAGGACCCGACCGGAACAACCCTGTATCTCCCCGGCCAGGAGCTCCGCTTCACCACCACCACCGCAACGAAGAAGACCACTCGGTACTACACCCATGCCGGTCAGACGATCGCCATGCGCACGGTCGCCGACGGCATCATCTGGCTGTCCGGCGATCACCACGACACGTCGCAGATCAGCATCAGCGCCGTCAGCCAGGCAGTGTCGATCCGGCGGCAGACCCCGTTCGGCATCCTCCGCAGCACCTCCGGCACCTGGCCATCGGCGATGGACAAGGGCTTCGTCGGCGGAACCAACGATAACACCGGCCTCGTCCACCTCGGCGCCCGAGAGTACGACCCGCTGATCGGCCGGTTCATCTCCGTCGACCCAGTGGTCGACCACGATGACCCGCAGCAGATGCAAGGATACGTCTACGCCGACAACGCCCCGATCACGGCCGTGGACGCAAACGGGATGTGGCCGAACTGGGGCAAGGTCTGGCACGCGGTCTCCGCGCCGGTGACGGCTGCGGGGAAGTTCGTGTACGACCACGCAGGCACGATCTCCACGGTCACGGGTATCGCAGCGATTGCGTGCTCGATCATCCCGCCGCTGCAGGCGCTCGCACCGGCGCTCGGAGCGATCTCCGCGGTCACCGGCGCAATCGACACCGCCAAGTCATGCGCATCGGGCCAGGCCCTCGACTGCGCGGTTGGTATCGCCAGCATGATCCCCGGCGGCCGCCTGCTCAAGGGCGGCAAGGACATCTACAAGGCCGGCAAGGCAGTCAGGGCGGTCGACGAAGCCGAGGAAGCCGCGGCCCGGCTTCACAAGCGAGCAGGTGAGGTCGCCGACGGTGTCGCAGCGCAGCTCAAGGCCGACAAACGCTATCCGGGCGCCGTGGTCGGTGCGTACTCTCCCTCTACCGGGCGTTACACGGTAGGGATCAGCGGCCGGCGGGGATGTGCCGAGGACGACGCATGGATCAGGCTGGGACGCCCGAGTGACATCCAGTTCACCTCCGCCACGCGCCCGCGCAACTTGGACGACATGCCGGTCTGCCAAAGATGTGAGGCCCGATATGGTCGAGATGCATTCCCCGATCCCGCGACGCGATTCGCCTCTGACGGAGACGGCCCGCTTCCACGGCCACCTGGTCAGGTTCACAGGCGCCGTGATCCGAGGTTCGAGGAGTAAGCTGCCGCTCGAGGTCAGCGATGAGCGCAAAGTCACCCGAGGAGATCTGGGGCACGGAATATGACTGGATCGGTGTCGATGCAGACGGCCATGTCGCGCTGTTCAGCACCGCAGGCGGTGGATATGCTCCCAGGGAGTTCTTGCGCGACACCGACGCGCATGACGAGGCGATCAGCGCCATCCTTTCCCTGCCTGCCTCCACCACGGCACGGCTCGCCCCCGAGCTGGCTCCGCAGCTGGAGAACACCTGGAAGCT
>VBLP01000723.1 GCA_005887925.1 Deltaproteobacteria bacterium | reverse complement strand
GACGTCGGTGGCATGGGTCTCCTCGAGCCGCACGATGCTCGCGGTCACCCTAGACGGTCCCTCTGACAATTCTCCCCTCGACAACTCTCGGAATTGCCGGGCAAGCTCTAGATTAGGAGCTGACCATGAAGCCTACGACAACCGTCGCCGATTTCATTCGCAGGGGCAGAGAAGCCGGCCACGACGCATTCGGGATCGCGCACGACCCCGAAGCGATCATGGCGATGGCGGCCGTCCACCGCGAGACATTCCTGCGCGATCGGAGCGAACGGTCGCTGCGGCGGTGGCGCGAGCTGGTCGCGGAGGTCGCCGCGTCACACGACGGCGATACGGCCATCGGACGCTGGCTGGGTGTCGAGCACGTCCGGCTCGGCCGTGCGTTCAAGGCTGCCGCAGTCGATGATCCGACGCTGCTCTCGGACGCGGCACGCTGGGTCGTGGTGCTCGCTTCGGGCGAGCGAGACGAGATCACGAGCCGCTTCGATCTCGACCTCATGGCACCTCTCAAAGCGGCAGCGGCGGCGTCGCGAGGCTGAGCCGGCCAGCCGCCGCGGGGTGTTGGTAGATCTGCGCGACGTACGCAAACGTCAGCGTCAGAGCCGCATGATCATCGAGCGGGAGATACTCGCCCGCCTGGAACCCCATGTCCTCGTAGAGGCGCTGCACGCGAGCGTCGTATGGATCGTTGCGCACGGCGAGGATCGCTGTCGAGCGCAACGCGAACACCGCGGTGTGCAGGAGCCGACCGACGAGCAGCGAGTTGCCGATGCTCGGGCCATTCTTGCCGAAGATCGAATCGTCGGCGCGCGGCGCCCTTCGTCGCGACAAGCAGCACGTCGGCAACATGGTTCGCATCGATCGCGACGCCCACGTCGAGGCGCGGGTGACCATGCCAGGTGCCGACGTACAGGCACCCCGTCGGGTCCTGGAACGTGGTCAACGCGTCGATGTCACGATCTGGATCACCGCCGAGGAAGCCGACCACGTGCTTCTGCAGCGCCGTCTCGAGCGCGAGGTACGGGTCGCCGCCCGGAACGGGCATGTTCAGGAGCGATGAAGCCTTCACGCCTGGGAGCATGCTTCATCATTGTATCGCGGTCTGACGCTCGTCGTGGGTAGCTCCGACCCATCACGCGCGTGCCGGATAGCGCGCGCGTGCCCGCGTCCAGTTCCCGCACTACTTGCGCGACGAGGTCCTTCGGTCCAGGCGGCGACGCGAAGGCATCGAGCCCGCGCGTTTGAGGCGAGCGTTGCAAAGGCTCTTTCCGAGCGGCGTTCCTTCGCACGAGCCTTGGCGCGATCGCCACCGCGGAGTTCTTCTCTGTGGAGGTGCTGACGTGGGCTAGCGGCCGCGGAACACGCCCGGCCGGCGCTCGAGGAACGCGCGCAGGCCTTCCTTCATGTCATCGCTGGCGAGCAGCGGCGCGAGCGCGGGCATCAGGCGCGCGTGGGCGTCGGCCTCGCTGTGCGGCAGCGCGTCGCGCGCCGAGGCCAGCGTCGCGTGGACCGCGAGCGGCGCCTGCGCCGAGACGACGTCGGCGATCTCGAGCGCGCGCGCCAGCTGCTCGCCGTGCTCGGTGACCTCCTGGACCAGCCCGATCCGGTGGGCCTCGGCGGCGTCGAACTCGTCGCCGGTGAGGAGCCAGCGCATCGCGTTGCCCCAGCCGACCTCGCGCGGGAACCGCAGCGTCGCTCCGCCGACCGGGAAGATCCCGCGCTTGATCTCGATCTGCGCGAACCTCGCCGAGCGCGCCGCGATCCGGATATCGGTCGCGAGCAGGAGCTCGATGCCGATCGTCAGGCAGATGCCCTGGACCGCGCAGATCAGCGGCTTTCCGACCCGCGACGTCAGGCCGAACGGATCGAGGCCGCCCTCGGGGAGCGCGAACTTGCCGGTCGCGAACACCGGCGCCCACTGCGGCAGATCGATCCCGCCGGTGAAGTGGTCGCCGTGGGCGAACAGCACGCCGACCCGCAGCTCGGGGTCGCGCTCGAGCTCGCCGTACGCGCGGGACAGGCCGTCCCACATCGCCAGGTCGAATGCGTTGCGCTTGGCGACGCGATCGATGCCGATGACCAGCGCGTGGCCGCGGCGCTCCAGGCTGATCCGTCCCGTCGACATGGCGGGAAGGTACTGCGGCTCGCGACCGGCCCGCCACGCCGCGCCGCGACATCCGCGCCGGGGTAAGCTCGGCCGATGCGATTCTCGCTGTGCGCGCTCGCGATCGCCCTGGGCTGTGCGTCGGGCCCCCCTGTCCGGCGCTTCGAACCGGCCGACCGCGCCGCGATCACCGGCGTGCTCGACCGCCAGATGGCGGCATGGAACCGCGGCGACCTGGCGAGCTACATGGACGGCTATGCTCGCACCCCGGCGCTGGTGTTCACCTCGGGCGGCAACATCCGGCACGGCTGGCAGGACGCGTTCGACCACTACCAGGCGCGCTACGCGACCGATCCGAAGGCGATGGGCAAGCTGGCATTCCAGATCGACTCGATCGACCCGGTCGGCGCCGACGGCGCGGTCGTGCTCGGCCACTGGGAGCTGACCGGCACCGAGCACGCCGGGAAGGGGGTCTTCACGCTGGTGGTCGAGCGCCGGCCCGAGGGCTGGCGGATCATCCACGACCACACCTCGGCGTCGCCGTGATCCGGTGCAACGATTTCGCAGGGCCGACCGGCCGCCGCAATCCCTGCGCATTCTGGCTTGTGATCGCGCAGGCTTAGCGGCCGATCGGCTGGCATGACGCGCGCACGAGGCACCGGCATGGCAGCCGTCTTCGCACTCGTCCTGCTCCCCGTCATCGCCGCGGTCGGCTTCTTCGTCGGCGCCGTCCGCGCAGACGGATCGCTGGCCTCGGCCTTCGCCGGCGCGATCTTCGCCGCGCTCGCCGCCTTTGTATTCGTAGGTGCGCTACGGATCGCCCGCGAGGGCGAAGGCCCCGAGACCCTTCATCATCGCTGAGTCACGGGACCTGCATCACCGGGAGCCGCTGGGTCTCCTGGTCGTTGGTATTGGCCATCCGCGGCCATCCCACATTGGCGGCGAGCAGCACGAAGGAGCGGCGCGAGCTGCTGCCGAACCGGAAGCGGAGCAGCTGCGCGAGCCGATCCAGACCGCTGAGATTGGTGTCGACTACCACGAGGTCCGATCCGGCCGCACCGGCCGGCAGTCGAGGTAACCGCCGGTTACCTGCCGCTACGCGTCGACGAAGGCGCCGAGCGCGGTGAGCTCGCCGCGGTCGAAGAACAGCCGCTCGCAGCCGTCGCACCAGTCGTACTCGATGTCGCCCGCCCCGCGCAGCGCGATCATGTCGCGGTCGCACGCGTGGCAGCGCGCGCTGGTGGTGCGCGGCTCGCCGGACGCGGCCCCGACCGCGACGCCGCCCTCGATCACGTGCGACAGGCCGAGGACCTCGATCGCGTCGGTCTCGCCCTTGTCGAGCACGATGCCGCCGCACGCCGGGCAGCGATCGATCTCGATCGACTGTACCTCCACTTGCACCATGTCGTTCGCGCAGCCGGGACACTTCATCTCACCGACACTACCTCGTTCGCGCGGCCGGCACCATGCGATCGGCCGCGGCGTCGTCGGCGGGGCCGGCTCGGTGTTGTGATGACAATCGACAAATACGAAACAGTCAATTGCGGTCCGTCACACGGGGCGGCGGTTTCGCCGGGGAGGCCGGGATGCTAGCGATCAAGCATGGGACACCTCGTGGACGGCACCTGGCACACGGGGTGGTACGAGCCCGATGCCGGCGGTGCGTTCCAGCGTCCGGCGGCGCGGTTCCGCAATCGTCCGGCCGAGGTGGCGGCCGGCCAGTATCACCTCTACGCGGCCTGGGCCTGCCCGTGGGCGCATCGCACGCTGATCACGCGCTCGCTGCGCGGCCTGGTCGGCGCGATCAGCGTGACGATGGTCGATCCGCACATGGGCGACGACGGCTGGGTGTTCCGCGCCGACGATCCGGATCCGGTCGGCGGCGTGCAGCTGCTGCGCGACATCTACCTCCGCGCCGACCGCAGCTACACCGGCCGCGTCACCGTGCCGGTGCTGTGGGATCGCAAGGCCGCGACGATCGTCAACAACGAGTCGCGCGACGTGATGCGGATCTTCGATCTCGACTTCGCGCCGCTCGCCGATCACCCGCTCGAGCCACCGCTCGCGCCGGCCGAGCTGGTCGGCGAGATCGACCGCATCCTCGACGCGATCTACGCGCCGATCAACAACGGCGTGTACCGCGCCGGGTTCGCGGGCTCGCAGGTCGCCTACGAAACCGCGGTGCGCGAGCTGTTCGCGGCGCTCGCC
>VBLP01000193.1:4228-22527 GCA_005887925.1 Deltaproteobacteria bacterium | reverse complement strand
GAACAGCAGGCGGTTCGCCGACATCGATCGACCGATCGCATGGTAGCACGCGTCGCTCGGATCGACGCACTCGATCGCGAGCTGGACCACCTCGAGCGGGACCTTCGTCATGTGCATCTCGTCGATGCCGCCGATCGCTGCGCCGGCGAGCGATCCGGTCACCGCCTCCGCCGCCCGCGGGAACGTGTTGCTCTCCGCCGGAATCACGGCGAGCTGGATCCGCGACCGCGGCGGTGGCCGCGACCCTGGGGTTGTCAGCGTCGGCGCCCGATGCGAAGGACCACAGGCCAACAGCATCGAGATAACTGCGTATCTCGAGAACACTACATACCTCCCAGACAACCGGAGGAACTTCACGACCAGCTTCAATCTATCACGCGCGAGCGCGGCGACCTCGTCCGTATTTGCGCCCAGCGATGCATTTCACCGTCGGAAACCCGAGGTCATGTGGGACGCTGTGAGGTGCTGCGGCGGCTGATGCGAGATCACAATACTGTCGCAGCGCTCGAGCCGCAGGCCGGCGCGCTCCTAGAACTCCCGAGGCGCGGCGCCCCGTTCCGACCGGGCACCGGCGACGGGTGATAGGCTAGCCTCGCCGATGGAACCCGCTCGCGAGCCGCTGCTTCGCCCGCTCGGCACGGGCCTGGCGTGCGGCCAGGCGTGTGGGATTATCGCCGGGCTGGCGACCGGCGCGATCGACGTGATCTGGTCGTGGGTGCCCGCCGTACAGTTCCTCCCCGGCACCGCAGCCCGGCTGCGCTTCGTGGCGTTCGCCGCCACCAGCTACGCGCTGGTCGGCGCCCTGGTCGGGCTGGCGGCGGCGGTCGTCCTGCTCGTGCTGGTGCGCGGGACCCGGCTCGGCGACCTGCTGCGCTTCGCGCTGCGCGAGCATCGCGACCGCCGCGCGAGGGATCCGCGCGACAGCGTGGTCGGCCTGTCGCTCGTGCTCGCCGGGGTGCCGTGCGCCGCGGCGGCCCTGGTGATCGCGTATCGCGCCACGGTGCCGTTCGTGACCGGCCGCCACGTGATCGCGCTCGAGGTCGCGGTCGCGATGGCGGCCGCGGTCGCCGCGCTCGCGCTCGCCGCACCGGTCGCGTTCGTCGTCTCCCGCGCGGTCGAGGCCGGGCTCGCCGCGATCGCCCGGCGCGCGCGGTTCGTGTCGTCGCCGTGGGCGCCGCCGGACGCGCTCGGCGCGATGCTCGCCGCCGCGGCGGTCGCGTGGGCCGCGCACGACTGGGACATCGCGCGCCAGCTGCCGCTGCGCGGCCCGATCGTGATCGGCGTCGCGCTCGCGCTCGCGCTCGCCGCGCTGCGCCCTGCCCGCGCCGGGGTCGCCGGCGTCGCCGCGCTCGATCGATGCCCGCGCCTGGGCCGCTCCGGCCCCTGGCTCGGGCGCGCCGTGTGGGTCGCGCTGCCGTTCGCGCTGCTCGGCCTCGTGCTCGCGACCGGTGGCTCCGCCGCGGTGGTCAAGGCCAGCGCCGCGTACACCGGCCTCGGCGGACCGATCGCCCGTGCGCTGCGCCACGCGTTCGACCGCGACGGCGATGGCTACGCGCGGTTCCTCGGCGGCGGCGACTGCGACGACTCCGACCCCGGCGTCCATCCCGGCGCGCCGCGACGCCACCGCGCACCGCCCGCCGCCCGATCCCGCGTTCCGCCCGGTGCCGAGCAGCGTGCCCCGCGACGCCAACGTCCTGCTCTTGACGATCGATACGACCCGCGCCGATCACCTCGGCATGTACGGCTACCCGCGACCGACCTCGCCCAGCCTCGACGCGATGGCGCGCGACGCGACCGTGTTCGACCACGGCTGGGCCCACGCGCCGTCGACGCGCTACTCGATGCCCGCGATCCTGACCGGCCGGCTGCCGCTCGACGTCTACTACGACACCTCGGTCGAGGGCTGGCCGGGCCTGTTGCCGAGGGCCACCACGATCGCCGAGGCGCTCGCCCCGCTCGGCTTCGCGACCGGCGCGATCACCAGCTACTGGTACTTCGATCGCATCCGCCACATGGACCAGGGCTTCGCGGAGTACGACAACGAGGACGCCCGGCTGCACACCGGCGTCGCCGGCGCCGGGCCCGAGCAGACCCGCGGCAGCTCGTCGAAGGAGCAGACCGACAAGGCGATCGCGTTCGTCACCCACCACGCGAGCGAGCGCTGGTTCCTGTGGGTGCATTACTACGACCCGCACGCCGACTACGAGCCGCATCCCGAGGTGCCGACGTTCGGCACCGACGACGTCGCGCGCTACGACGGCGAGATCGAGTTCACCGATCGCCACATCGGCCGTCTGCTCGACGACCTGCGCGCGAAGGGTCTCTACGACAAGACCGTGGTCGTCGTGACCGGCGATCACGGCGAGGGCTTCGGCGAGCACGGCGTCGAGCTCCACGGCTATCACCTGTACGCGCCGCAGACCAGGGTGCCGCTGATCATCCGGGTCCCCGGCCTCGCCGGCCGGCGCGCCGCGACCCCGGCGGGCCACATCGACCTGTTGCCGACCCTGGTCAACCTCGCGGGCGGCGCGCCGAGCCCCGACATGATGGGCCGCTCGCTGGTCGACGTCCTCGCCGGCGCCGACGTGCCCCGCACGGTGTTCCAGCAGCTGTCCTACGAGGGCAACCACGAGATGCGCGGCGGGGTCGACGCGCGCTGCCACGTCATCTACAACGTCAGCCCCGACACCAGCTGGGAGGTCTACCGCATCGACACAGATCCGCTCGAGACCCACGACCTCGCCGGCGACGACGACGAGTGCGCCGGGGTGCGCGCCGAGGTCGCGCGGTGGTACGACGCCGAGCAGATCCCCCAGGGCGCCGGCGAGGCGCTGCTCGCGGCCCGGCCGGCGATCGCGGCGCCGCTCGACGCCGACCTCGGCGACGCGGTGCGGCTGCTCGCGGTCGACGCCCCCGGCCACGTCCGGCCCGGCGACGCGCTCGCGCTGACCTGGACGTTCGCGGCCCGCGGCCGCGTCGCGCCCACCTGGCGCGTGTTCGTGCACGTCGAGGGTCCCGGCCGCGGCTTCTTCAACGGCGATCATCGCCCGGTACGGCCGTTCGAGTGGTGGCGCGCCGGTCAGTACATCCGCTACACCACCTCCGTGATCGTTCCTCGCAGCGCGGCGTCCGGGCACTACACCGTGTGGGCCGGTCTGTTCGACGCCGGGCGGCGGGCCCCGGCGCGTGCGCCGCGCGCCCGCGTCGTCGATGACGCCGTCGCCGTGGCCGAGCTCGAGGTGTCGCCGTGATCGGCCGCGCCGTGCAGGTCGTCGTGTGGCTGGCGCTCGCCGTCACGGCGCTCTACCAGATCGCGCTGCTCGTCGAGGCGATCGCCGGCCGCGTCGCCTACCCCTACGACCTCGAGTGGATGGAGGGCGGCCTCCTGCATCACGCCGAGCGCATCCGCCTCGGCCAGGGCATCTACGTCCCGCCGAGCGCCGACTTCATCCCCTACCTCTACACGCCGCTGTATCCCACGCTGCTCGCGCTGTTCGGCGGGCCGTTCGGGCTGTCCTACACGCTCGGCCGCGCGGTGTCGATCGTCGGCCTCGCCGGGATCGCCGTGACCGCGGTGGTCTCGCTCGCCGACGTCCGGCCCCGCGCGCTCGGTGCGAGCCTGACCGGCACCGCGCTCGCGCTCGGCCTGTTCGCGGCGTGCTACCCGTACGTCGACGGCTGGTACGACCTCGTCCGCGCCGACACGTTCTTCCTGTTCATGATCACCGCCGCGATCGCCGGCCTGCCGCACTGGGCGACATCCGACGAGGGTGTCGTCGGCCACGGCAAGGTCGCCGCCGGCGCGGCGGTGATGGCGCTGGCGTTCTTCTGCAAGCAGACCGGCATCCTGTACGTCGCGTTCGGCGGCGCGATCGTCGTGCTCGCCAACTGGCGCCGCGCGCCGACCTACGTCGCGATGGCCGGCATCATCGGGCTCGGCGGCACCTGGATCCTCAACCAATCCACCAGAGGCCAGTTCTGGACCTACGTGTCCGAGATCCACCGCGAGCACGACTTCAACTTGTCGCGGTTCTACGACTCGTTCCGCAACATCCTCTGGCACTTTCCGGCCGCGACCGTCGTCATCGCGGCCACGCTGGTGCTGGTCGCGATCACCGCGTGGCGCCGCCGCCTGCCGCCGGCGGCCCGGCCGTTCGTGCTGTGGACGTGCGCCTACGCGCTGTCGACGGTGGTCGGCGCGGTCAGCTGGGGCACCGAGTTCGCGCACCCTGCGCGGCGAGCGCAGGTTCGGCGATGCGTTCGCCGGCGTGCTGGGGTTCGCGGCCGCGCTGCCGCTCGCGCTCACCTGTGCCACCGCGCGCTGGCAGCCGCGCGACTACATCCCGACCGAGGCCGACGTGCTCGCCGGCGATCGCCTGATCCGGCACATCCGCGCGATCGACGGCGAGGTCTGGGTTCCGTTCCATTCCTGGTACGCCCGGCTCGCCGGCAAGACGCCGTACGTGCACCGCATGGGTATCATCGACGTCACCTCTCGCAACAAGGCCCGGCGGATCGAGCGGCTCGACGGTCTGCTGCGCGACCACCATTTCGCCGCGATCATCGTCGACAACCGCGACCTGCCGGGCGAGCTACCCGCGCTGGCGCAGTTCTACCATCCCGCGCAGATGCTGCCGGCCGACGAGCGGCCGCATCTGTACAGCGGCGCCGGCCGGATCCACGCCAGCGACCCGATGGCGCCCAGCGTGATCTGGGTCCCGACGCTGCCGGCCCCGACGCCCCCGGTGCCGGCCGCGCCCCCGCCGGCTCCGCCACAACCGCCGTAGGTTCGCCCGGAGAGGCGCGGTCGATCGTCGCGGCCGTCCCGGCGTGCGAGACTGCCGGCATGCCCGACGTCGATCCGCCAGCGCGCGCAGGCGCCGCGCCGCGCGATCCCGAGCCGGGGCCGCGCGACGGCGCGCGGGAACCGAACGAGGTCCGCCACAACCTGCTGTTGCCCGAGCTCGAGCGCTGGCCGCTCGATCCGGCGCAGCCGGTGATCGAGCTCGACGACATCTGGGTCGCGTTCGGCGACAAGCAGGTGCTGCGCGGCCTGTACCTGAAGATCATCCCCGGCCAGACCACGGTGATCGTCGGCCGCAGCGGCTCGGGGAAGTCGGTGCTGCTCAAGGTGATGATGGGCCTGGCCAAGCCCGACCGCGGCCGGGTGATCCTGTTCGGCCGCGATCTCGCGACCTGCTCGCCCGTCGAGGTGATCGAGCTCCGCAAGCGGATGGGCATGCTGTTCCAGAACTATGCGCTGTTCGATGCGCTCAGCGTCGACGACAACATCGGATTCTCGCTGCGCGATAACTCGCCCCTGCCGCGCGACGAGATCGCACGCCTGACCCACGAGCTGGTGCGCATCCTCAAGCTGACCGGCAGCGAGCTGCTGCTGCCCGCCGAGCTGTCCGGCGGCATGCGCAAGCGGGTCAGCCTGGGCCGCGCGCTGATCGCCAACCCCGAGGTCGTGCTGTTCGACGAACCGACCACCGGCCTCGATCCGATCATGATCCAGGCGGTCGACGACATGATCGCGCTCGCCAAGCAGCAGTACCAGATCACCTCGGTCATCATCAGCCACGACATGGCCAGCACGCAGCGCCTGGCCGACAAGGTCGCGTTCCTGCACGACGGCGAGATCGTCTTCTACGGCAGCTACGACGCGTTCATGCACAGCCCGCTGCCGCAGATCCAGGCGTTCGTCGACGGCGCCCGCACGTCGCGGCTGTCGCGCGCCGGCGATGGCGGCCCCCCCCCTCCCCGCGGCGATGCCGCGGCCGAGCTCGCAGCGCCGATCACCGATGCTCCCGTGGTCGAGCTGATCGGCGTGCACAAGCGGTTCGGCGACAAGGACGTGCTGCGCGGCGTCGATCTCGAGATCTACCCGCGGCGCACCACGGTGATCATCGGCGCCAGCGGCTCGGGCAAGTCGGTGATCATCAAGCACATCATGGGGCTGTTCAAACCCGATCGCGGCGAGATCCGGGTGTTCGGCGACGACATCGTCCCGATGAAGGACCGCGAGCTCAACGACGTGCGCAAGCACTTCGGCCTCCTGTTCCAGAATGCCGCCCTGCTCGACTGGCTATCGGTCCACGACAACGTCGCGTTTCCGCTCCGCGAGCGCGGCAACGTATCGCGCCAGGAGCAGCGCGAGCGCGTGCTCGACATCCTCGAGCGACTCAACATCAGCGACATCATGCACCGCATGCCGGGCGAGATCTCCGCCGGTCAGCGCAAGCGCGTCGGCCTGGCCCGCGCGATCGTGATGAAGCCGGATATCATGATCTACGACGAGCCGACCACCGGGCAGGATCCGCTGCGGACGCGCGACATCGACGACATGATCCAGCAGACCCAGGAGCGGTTCGAGATCACCAGTATCGTGATCAGCCACGACATGGCATCGACGTTCCGGATCGGCCACATGATCGCGATGCTGTATCACGGCCGCATCGTCGCGTACGGCACGCCGGCCGAGCTCCGCGCGTCGCGCGACGAGCATGTCCAGCGCTTCATCCACGCGGGCAGCGTGGACGTCCATTGACGCGACGCGACCGACCGGCCGCGTGGTATGCAAGGCACCGTATGGCATTCGTCGATCAGCTCGAGGCCTTCAAGTCCGAACGGCTGGCGCCCCTGCTGGGAGCCGGCCGGACATCACTCGCCAGCGATGCACCGGGCGACGCGACACAGCTGCTCCAGATCGCGCTGGCCAACGAGATCAACGTCAGCGAGCTCGCCGCGGCGTGGATGCCGACGACGCGCGAGCTCGACGTCAAGCTCGCGTTCGCGCGCCAGGCGGGCGACGAGGCCGGCCACTTCCAGCTGGTGTCCGACCGGCTCGCCGCGCTCGGTTTCGACATCGCCGGCTTCACCCCCACCGACAGTCCGCTGTTCCAGTACCTGCGGGGCCTGACCGCCACGGTCGAGCGCATCGCCGCGGGGCTGTTCACGCTCGAGTCGATCGCCTATGGCGTCAACGAGAACTTCATGGCGCTGTGCGAGCGCCGCGGCGACCTCGAGACCGTGCGGATCTATCGCGAGTACATCCAGCCCGACGAAGCTGCGCATCACCAGCTCGGCCAGCGCTTGCTCGCCAGGTACGCCGTGACGCCGGAGCTGCAGCAGGCCGCACGCGACACCGTCGCTGGCCTGCTCGAGATAGCCGGTGCGGCCCGCGCCAGCGCGGCGGCGCGGCTGGGCACCGCGTGTTTTCCGGGCTGCTGACGATCCCCGCCGTGTCGCAGCGCGACCATCGCGCACACTGAGACACTGTTCAGCTCTCGAGTTTCCGAGCGAGGAAGTATGTCGTCGAGTGCAAGCTCGGTGATGTGCATCACGAAGCGCTGCACCGCGCTTCATTTCAATGCGCAAATCGTTCGTTCGAGTGGTGCACAGCGGTCGATGGCTGTGATGAGCAGACGCTGCGCCGCAAAAAGCGCCGCCGCGAACAGCATGTTGCACAAAACTCGCCACCGTTCGCGCGCTTCTTGATGGCGCGCAGCTCTCCTGTCCCGCGTCGGGTTCAACGATGTCGGGTGAGAGATGTCGAAGTGCGCTTGATCTTTTACTTCTTCGCTTTTCTACCAGGGAAGTACGTGGTCGACCGCTTTTGGCCCTTGGCACTGATCATCCCATCAGCGATCAGCTTGCGGATCGGCAGTGCCAGGTCCTTGGTGGTCGTCCCGAGCTCCTTGTTGATCTGCTCGATGCGCAGCCCGGGGTTCGCCTTGACGAACGTCCCAAACTTCTGCGACAGCGCCTCGAGGTCAGCCGCGGTGCGCTTGGCGCCGCGGCCCCCGCGGGAACGGCCGACACGGCCGCCGCCGCCGACCAGCGCGACCGCAGCGGAGCGGCCAGCGCCGCGACCCCCGCGGCCGTTGAACGCCGATTCGAGCGTGTTGACAGCGGCGCGGCGCGCAAGCTCGGTGATTTGGGCCACGAAACTTTGAACCGTACGATTCATCTCATTCTGGAAGTCGCTCATTCGTGCCTCATCGCGGTAGAGACGGAAGATAAGTGATCGGCCGTAGCGTGGCATAGAACTGCTCGCGACACAATGTTTCGGCTCTCTCCTTCACATGTCAGCGCTGTTTTTCCGGTCTCGTCTTCTGATTCGGCAGAAGACTACGGCCCATCTGAAGAACGCCGTTATATTTGACGGTCTCACCAGGCTGAATTGTTGCGTACTGCGTCGACATCATGAAGGTCATACGGGCACATGTCGCTCTGTCAATGCGGTCAGCCACGGACCGGCCGGTTGTGCAGATCGCGACCGGCCGCGCTCTCCGAGGCTGAGTCGGATCGCCGGGTTGCCCCACGCGGACAGCAGCAGGAACAGCTGTGCTGTTCCGGTCCGGCCAAGAAGAATTCGGACAGGGCCTGTCGTCACGCTCGGTTACGGGTAGCTCGCCAGTCGCGAGGACATCGCTGCAATGCTTGCGCAGCCTGCCGCGGTGTCGCGCGTGCCTGTGGGACAGTCGATCGATATCACTGCTCGCGGTCGATCGCCACGCACCGCGCGGGCTAGGCTACAGCCCATGCGCTGGCAGCTGGTCTATCTCCTGCGCGATTTCATCGTCGCGCCTCATACCTTCATCAAACCGAAAGCCGTGGCGACCGCGGCGCCGGCCGAGCTCGGCGCCCGGGTGCCAGAGCTCCCGACGAGAAAACCCGATCGCGCGGCGGTGATCGCATTCCTGCGTCACGTCGGCTGCCCGTTCGCGGAGGCCACGGTGCGCAACCTCGTGGCGCTGGCCGAGCAACACCCGACGATCGACTTCATCGCCGTGACCCACAGCGCGGACAGACCATCGCACCGCTGGTGCCAGGCATTCGGAGGCCCGGGCCGCGTCGCGATCGTCTCTGACCCGGACCGCGCGTACTATGCGGCATGGGGCGTCGGCCTGAGCGATCGCCGGCACTTCGCGGGACCGGACTCGCTCGCTGCACTCCGGCGCCTCCTGGACGACGGAATCGGGTGCTGCGCTGGCGGCACCTCCCCCGCCACGCCGGGGATCTGCCGCCGCTCGACGAGGCAATCGCCGCGCTGACACCACGGCTGCCGCGGCAGTGACGCGACTCCCGGCCACGCCGGCCGCGCAGTGACGCGACTCCCGGCCACGCCGGCCGCGGAAGATCGCGAGGAAGATCGCGATACGCGGTCAGGCCTCGTGTCGAGGCGCCGCGATCACGGGACCCAGATCGTATCGCCGGCGAGCACGCAGATGTTCATGTCCTGCCGCTTGCCGGATGCGATCGCATCGTAGTCGATCGGGATCTTGCGAACCTCGCCGGACTTGGCGTCGCGGCGCAGCACCTGCACCTCGTTGCGCTTGGCGAACCGGCTCAGCCCACCGGCGAGCGCGAGCGCGTCCGCGACGGTGACGTACTGATCGGCGCTGAACACGCCGGCGTGCTGGACCTCGCCCTGGATCGTGAAGCGGTAGCTCTTCCACGATCGCACCGCGATGGTGATGTCGGTGCCCTGCATCCGCACGAAGTCCTTCAGCCTGGTCTTGATCTTGTCCTTGAGCGTGGTCGGCGTCTCGCCGACCGCCTTGAGATCGCCGATCAGCGGCATCGTGATCATGCCGTCGGGCCGGATCGTCGCGTCGGTGTTGAGATCCTTGTTCTCCCACACGTTGATCGAGACTGCATCGCCGACGCCGAGCACGATCTCC
The DNA here is from genome assembly GCA_005887925.1 of Deltaproteobacteria bacterium. Lineage (GTDB taxonomy): Bacteria > Myxococcota_A > Polyangia > Haliangiales > Haliangiaceae > JABFXX01. The sequence goes on along the minus strand of VBLP01000193.1, from coordinate 12,838 downwards.
TTGTTCCGCGGATCGGGCTCCTTGTCGTAGGGATACTTGGGCAGGGTCGATGGGCACGCCGCCCCGAGCACCAGGGCGAGCACGGCAAGGATCCGGCCGAGGTCGAAGTTTCGGGTCGCTGCACGCATCACGCGGCAGTGTGGCGCGATGCCGCGTCTAGTTCCAGTCTGTGCGGGTGCTGATCGCACCGCCCAGCGGCATCACGGCGAGCTTGCCGCACTGCTCGAGGAGCGGTGTCGTGGGGGGTGGCACCGGGTTGCAGCTCGGCCCCGGGAGCGCCGACTGGAAGAACACCGTGACCGCGTCGCAGGTGCCGTCGGGGCGACACTGCAGCGGCGTGCGGGTCGGGGGCGGCGCAGACACCACCGTCCAGGCCGACCAGTTGCCGGTCCGCGTCGCAGCCGTGTAGTCGACGACCCCGGTCGACCAGCTGTCGATCACCACGACCTTGAGGTCCACTGTGTAGGTCTCGACGGCGATCCAGACCGCCGTCGGGGCCCCCAGGGGGTCCTCCTGAAGCCGCCACAGGGTGAACACGATCGTGGTTGCGGTCGGCTGCTGCGCAGTGATCTGGGTGCGTGCCTTGGACTGCAGTGCGACCGCGACATTGGGTCGCACCGGACCGAGCGCTACCGCACGCCGGCTGGCCTCACGGACCAGGTCTCCCACGCGATTGGCGACATCGATCGGCCGCAGCCGCGGCCGCAGATAGACGATCGCCATCGTGACCAGGATCCCGATGATCGCGACCACGATCATCATCTCGGTCAGCGTGAAGCCCGCTTCGCGCCGCTTCATCGCCCCACCCCGAGGTTGCGAAAGTCGACCTGGAACGTGATGTAGCGATAGATCCGCTGGCCGGGGAACAGCGGGTTTGCCGATGGCAGCGCGACCGATGGATGATCGCCGAGCGGGTTGTTGTCGGCGTTGGCCGCGGTCAAGGACGGTGTCTGCGACGTCGCGATGCCCTCGACTGCGCGATCGGTGTGCGCGACCAGGCTGATCGAGATCTGGAGCAGGCCAGGCGCGGGAACTGGCAGCGGCGCCGCGGTCAACGCATCCTGGTTGTTGCCCGAGAACCAGTCGCGCTTGACGTCGCCATCGCCGTCGGCGTCGACCGCGGCGTTCGCCTGATAGACCCGCAACGCGGTCTGGAGATCGCTGAAGCCGTGCGCGAGGACGCTCCACGTATCGGCCGGGCCGAGCAGCCCGCCATTCGTCGACTGCTCGAGCACCCCGACCGCCGCCAGCGCGGGCGTGGTGGCGTTGATCCGGTAACCGTGGGCGACGAACTTGTAGACCATCACGCCCTTCTTCATCAGCGCGCTGCAGTAACTTGCAAGTGCGCCCCAGGACCCCGTGGTCGCCACCCGGAGCGTACCCGGTACCGTGGGAGGCACGCCGGCGGTCACGCTGTTCGGCCCGGGATCGATCTGGAACGCGCAGGCGGTGTACGTCGTGAGGTGGGCTTCCCCCGATTGCAACCCCAGCGTCGACGTATTCGCTTTCGACAGCACGATGAGGTCGCCGGGGGCGAACCCGTCGACGATATCGACGTTCAACGTGGGGAACGCGCTGGCGTCGTCGAAGATCACCGCCTGGGTCGATGTATCGGCGTAGAAGAATGCGACCTGATCGGGCCCCGCGCTGCTGTCGACGACCGTGACCGGCGAGATCAGGCTCGTGCCGGTGAATGGCGTCTGGAAGCCATCGGCCACACCGAGCCCCGCCTGCTTGGCGTCGAACTCGATCGCCGCGCGCGCCGCCGCGAGCACCTGCTGGACGCCGGCGATCTGCTGCTGTCCGCGGTAGGCGATCGACATCCGCGAGAAGATCGCCAGGATCATGCCGACCAGGAGTGAGCTCACCAGCAGCGCGACCATCAGCTCGACCAGCGTGAAGCCGCGCGGCCGCGCGCGCTGTCGATCGCCCTCGCTCATCCCACGGGGATTTCCTCGGGCCAGGGTGACGCCGGGCCCCTCCCCCGCGTTCGATCGATCGCCCTCGGTCATCCCGCGGGGATTTCCTCGGGCCAGGGTGACGCGGGGCCCCTCCCCCGCGTTCGATCGATCGCCCTCGGTCATAGCGCCTCTTGCACCGTGCGGATCAGCTCGAGCGCGATGTGGTGATCGAACTGGCCGCCGTTGGCGCCGGCCGCCGCGCCTTCCTCGGTCCACGCCGTGTCGACGCGGATCCGCCACAGGCCGGTCGACGCGCTGATCAGCGGCGCGACCGATCGCGTGACGCTGTACGTCATCCCGCCGCGGCCCTGCACCGTGAACGCCGGCGCGGCGACCGGCGGGCTGGCGTTCGGGTTGCCGGTCAGGACCTGCATGAGGTTGGGGTTGCTGAAGTCGTTGCCGTCGACCGTGATGCGCAAACCGCGCAGGCGCTCGAGCTCGGTCGCCGTGATCTGCTGGGCCTCGGCGGAGCGGCTGGCGCCGTCGTTGCCGCGCGCGATGCTGAGGTGCAGCGACAGGAGGCCGATCAGGCCGATCGTCGTCACGCTGAGCGTGATCAAGAGCTCGAGCAGGGTGAACCCTCGCTGACCGCGACTCGCCCTGCACCGCACCATCACAGCACCACTCGCCATCCCATCAAGGTGAACCCCGACGTCGTGCCGACCTGCTGCGAGCCGGTCGCCTGGTCGCCCACGCCCATGCCCTGGGTCCGGCCGGCCACGGTGTCGCCGCCCGCCGTCGCCGCCCGCGGCGTCCCGACCCGCGCGACGTCGCCCGCGAGCGTCGCGAAGTAGATCGCGCCGGCGTCTCCGTACAGGCCGCCCATGACGGCCGAGCTTACCGCGAGGTCGAAGTCGCTCGTGAAATTTGTGCCGGTCCCCGGGTTGAGCTCGACTCCGGAGATCGTGGAGCTGCCGGTGTCGCAGGCGTTGGTGCCGATCGCGGGGTCGACCGTCCGGGTGAACAGGATCTGGGACGGCGTCACCACCACGCCGCCGTAGAACTTCTCGCACGTCCCGGTGTTGCACGCGCCGAGCATCCTGGAGCGGATCGCGCCGGTGTCGGCGTAGATCGCGAAGAACGCATTGGCCGAGGTCGCCGGGACGCTCTCGATGCCGCCGGTGCCGAAGAACAGCACCATCCGCGTGGTGCTGTCGGTGCGCGCGGCGATCGTGCCGGCGATCGCCCGCTCGCCGGCGAGCGCACCCACGGTCAATGCCGTCGAGAACACCGCGTACTCCACCTTGCCGTCGGGCGTGGTGTTGGCCGGCACGAGGCCCATACCGGTATTGGAGTACCAGCTGCCGCCGAGATCGACGGCGGGATCCAGCTTGTACACGTAGCCGCACTTGTCCGCGAACACCACGCGATCGATGTAGCCGTTCAGCGTCGGCGCACCGGGCTCGAGCGCGTCATCGGTCTCGAACGCCGCGACGTCGGTCGTCACCGGGCACCTGGCCTGGAACTTCCACATCAGCGCGCCGGTCGGAAGGTCGTAGGCCGAGACCGTGCGGCCCTTGAGGTTCTGGGTGTCGGAGTAATCCACGCCGGTGCCGGCGATCGCGAAGTAGCGCTCGGCGCCGCCGACCAGCACGCGCACCACGGTCGGCTTGGCGTAGCCCTGGCCGGCCTCGCCCAGGCCCGGCGTTGCGCTCCACATCGGCGTCGGGCCGGTCACCGCGCCGGTCACCGGGTCGACGGTCTGGGTGACGTCGAACACCGAGAACGCGCGGCCGCCGTTGCCCCCGGAGACCAGCGCGACGGTGCGGAACGCGCCCGACGAGGTCTGGTAGTCGACCAGGGTCGGCGAGCCGTCGGGGAACGATGCGACCAGGGGGTGGTTGAGCCCGTCGGTCGCGCTCTGGTTGGCGTTCTGCGTGTTGTTGTAGTCGGCGAGCATGCCGGCGGCGACCGGCGCGGGGATGTACGCCCAGGCCTCGCGGCCGTTGCGGCTGTCCGACTGGTTGGCCGGGAAGGTGTAGATCGCGTGGATCATGCCGTCCTTCGAGCCGAACAGCACGAGCGGCACGCGGTTGGCGTTGGCGGAGATGAACGAGTCGACGCGCGCGCGATCGAGCGCCGAGCCCAGCGAGTACCAGCTCGGACGCCCCGGCCTGGTCAAGACCGACGGAGTCGAGGTCTCGACCGAGCCGAGCCGGGTCAGCGGCGCGGAGTTGCCCAGGCCGAAGCGAGCGCTGCGCACCCAGGTGATCAGCGCCTGCGTGCTGGCCGTGTCGGGCGTCGTGAGCAGGGCCTGGAGCTGGGTACTGCCGGCGCTGGCCGTCGTGAAGTCGACGCGGGTCTCCGGCGAGGTCGCGAGCGCGGTGTAGATGTTGCGGCTCGCGTCGCTCGTCGCGTCGAGCCTGGCCGCAGCGTCCCACAGCACGCTGGTCAGCCCCGCGTTGATCGCGTAGAACCGCCCGCGATCGCCCGGCTGGTCGAACGCGCCGACGTAGCCGACGCCGTCGCTGACCACGATGCCCGCGCGGTAGTGCTCCCGGGCCGCGGTGTAGTCGAGCTTCACGCTCATCCCGGTCAGCCGGGGCGTCGCGGTGTGGGTCGGCCCCGAGCACATCACCGCCTTCCAGCGCACCGAGCGGCCGATCGCCTTGGGGAACGCGGCGCAGTAGTCGGTGACGCTGCCGGCGCACAGGCTGGCCTGGACCCAGTTCGCCGGGTCCTCGTTCGACATGTAGAACGTCATCGTGCCGCCGCCGAGCGTCATGCTCGGCGTGATCCGCGCGGCGGTGACCACCATCTCGGACTGGGTCAGCGCGCCGAGGTCGACGATGCCGGACGCGGCCTCGCCGCAGTCGACATACGTGATCGACTGGCGATCCGCGATCACGTAGTAGCCGGCCGAGTCGTTGCCGTCGGCGACCATCAGGTCGGGCGAGTGCGTGGGATCGCGATCGTAGTCGAAGATGAAGCCGACGTCGTAATCGGTGTTGGGCGCGCCGCGAAACGTGATCTGCTGCTTGACGCCGCCGGAGAATGGCGTGTTGGTGCCGTTGTTGACGTAGTAGTACGTCGTGCCGCCGTTGGTCGACGAGCTGTAGTTGTGGCCGTCGGTCGCGACGATCAGGTCGGGCTTGCCGTCCTGCGAGTAGTCGGCGACGAACACGCCGGTGACCGCGCCGGTCGAGGTCAGGCTCTGCGACGCCACGGTCTCGACCGCGGTCGCCGACACGCCCTTGAACAGCCGCAGCCGGTTCGCCGCGGTGGTGCAGCAGTTCGGCGCGCCGACGATCAGGTCGCGCTTGCCGTCGCCGTCGACGTCGGCGTACGCGAACACCGGCAGCCCACCGCTCGTGCTGGTCCCGAAGCCGTCGGCGGTCGACGGCGTGTGGTCGGTGTCGAGGTTCGAGATCAGATAGCCCTGGTCGGAGAACGTCAGGTTGCCGGTGCACGGCCACAGCCCCGCGGCGTTCTTGACCGCGCTGGTCGCCTTGGGGCAGCTGCCCTTGAGGATGCGGATCGAGCCACCGGCCGCGCCGCTGCCGACGAGGATGTCCATGTAGCCGTCGCCGTTCCAGTCGAGCGCGGCGATGCTGGTGCCCGACCAGCTCTGGGTGCCGACGTAGCTCGAGATCCCGGTGATCGGCTGGTAGGCGATGTTGAACGTCGGGCGGTTCTGCGCGTCGTTGGCCGCCTTGTTGATGTAGAGGTTGACCGTGGTGAGCTGATAGGCGCTCGATGGCGCCTGGATCTCGAGCACGTCGTCCCAGCCGTCGCCGTTGAAGTCGGTGGCGGCGAGTGCGTAGCGGCCGGCGAACCCGCTGGCGTGCAGCGCGCGGACGTCGGTGAACTTCGGAGTGACCACCACGGTCGGATCGCCCCAGTCGGGCGCCGCGCCCGAGTACGACGTGCACGCCGCGCTGGTGCAGTTCTCGTTCTGCCAGGTGTCGTTCTGGAAGATGTCGAGATAGCCGCTCGAGCTGTTCTCGCTCGCACCGACGAAGTCGGGCCAGCCGTCGCGGTTGAAGTCGCCGACCGCGGCGTACACCATGGTCGAGTTGACCGACATCTGCTTGGTATTGAACACCGCGCCGGCCCTGTTGAGCTCGATGTCGGCGCCGGCCGGGTTGTACACCGTGCCGCTCTTGGTGGTGCTGGTGTCGAGCGTCGTGCCCGCCCAGCTCGTCGGGTTGGAGGTCTGCGGGCACGACGGCGCGACCGGGTACGAGTCGCCCGCCGCCGGTGCGGCGACCCAGCCGACCCCCGCCGCCGCGAGCAAGCTTATCGACGTGCGCATGGTCATCCTCCGGGACGGAACGTCGTGGTGTCCCCGGTGTTGATCGTGCCCAGACAGTCATTGCGGCCGGAGTCGTCCTCCGACTCGTTGCGCTGGGCATAGACCGAGCACGGGCGGCCCATGCCGGTCACGTTCTGTGCCGTGATCTCCCACTCGATCACCGCGACGGCGCCATTGGGGCCGTAGCCGGTCGAGCGGATCACGACGCGCTTGTCGTTGTCGTCTCCGGTGGCATATCCGCTGTCGGTGCGGTTGTTGAGGATCTGCACGCTGTACCAGCCCTGCATGTCGGATGAGAACAGGTTGCCGGGCGCGCCGCTCGTCTGGTTGTTCCCGGGCAGGTTCGGCTGCGGTGGATTCGCGTTGCTCGGCGAGATGTAGTTCTTCCAGCCGGTCGTCAGGTTGACGTTGGCGCGCAGGAAGTCCATCGCGGCCGCGCCGCCGCTCTCCGCGGCGTAGACCGCGATCGCGTGGAACCGGTCATTGCCCATCGTCGCCAGTCCGCCCTGGACGCTCACCACCGTGAGCGAGCTCAGCGTGCCGAGCGCGGCCAGCACGACCATCGCGAGCACCAGCGAGTTGCCGCGCTCGCGACGGCGGAGGGCTGGTGACGGACAGCGGATCACGGAGAGCCTCACGATCGCCCTCGGCCATTGTGCGGATCGATCGAGCGCTCCGCGATGTCCACCGGGTCAGCGCTGAGGTAGCTGCTGGCTACTCGATGCTTCCTGTCTCACTTCACATGGCCGTCCGTATCGAGCTCGATCAGGCCACCGCCGCCCACATCGCCCCGCGCCGCGAGATCGGCGAGCGCCTCGCGCAGCGTCAGCTGTGCGCCGTCCTTCAGGTAGGGCACGTCCTTGCCCGACCTGGCGCCGGGCTTGTCGTCGGACGCGCGCGCGATCACCTTCTCCGCGCCGTTGCCGACGACGACGTACACCGCCTGACCCGGGTGCAGCTGCCTGGCCGCCGCCGCCATCACCTCGGGCACCGACACCTTGCTCAGCTTGTCGACATAGGTGTTGTAGTAGTCGAGCGGCAATCCGAAGTAGACCAGCGCGCGATACTGACCGAGCGCGGCCTGGGCGGTGGCGAACCGGCCCGGCAGGCCGAGGATCGCGCCGTTCTTCTCGCGCTCGAGCTCCTCGGTCTTGACCGCGAAGTCCGGCTTGCCGGCCCACAGGCCCTTGACCTCGCGATCGATCTCCAGGATCGACTGATAGGTCGAGTTGCCGACCACCGGTGCGGTCGCGGCGAATACACCGTAGTGCCGGGTGTAGCTGAAGTTGCCGCGGGCGCCGTACGAGTATCCCTTGTCCTCGCGCAGGTTCATGTTGATGCGGCTCGCGAAGCCGCCGCCGAACACCGCGCCCATGATCGAGGTCGGGAAGTAGTCGGGCGCCGTCCGCATCGGGCCGAACTGCAGGTAGGTCACGGTCGACTGCGCCGCGCCCGGGATGTCGACGAAGAAGATCCGGCCGGACATCGTCTTCGGATGCGGCAGCGCAGGCAGCCTGGGCCCGCCGCCGGTCCAGCCCGCGAGCTGCGGCGACTCGAAGTGGGCGCGCAGCTGGGCCTCGGTCAGGTCGCCGACCACGAACAGCCGCGCCGCCTTCGGCTTGAGCCAGGTCTTCGCGAACGCCTTGCAGTCATCGAGCGTCAGCTGCGCGAGCGACGCCTCGGTGATCACCGCGCCGAACGGGTGCCTGGCGCCGTAGAGCACCGCGCCGCTGATCCGCGCGGCGACCGACGCCGGGCTGCCCTTGGCCTGCTTGATGCCCTCGATCCGGCGCTTGACCATGCGGTCGAAGTCCGACTGGCGGAACCCCGGCGTGCGCAGCGTCTCGACGAACTGCGAGAACGTCGGCTCCAGGTGCTTGCTCAGGCTCGACAGCGTCAGGCCGACCGAGTCCTCGCCGGCGTAGCCGCCGATGTTCGACGCGGTGTCGGCCAGGCGCTCGGCATAGGCGATCTTGTCGAGCTTCTCGGTGCCCTCGGTCAGCATCGCCATGCACACGCTCGCCAGGCCCTCCTTGCCGCGCGGATCGACCGCCGCGCCGCCGTCGAAGTTGAGGTCCATCGAGACCAGCGGCAGCGTGTGCTGCTCGACCAGATAGACCTTGATGCCGCTGGCCAGCGTGAACGACTTGACCGGCGGCAGCCGGAACGGCCGCGGCGGACCCGCCGCCGGCTGGTGCGAGCGGAACTCCTCTTCGGGAAACACCAGCTCCTGCGGCGTCGCGGTCTGGGTCACGTGCGTGGTCGGATCGGGCATCGACTTCTCCGGCGGGGTGGGCGCGGGCGTGACGGTCGGCGTGGCGGCGGCTGATTGCGGTACTGGCGCCGGTGCCGGCGCCGGCGCGGTCTTCGGCGCTCCACCGCACGCTGCCAGCG
>VBLP01000193.1:0-4199 GCA_005887925.1 Deltaproteobacteria bacterium | reverse complement strand
CGTCATCGTCCGGAACCGATCAAGGTCCCAGGTCAGCTTGTCCGGATCGCCCAGGTAATGGTTGTACTGCTGCAGACCCTGCGACCGGCCGAATGCCGTCTCGAGCTGGCGGATCGCCCGGGCCTCGGCGGCGGCGACAAAGCGCTGGATGTCCTTGTCGGTGAGCGGCTCACGGCCCAGCCTCGCCAGCTCGTCGAACACGATCCGCTTGACATCGTCGACCTTGGCCTCGCCGCGCAGCGTGACCGAGATCTCGAACACCCCCGAGAACGTCCGGTTCTCCTGGCGCACCCGCACGGTCTGCGCGATCGGGTGGTCGTAGATCAGCGCGCGGTACAGCCGGCCCGGCCCCTCGCGCGCCAGCGCGTCGGCCAGCACCTCGAGCTCGGCGTCGCCGTCGCGGTACACCGCCGGCGAGTGCCAGGCGAACACCACCTGGCCGAGCTTGGCCAGCGGATCGTCGGTGATCACAACCTCGGTGGCCTTCACCACCGGCACCGCCACCGCCACCACCCTGGGCTTCGCGCTCACCGGCAGCGCGCCGAACCACTTGCCGACCAGCTGCTTGCCGGCGGCGAGCTCGAAGTCGCCCGATACCGTCAGGGTCGCGTTGGCCGGCACGTACCAGGTCCTGAAGAACCCCTTGACGTCGTCGAGCGAGGCCGCCTTCAGGTCCTCGTGCTTGCCGATCGTCGTGTATCGATAGGGATGCCCCTCGGGATACAGCGCCGCGGACTCGGCGAACAGCGCCTTGCCGTACGGCACGTTGTCGATGCGCTGGCGGCGCTCGTAGCGCACGACATCGATCTGGTTGTCGAGGCTGCCCTGGTTGACCAGGTCGAGCAGCCAGCCCATGCGGTCGCTCTCGAGCCACAGCGCCGCCTCGAGCTGGTTCGACGGCACCACTTCAAAGTAGTTGGTGCGATCGGTGTTGGTCGTGCCGTTGACGTTCTCGGCCCCGATGTTCCTCAGGATCTCGAAGTGCTTGTCCTCGCCGACGTGCTTCGAGCCCTGGAACATCATGTGCTCGAACAGGTGCGCGAAGCCGCTCTTGCCCGGCACCTCGTAGCCCGAGCCGACGTGGTACCAGACGTTGACCGCGACCAGCGGCACGGCCGGATCCGGCGCCAGGATCACCTCGAGGCCGTTCGGCAGCCGGTAGCGCTCGAATGCCACCCTGGGATCGCCGGCGTGCTGCGGCGGCGGCACGGCGACCTTGTCCGCCACGGCGACGGGCGCGGCAACGCCCAGGGCGATCGACGCCGCGATCGATGCGAGGATCGGTACGAGCAGCCCCGAGTTGTTCGCGAGCTTCATGGTTCCTCCGGTAGGCTCGCCGGGAACGTAGTCGCGACTGCCATCGCAGAGCAAGCTCCGCACCGAGGAACAGCGCCCGGTCGACGTCTTCGCGCCGCTCGTCGGCCCAGCCGAAGAAGCGCTCGAGCAGCGCGCGGAGGGCGATGAGCTTGGGGCTCTCGGCGACGAGCGTGGTCTCCCCGATCCGGATCTCCGCGCCCGGCACGACGGACAGCGCGGACATGCGGACCCCGTCGAGGTACATCCCGTTCTTGCTCTCCAGGTCCGAGAGCAGCCATCCGCCGTTGCCATGCGCGAGCACGGCGTGGGTCCTGGAGATGCTCCTGCTCGGGTGCCACAGCCGCAGCCAGCAGTCCTTGGACGCGCCGATCGTCGAGACGACCTGCTTGGGCGGCAGCGGATAGGCGATGTCGGTCCTCCACTCGCGCAACTGCGTGACCTCGTCGCGGACGCTCCAGCCGTTGGGACCCATCGCGTCCGCCCTCGTCGTGGTGGTTTCCGTCTCGGACATGACCAGGAACATACGCGCGTCCGGGAACGTCCCGCAGATCCGGTCGGTTCTCCGATCCTGCAGCCACGAACCGACGGTCCCAGGCCGACACCCACCGACCATCGTCACCGCGGCGATGACCGCTTGCTTCCTGGCCATGTGCGCACGGAGCTGGTGGCGACGATGGCGGCGACGAGTGCCTTTGTCGTGCTCCCCTACCGTGCACATCTTGCCGAACAGCAGGCGCGCTTTGCGGAACAGCAGGCCCGCGCGGAGCACGAAGTCGCGGCTGCGCGGATCACCGAGTCGGAGCTCGAGCAGGGCCGTGCGGGCCTGCTGCACGGCGAGGCCGAGGCACTTCTTCACCTCGGCGAGGCGTACAAGCGGGACCCGGCGCCTACGACGGCATTCATGCTTGCGCGCGCGATGCAGCCCCGCCTCTCGGAGAAGGCACGCCTCGCGAGCACGCATGGCCGCATGTGGTGGGCGACCTTCTCGCCGGACGGCAGTCAGATCGCCACGTCCGACGATCGCGCCGCGCAGGTCTGGGATGGGAAGACCTATCGCCACCTCTTGATGCTCCCGCACGGCTCCGAGGTCTATCAGGTCGTCTACAGCGCCGACGGCACCAGGCTCGTGACCGTCGCCGAAACGATGGTCCGGATCTGGGACGCTCGAAGCGGCGCGCTGCTTCACGACCTCGGCGCGATCTCGTCCGACGGACGGTTCGTGGCCGCGATGGACGCCGCCGGTTCCTTGACGCGGGTCTGGGATACGGAGCGCGGTGCGCTCGTCGCCGAGCTCCGCAACCGTGGCGCCAGCGTCCCGCGCCTCGCCTTCGGCGCGGACAGTTGGCTGGCGACGACCGGGGGCGAAGAAGCGCTCGTCTTCGACGTGCGTAACTGGAAGCAGGTCCAGGCCGTCCGCGGACCCATCCGCAGCCTGGCGTTCGATCCGCGGAGCCATCTTGTGACCGGCTCCGCGACCGGCGAGGTGGCGCTCTGGGACGTCCGGAGCGGGTCGCGGCTCCGACAATTGCGGCAGTTTGGCGAGCCGGTCGACGCCATCACGTTCTCGTCCCGACTCGGGTCTGGGACACCGCACATGACCGGTTGCTTGCAGAACTGCCGAGCACGACGCCGATCGAGGCGAACGACTCATCTCCGCGGGCCCGGCGGTCTCTTCGATGGGCGACCTCGCCGCCATCGCGCGCGGCACCGCCGTGGAGGTCTACGGGCTTCCCGGAGGTCGCTTGCTCCGCACGATCGAGCACGGCGCGGCCGTCACCACCATCGCGTTCGCGGACACCGGCCGAGCGATGGTGAGCGGCGCCCAGGATGGCTCGGTGCGCATCGTGCGCGAAGACGGCACCGAGCTCGCGCTCCAGGCCTCGGGCGGCGTCACCGCCGCGGCGCTCCTGCCGGACGGACGCGTCCCTCGTGGCCGACGCCGAGCGCCACCTCCGCGTGTACGCCGCGGACGGCGCGGCCCTCGCCGATCTCGCGATGCCGTGCGCGTCATGTCGCTGCGGCGGGAAGACGCGCGCCTTGTCGCGATCCCACACTGCTCGACCTCGAGCGCTATCGCATCGACGCGCAGCTCGAAGGGCATGTCGGTTGCGTGTTCTCGGCGCACTGGGTGTCATGTAGATCCGTGGCTTCCTCACATTTCCAGGTGGCTCTGCGGCCAGGATTCTGCAGACGGCGTCTGCAGAATCTTCCCGTTCCCGGCGGCGGCAGCGGCGCGATCGCGCCGGGAGGTGACCGGCAGATCGAGTCCACTCATTGCAGAACCGCTGGACCCGCGCGTGGGCCGCAGCCGCTGCTTGCCAGCGCTCGATTTTGACATGCTGTGCACCTTCCTCCATCGCCGCTCCGTGCACGTTGCCAAGCGTGATTTCTGCGAGCTACTGCGACACGCGCCGCAGGATCAGCTACCGTGGCTGCGGAAGCGACATCCGGTCGTGAGCTACGCAGGCAAGTCGTGCGGTCCCCAGGGTTCGCTGGGATCCCAACCGGGAGAGGGCTCAGGGCAGCCAACTCCAGGTAAGCAGACGTTGGTCGAGCACGTCTTCGCGCCGGTCGTGCAGCAACGCGCAGCGGACCAGCATGACCGGAGCGATGAGACCACGGTGCATACTGCGGCGTCGCGAGGTGTGGCGACGCCCAGCTCGCCGCTACCGTTCTCGAACACGATCCAGCGCGCGTTCGGTCGTCGCGACGTCTCGGCAATCCAGGCACATACCGGCGCCGAAGCCGCCGCGTCCGCGCAGACCATGGGTGCCGATGCGTACGCGACCGGCGATCACGTCGTACTGGGTCACGGCGCCGATCTACATACCGTCGCGCACGAGGCCGCGCATGTCGTTCAGCAGCGGGGTGGTGTCCAGCTA
>VBLP01000192.1:8102-23152 GCA_005887925.1 Deltaproteobacteria bacterium | reverse complement strand
GCAGCCCATGATCCGTGCCCCTGCCCACTCGACCATCAAGCAACCGGCGTTCGATCCCGACGCTGCACGGCTCGACCTGATCGTCACCGGCGAGTCGCTGTTCGTGTCGCAGCCGCTGCCGGCGAGCGGCGAGCTCGTGATCGGCCGCGCCGAGGACGCCGACGTGCGGGTCGATCATCCGTCGGTGTCGCGCCAGCATGCGATCCTCAGGATCGCGCCGCTCGCGATCGAGGACCTCGGCAGCGCCAACGGCACGCGCCTGCGCGGCCAGCTGCTCGCGCCGCGCGCGGCGGTCGAGATCCGCCCCGGCGAGGTCTTCGACCTCGGCTCGGTGATGCTGGTGGTCCAGCCGCGGCCGCGCGCCGCGCCGGCGCGCCGGGTGTGGAGCCACGACTACTTCGAGGGCCGGCTCGAGGAGGAGTGCACGCGGGCCGGGCGCACCGGCGAGCGCTTCGCGCTGCTCCAGCTCGCGTCGGACGCGCTCGGCGAGGGCGGCGTGCGCGACGCCGTGCTCGGCGTGCTCGGCAACGAGGACGTGCTCGGCGCGTACGCGCCCGGCGGCCTCGAGGTGCTCGTGCTCGATATCGACGCCGCGGACGCCGAGCGCCTCGCCCGCCGCCTGGCGACCGCCGCCGCGCGCCACGGCGCCGCGCTGCGCACCGGCGTGGCGGTGTATCCGCGCGACGGCACCAGCGCGCACGCCCTGCTCGGCCACGCGCTCGACGACGTCTCGCCCGCCACCGAGCGAGCCGCGCGGCCGACCCGGCCCGCGGCGCCGAGCGGCAACATGGCGGACCTGCATCGCCTCGCCGAGTGCGTCGCCGCCGGCACGATCAGCGTCCTGGTGCTCGGCGAGACCGGCGCCGGCAAGGAGGTGCTCGCCGAGACCATCCATCGCATGTCGCCGCGCCGCGACCGCCCGTTCCTCCGGCTCAACTGCGCGGCGCTGTCGGAGACCCTGCTCGAGAGCGAGCTGTTCGGTCACGACCGCGGCGCGTTCACCGGCGCGACGCACGCCAAGCCGGGCCTGCTCGAGACCGCCGGCGGCGGCACCGTGTTTCTCGACGAGGTCGGCGAGCTCGGCCTCACGACCCAGGTCAAGCTGCTGCGCGTGCTCGAGGACCGCCAGGTCCTGCCGGTCGGCGGGCTCCGGCCGCGCCCGATCGACGTCCGGTTCATCGCCGCGACCAACCGCGACCTCGAGGCCGAGGTGGAGCGCGGCACGTTCCGCCAGGACCTGTACTTCCGGCTGTCGGCGGCGACCCTGGTGGTGCCTCCGCTGCGCGAGCGCGCCGCCGAGATCGCCGGCTTCGCGCGCGCGTTCCTCGACACCGCGGCCCGGAGCCTGGGCCGCCCCGCGCCGGCGCTCGCCGACGAGGCGCTCGCGGCGCTCGAGGTCTATCCCTGGCCGGGCAACCTGCCGCGCCACGCTCGCGCCGCGCCCCGCACCCGTCGCCGAGCGGCCCGCGCCGCCGGCCTCCGCCGTGGCCGCGGCCGCGCCCGCACCGTCCACCGCGCCCGCGGCCGCGCCTGCGCCCGACGAGCCGCGCACCACCGCCGAGCGGCCACTGCGCAGCGTCGTCCGCGAGCAGGTCGCGGCGCTCGAGAAGCAGCGGATCTGCGACGCGCTCGCCCGCGTCGCCGGCAACCAGTCGGCGGCGGCCAAGCTGCTCGGCATGCCGCGGCGCACGCTGGTCAAGCGGCTCGCGGCGTACAACATCCCGCGCCCGCGCCGCGGCGGCTCCGGCGCGTGACGCGCCCCGGCCGGCGCAACCTCCGGCCCGCCGGTGCGCGCCCTCGCGGCGTCACGGCATGGTGATGTGATAGCGGGCGAGCATCGCGCCGCTGAGCCCGTCGAGGTCGGCGCGCGCGGCGAGGTAGTCGGCGACCGCGGCGGCGTGGCGCAGCCGGGCCTGCTCGAGCTCGTCCTGGCGGCGCAGCACGTCGAAGTTGGTCGACTTGCCGAGCTCGAAGCGCTTCTGCTCGGCGGCGACGTTCTGCTCGGCGAGATCGATCGCCTCGGCGGCGAGCGCCACGCCGCTCGGCGACCCTGGCGGTCAGCACGGCGGCGCGCGCCACCGCCTGGCCGCCGCGCTCGGTGCGGCGCTCGATCGCGCGATCGCCGGTCAGCCCCGCCGTGATCGAGTACCCCGGGCGGTGGGTCGCACTCGACAGCGCCGTGTCCAGCGCGGTGTCCGCACCGAGCGTGCGCGCGGTGATATCGAGGTCGAGCCGCGACCGCGCCGCGCCGTCGGCGGCCGCCGCCGCGATCTCGGCGGCGCGCAGGTTGGCCGCCAGCGCGGCGAGCTCGGCGCTGTGCTCGAACGCCGTGCGCAGCACCGCGGCCGGCTCGAGCGCCGCGGTGTCGAGCCTGTCCGGCAGCGCCTCGGTCCGGACCGCGATCGCCGCCGGGCCGATCTCGAGGCCCCCGAGCAGGCGCAGCGCCACCGATCGCTCGTACAGCTCCTGCTCGCCGGCGATCACGTCCTGCTTGCGGATCGCGATCGCCTCCTGGACCGCCAGCAGCTCGCTGCGCGACACCTTCTCGGCGCGGATCGCACCTTCGGTCAAGCCGAGCTGGCGCTGGGCCAGCTCGAGCGACGCCTTGCGGACCTCGAGCTGGCGCCACGCGAACGCCACCTGCCAGTAGGCCTGGGCGAGCGACACCAGCAGGTCGCGGGCGCGCGCCTCCGCGGTCAGCGCCGCGGCATCGCGCTGGCTCGCCGCCTGGCGGATCGGCGCCTCGAACGCGTCGCTCCCGGCGCCGCGCAGCAGCGGCTGGACGACGTCGAGCCCGATGCCGGCGGTGTAGCGCGTCAGGACCTGGGTCATCACGTTGCCCGCGGCGTCGACCTGGAAGCCGGCGGATCGGTTGCGCGTGCCGCTCGCGCTGGCCCGCAGGATGCCGCCGGTGGGGAGCGCCCGGCTCGCCGACACGACCACGGACTCGCTGTCCGAGTCGCCGCTCGGATCGGTCGATGCCGCGTGGACGACCGTCGCCTGGGCTTGCGCGCCGAGGTGGATGTCCTCGCTGCCCTCGGCGCGGGTCAGCCCGCCGCGCGCCGCGTCGACGTCGATCCGGGCGCGCGCGAGATCGGGGCTCTGGCGCACCGCGACCGCGACGACGTCGGCGAGCCGCAGCTCGGTCGCCTCGATCGCCTCGCCGGCCTCGGCTCTCGGCTGCGCCGAGGCCCCGCGCGCCACCCCGATCAGGACGAACACGGTGCGGAACACTGCCCCGCGGATCGCAGTACCCATGTCTCATTGTCGCCGCGCCGCGGCGCTTGCCACCAGGTGCCGACGGCATTTGCTAGACTCGACGTGCTTTGCCACCTGCGCGGGACGAAATCACCCGGCTGCGCGTCCCCGGCGTGCTGGGGGCGGATCAGCTGCTGCTCGCCGACGCGGACCCCGACGCCCGGGTGTGGCTGCGCGGCGTGGTCGCCGGGCGGTTCGGCCTCGACGAGGTCGACACCGGCGCCGCGGCGCTCGAGCGGCTCGCCGCCGGCGACACGCGGATCGTCATCGTCGGGCGGCGCCTCGCCGACATGGCCGGCGAGGAGCTCCTGGCCCGCGCCGCGCCGTACCTCAGCGAGCGGCGGACGCCGACCGCGCCGGTCGCCCCGGTGACGTTCCTGCTCGCCGATCGCACCGGCGAGACCCCCGAGGTCGACGATCGCGAGATCCCGGTGTTCTACCGGCTGGTCCGCGGCATGGACCCCAAGCGGGTCGGCGAGCTGGTCGCCCAGGCCGCCGCGCGGCTGCCGCCGCTGCCGCCGCGAGATCCCGATCCCGCGCTCGCCGCGCTGGTCGCCGAGCACGCCCAGGTGATCGGCGCGCAGGCCGAGCCCGACGCCGCGGCGCGCACCGCGATCGCCGCGGTGATCCAGCTGGTCGGCGCCGACCGCGCACGCTGCCTGTACTGCGACGAGGAGTCAGGCCTGATATGGTCGGGAGCCGAGGCGCCGGACGCCGACGCGGCCGACGCGCCGGTGTCGTCGGGCCTGGCCGGGTTCGCCGTGCGCGCCGTCGCGGGCGTCGTCGTGCCGCACGCCGCCGATGACGCGCTGTATCGCGCCGCGATCGACAACCCCGGCGGCACCGGCCGCGAGCGCCTCGCCGCTCAGCCGGTCGCCGGCCCCGACGGCCACGTCCACGCCCTGCTGATCGCGCTGCGCGACGAGACCCGCCCGCCGTTCAGCCGCGGCGACCTCGACAAGCTCGAGGCGCTGGCCTCGGCGCCGTCCGACATCTTCCGCCAGGAAGCGATCATGCACCTGATGCGCCGCGGCCAGCGCGGCGACGTCGTGCGCGTCCATCCCGGCTGGATCCGCGCCGCGTACTGGCTGGTGCTCGCCGCGCTGTCCGCCGCGCTGATCTACGCCGCGCTCGCCCACGTCCACCAGTACGCCGAGGGTGCCGCGGTCGTGCGGTTCACCGGCCGCAGCGAGCTGATCGCGCACGAGGCGGGCACGATCGCCTCGCTCGACGCCGCGCGCGGCCAGAAGGTCGAGCGCGGCCAGGTGCTCGCCCGGCTGCACGACCTCGAGCAGGTCGGTCAGCTCAAGGCGCTCGAGACCGAGTTCGAGAGCAAGCTCGTCGCGTACCTCCAGTCGCCCGCCGATCCCGCGGTCAAGCAGGCGCTCGGCCAGATCCGCTCGCAGCGCGACAGCGCCCGGCTCGGCGTCGAGTCGCGCACGATCCGCGCGCCGCACGCCGGCGTGGTCAAGGAGGTCCTCGTCCGCGACGGCCAGCGCGTCGAGCCCGGCACCGTCGTGCTGTCGATCGTCCAGGATCAGGCCGCCGAGGGCCTCAAGGTGATCGCGTTCCTGCCCGGCGGCGAGCGGCCGCGGCTGCGCGCGCACCAGGCGCTGCGCCTGACCTTCCCCGGCTACCGCGGCGCGCACCTCGACAGCGAGGTCCGCGCGATCTCCGACGTGCTCGGCGCCGCCGAGGCCCGCGTCCGCTTCCTCGGCGACCGGCTCGGCGACAGCCTGCCGCTCACCGGCACCGTCGTCGTCGTCGAGGCCCGCCTCGCGTCGCCGGCGTTCGAGGCCGACGGCGAGACCTTCCAGCTCCACGACGGCATGATCGGCCTCGCCGAGGTCCGCATGCAGTCGCGCTCGCTGCTCGAGAGCCTGATCCCGGGGCTGCATTGACCCGCGCTTCCGCCGACCACGGCTCGTCTTGTGGAAGCAGCGGCTAGATGCCATCCTGTTATCGAGCGATGGCCAAGGCCTGACCATGGAGAAGCGGACTCTGGAGCAACTCGAGGCGGCGCTGATTGCCGTTGGCAACGATCTGTCGCCCCGCGTCGAAGAGCTCGCGCGGAAGAGCACGGAGGGCCAGCTCACGCCGGAAGAGACCCAGGAGTACACCGAGATCGTTCGGCTGAACGACATGCTGAGCCTCCTCAAGCTTCAGGCCGAGGCGTTCCGCACCGTCCGCGCAGCTTCGTGAAGATCTCGAGGGAGATCCGAGACGTCGTCCAGCGTCGCGCGCACGGCGTCTGCGAGTACTGCCACCTCCCTCAAGACGCGTCGGTCCTGCCCCATCAGGTCGATCACATCATCGGAAAACAGCATCACGGGACAGATGATCTGGATAACCTGTGCCTGTGCTGCATTCGCTGTAACTTGAAGAAGGGGCCCAACATCGCGTCGCTGGATGCCGAGACCGGCCGCATCGTGCCCTTGTTTCATCCCCGCCGTCATTCGTGGTCAGAGCACCTCTCCTTGGACCAGGATGGAAGGCTGCATGGGTTGACCCCGGAGGGCCGTGCGACCGTGCAGCTCATGGACATGAATGACATCTCGCGCGTGAGCCTGCGTGCGTTGCTGCTGCGCCGAAGCCGGTATCCCTGAGATTCCACCCCGGCGCGGCCGGTGTCTCGCGGCCTGGGTTGCGCTACAAACGGCCGATGCGAGCACTCTGGGTGGCTGGTCTGGTAGCGGCGATCGGTTGTGGGCAGGGGACGGCTCCGGTGGCGAAGCCACCGGCGGTACGCGCGGCCCCGGCGGCCCCGGCGGCCCCGCCGGCGCGGCCCGCGTCCCCCGCGGCACCGGCGCCCGACGACCGCGAGCCGCTGTGGGCGCTGGCACCCGCGGGCGCGACGTTCGGCCTGGTCGTGTCGCCGCGCGGGGTGGCGCTGATCGAGCGCGCGGCGGTCGCGGTGCAGGAGCTGCTCGGCTCGTCGCCCGACTTCGCGGCGCTGAACGGCGAGCTGCTGCACGCGCTGCTCGTCGGCGCGGGCTCGATGCACCCGACGCTGGCCGGGTTCGGGATGAGCCACGACCGGGGGCTGGCGCTGTTCATGGTCGGCGACGACCAGCTCATCGCCGTGCTGCCGGTCGGCGATCGCGATCGCTTCCTCGCCGCGGTCGACGGCCACAAGGGCGCCGACGGCGACGTCGCCGGCACCTGGGTCTCCAAGCCGGTCGACGGCCGCTACGTCTGCGCCCAGCGCCGCGCGCTGATCGCCCAGCTCGGCGGTCGCGGGCTCGATGCGCTGCGGCGGACGGGTGCGCGCGGCGACGTCGAGATCGCCGTCCGTCGCGCGCGGCGCGCTGATCGTGCGCGGCACGCTCGGCGGCGTCGCGCGCGGCGTCGTGGAGACCCTCGGTGCGCCGGCCCGGCCGCGCCCGGAGTCCGCCTCCGCCGCCGGCTTCGGTGTGGTCGATCTGACGCCGGTCCTGTCGAAGCTGCCGCCGGACCTGCTCACGCGGGGCATCACGCTCGCCGATCTCGGGCGAGATGTGGCGGGGCCGATCAGCTACGTCGTCGCCGGCGGCACCGGCGATCCGGGGATCCGGATCCCGCTGCGCGATCCCGCGCCGGTCCGCACGCTCGTCGAGCACTGCCCCGAGGCGAGGGAGCTGGCCTGGCTCGGGGCGGCCCTCCACGACGGTGCCTGCCGGGTCCACCTCGCCGGCGCCGCGCCGGTCGACGGCTGGGTCGACGGCAACGAGCTGCGGATCGGCGACCGCGCCCCGACGAAGCCGCGACCGCTCACACCGAGCCCGCTGGCCCGCGAGCTGGCCCAGGGCGCGTGGTCGGCCGCGGCGTTCGGTCGCGGCAGCCTTCTCGATCGCGATCGCGCGCACTGGCAGATGCCGTGGCTGCCCGCGAACCTCGACGACCTGCCGCGCCTGACCCCGCTGCTCAGCGAGATCGGCCTCGGCCTGCGCCGCGAGGGCGACGCCGTGCACTTCGTGTTCGGGCTTCGCACCATCTGGACCAACCCCGACGACGTGGTGCGCAGGCTGCTCGCCATCTCATCGGCGGACCTCAAGGCCGGCAAGGGCATCGCGCTCGGCACGTCGATCGCGGATGCCGCCCCGCGCTCGCCATTCGCCCAGGACTTCCTGGCCGGAGCGAGCGGTCTGGCCGGCTGGGCCCTGGTGGTCCAGACCGTCCGCGACCTCGTGTTCCCGGCGTGGTTCGCCGACGTGACCCGCGCGAAGTACGTGCGGGACGAGGTGCGCCTCGACGCCGGCGCCGCCGGCCCGCCGCCCCGGTTTCCGCTCGTGGCGACCCGCGCGGCGCTCAAGACCACGATCTTCATGAAGCCCGACCGCACCCCGCCGCCCGATCCGCCGCGCGACGTGTTCATCAAGACCCACTACCGCCGCGGCACCGCCGAGCTCGTCGCCTACGAGACCCCGCCGCAGCCCGGCGCGCGCCGGCCCGCGATCGTCTGGATCACCGGCGGCTTCGAGTGGGGCATCGACGCGGGCCTCTGGAAGCCCGCGCCGCGGAGCAACGACCAGACCGTGGCCTCGCTGCGGCGCGCCGGCCTCGTCGTCATGCATCCGGCGCTGCGCGGCGCAAGCGGCAACCCCGGCAGGCCCGAGTGCTTCCTCGGCGAGGTCGACGACATCCTGGCCGCCGCCGATCACCTCGCGAAGCGCCCCGACGTCGACCCGGCGCGGATCTACCTCGGCGGCCACTCGACCGGCGGCACCCTGGCGCTCCTCGCCGCGGCCAGCACCGATCGCTTCCGCGCCGTGTTCTCGTTCGGCCCGGTCGCCGATCCGCGGGTCTACGGCCACGGCGGCTGCCTCCCCGACGGCAAGCCCGCCGTCGAGTACGCCGCCCGCATCCCGGCCTACTGGGTCGGCTCGATCGTCACGCCGACCCTCGTGATCGAGGGCGAGCACAGCGGCAATGTCGACGCCTTCCGGGTGCTCGAGCACTACGCCTCGCCGGCGGTCAAGTTCGCCGCGATCGCCGGCGCCGATCACTTCACCGTGCTCGCCCCGGCGACCGAGGCGATCGCGCGCGCGATCCTCGCCGACACCGGCCCGGCCGTCTCGATCACGCTCGACACCGCCGCGATCGCCCGGGGCGTCGAGAAGCCAGCCGACTGACGCCCCGCACCCCGGCCCGGTCATGGCTCGGAGGATGTGACATGTCGACGAGCAGTGGTCTGCCGTTCCCTCGGTGAGGCACGAGATCTGCCGCGACCTGCCGCGGAGGCCCGGCCCGGCGCGAGGTCGTGGTGAATCGCGGGGTGGTGGTGAATAATGGGGGCGGATGGCCGAACCCGAGTCCCCCGAGCCAGGCCCGGCCGAGCCGGCCGCCGCGGAGCTGTTTCCGTCGCTCGAGAAGCTCGCGCGCCACCGGCGCGGCAAGAAGGTGCCGTTCGTCCAGCAGCTCGAGGTCACCGACTGCGGCGCCGCGTGCCTGGCGATGGTGCTCGGCCACCTCGGCCGCGACGTCGGCCTCGACGAGGTCCGCGAGGCGGCGGGCGGCAGCGCGCGCGACGGGGTCGACGCGGCGGCGATCGTGCGCGCGGCGGAGTGGTACGGGCTGCGCAGCCGCGGGTTGACGCTCGACATCGATCACCTGCAGTACCTGCCGCCCGGGACGATCCTGCACTGGGAGTTCACGCACTTCGTCGTGTTCGAGCGGCTGTCGAAGAAGGGCGTGCACCTGGTCGATCCGGGGATGGGGGCGCGGGTCGAGCCGCTGGGCAAGTTCCGCGAGTCGTTCACCGGCGTGGCCCTGGTGTTCGAGCCCAACGACGAGTTCGAGCCCAAGCGGCGGGGGCGCGGGCGGTTCGGCTGGTACCTCCGGCAGCTCGCCGGCCAGCGCCACATCCTGTCGCGCATCGTGGTGACGTCGGTGCTGCTGCGCGTGTTCGCGCTCGCGCTACCGCTGGTGACCGCGGTGATCGTCGACCGCGTGGTGCCGCGCGGCGACAACAACCTCTTGCTCGTGGTGGCGGTCGGGCTCGGTGGGCTGCTGGTGTTCCAGATGATCACCACCCTGGTGCGCTCGCTGGGGTTCGTCGAGTATCTGTCGCGGCTGCCGTTCGATTTCTTCCAGCGCCGGTCGGCCGGCGACCTGCTGATGCGGGTCAACAACAATGCGACGGTGCGCGAGCTGCTGACCAGCAACACGCTGTCGGCGATGCTCGACGGCCTGCTCGTCGTCGGCTACGCCGCGCTGATCCTGGCGCTCGCGCCGATGATGGGCGCGATCGTCGTCGCGCTCGGCGTCGTCCAGGTCAGCGTGTTCTACTTCGCGCGGCGCGGCTATCGCGACATGATGGCGCGCTCGCTCGAGGCCCAGGCGCGCTCGCAGTCGTACCTGGTCGAGATGCTGCGCGGGATGGAGACGCTCAAGGCGGCGGCGTCGGAGTCGCGCTCGGTCGAGCGCTGGTCGAACCTCTACGTCGACGAGCTCAACGTCGCGCTCGAGCGCGGCCGGCTCAGCGCGCTGGTCGACGCGGTCGGCAGCCTCTTGGGTGCACGGCGCGTTCTCGCTGGGCGAGATGCTGGCGATCAACTCGCTCGCGGTCGGCCTGCTCATCCCGCTGTCCACGATGATCTCGAGCGCGCTCCAGCTGCAGCTGCTCGGCGGCTACATGGACCGGATCGACGACGTGCTGCGCACCCCGCCCGAGCAGAGCGGCCGCGATATCGCGCGCGCGCCGCGGCTGACCGGGCGGGTCACGCTGCAGGACGTGTCGTTCCGCTACGGCGATAACCTGCCGTTCGTGGTGCGCGACGTGTCGGTCGACATCCGCGCCGGCGCGACGGTGGCGATCGTTGGCCGCTCGGGCTGCGGCAAGTCGACGCTCGCGCGCATGATCGCCGGGCTGTACCGTCCGACCGAGGGCCGCGTGCTGTTCGATGGCCACGACCTCGCGCGCCTCGAGCTCAGGTCGCTCCGCCGCCAGATCGGCGTGGTGTTCCAGTCGCCGTCGCTGTTCGCCGGCTCGATCCGCACGGCGATCTCGCTGACCAACCCGAGCGCGAGCCACGATGACATCGTCGACGCCCCGCGCCGCGCCGTGGTCGACGAGGACATCCGCGCGATGCCGATGGGCTACGACACGGTCCTCGCCGACGGCGGCGCCTCGATGTCGGGCGGCCAGCGCCAGCGCGTCGCCCTCGCCCGCGCCCTGGTCCACAAGCCCGCGCTGCTGATCCTCGACGAGGCGACCAGCGCGCTCGACAGCGAGACCGAGCGCCGCGTGATCCGCAACCTCGAGGAGCTGCGCTGCACCCGGATCGTCCTCGCCCACCGGCTCAGCACGATCGTCAACGCCGATCTGATCCTGGTCATGGACGGTGGAGAGATCGTCGAGACCGGCACGCACCGCGAGCTCCTGTCGCGCGGCCAGCACTACAGCCGGCTGGTGGCGGCCCAGCTCCAGTCCGAGCCGGCACAGCGAGGCGTGGCAGGTCGTCGCCGGGTGACGCCGACCAGCCGGCCGATCCGATCGAGAGCGTCGCCGCCAGGCCGGCCGCGCCGGACGAGCGCGGCGACGAGAAGCCAGGGTTCCTCGCCGCGCTGACCCCCAAGCAGCAGGCTGACATCACGGCGCCGTACACCAGCGCCAGCGCGCACCTCGCGGTCAAGCTCGGCGAGACCGTCACCGCCGGCCAGGTCGTCGCCCGGCTCGACGATCGCCAGCTCCGCCAGGAGCTCGACGCCGCCCGCGCCCAGCTGCGCACCGCGCAGGCCGCGATCCTCCAGGCCCAGGTCGACAGGCGCGGCGCCGAGGTCGTGCTCGAGCGCGAGAAGAAGGCCGTGGCCGCGAACGTGGGATCGCCCGCCGACCTCGCGTCCGCGCACCAGGCCGTCGCCAAGGCCAGCGCCGCGATCGCCGTCGCGCACGCCACCGCCGACGAGCGCGCGACCCACATCGCGCAGCTCCAGGCCCACCTCGCCGAGATGACGCTGACCGCTCAGATCGCCGGCAACGTCGCGCTGGTCTACCTCGAGGACGGCGCGCGCGTCGAGGAGGGCCGCCCGGTGATCCGCGTGATCTCGGGCGGCGTGTACGTCAAGTTCGCCATCCCCGCCGACAGGATCGGCGCGGTCAAGCCGGGCGACACCGTCGACGTCAGCGTCGACCGCCGGCCGGGGCTGCTCACCGCCGTGGTCGGCCACGTCTCGCCCGAGCTCGACGCCGTCGCCCAGATGATCATCGCCGACGCCGAGCTGGTGAACCCGCCGGCCGATCTCCAGCCCGGCACGGTGTGCCGGATCCTGCCGCGGGTCCCGGGCGCGAAGTGATCCGCCGGGCGCTGCGCGGGGCGTCTCAGCGCGACCCGGCCGGCCCGGCCGCGACCGACGCGAACACGCCGCGCGCCATCACCGAGCGCTCGGACGCCGCGCGCGCCGCGTAGATCTTGCCGCGCAGCGCGGTGATCGCAGGGTCGTCGGGCGCGGCGAGGTGGGCCAGCTCGATCAGCTCGCAGGCCAGGCGCGCGTCGGCCGTGGCCTCGGCGCGACGGGCCAGCGCGCCGGCGCCACCGGCGAGGTCGGCGAGCTCCCGCGCGATCGCGGCGGCCGGCGCGGGCTTGAGGTGCGCGGGGTTGCCGTCCCACCAGCCGCCGTACAGCCGGTAGAGGTTGCGCACGATGAACTCGGGCTCGTCGTAGACCGGCGACAGGTACGGCCGGGCGGCGAGCGCGGCCGGCGGCGTCACCGTCGCGACGATCTCGTCGAGCAGCGCGCCGCGGTTCATCAGCGCGAGCACCTGGTCGACCAGCGCCTCGAGGTAGCTCGCGGTGTCGTCGAGCGCGCGGTGCACGTTCGCGGCGCCCCAGATCGGCACGCCGTGGCCCGGGCACAAGACCTCGGCGCCGAGCGCGTCGATCGCGCGCAGCGCGGCCGCCCACTCGCGCGGATAGCGCTGCACCTTCTGGGGATTGCCGCAGTTGGGCGACGCCCAGATGAACAGGTCGCCGGTGCACACCACCCCGGCGTCGGGCACCCAGACCCAGGTGTGGTCGTCGGTCTCGCCGAGCGCGTGGTGGAGCTCGAAGCGCCGGCCGCCGACGTCGAGCGTGCGCCGGTCGCGGAACGTCTCGTCGGGAGCGCGGAACTCCGACGGGAACTTGACCGCGGTCCGGAACTGCCGCGCGTTGATCGCCTCGTTCCAGCCGCGGGTCAGGCGATAGCGCGCGAACCGGCGCGCGACGTCCTCGTGCGCGATCACGCGCAGCGCCCGGCCGGCCTCGCGCTCGTAGAGCTCGACCCCGAAGCAGTGGTCGACGTGGCCGTGGGTCCAGATCGCGGTGTGGGCGGGCGCGGTCGCCACGCCGCGCAGCGCGACCCGCGTCCGCTCGGCGAGCAGGAAGCTGCCGGTGTCGATCAAGACGAGGCCATCGTCGGTCTCGAACGCCGCGACGTTGGCGAAGCTCGACACGAAGTAGGCGCGCGGCGCGACGAGCTCGGCGATGAACCGCGGCGACATCGGATGCGCGCTCTCGATCGTGATCGCGCCGGACAGCAGGTCGGACGACAGCTCGCGCAGCTGGCTCATGGCGCGCGATTGTAATGTAGCGAGGTGTGACTAGCCCACGTCGATCGGCAGCACGAGCGAGAATGCGGCGCCCCGGCCGACGCCCGGCGAGCGCGCGGTCAGCTTGCCGCGCAGCTCGGTCGCCGCGCAGGCGCTGTAGTGCAGGCCGAGGCCGTGGCCGGTCGCCTTGGTGGTGAAGCCGAGCCGGAAGATCCGCTCGAGGTTGTCGGGATCGATGCCGCAGCCGTTGTCCTCGACGATGATCTCGAGGCTGCCGGGCTCGGTGCGGCGCGCGTGGATGGCGATCCGGCGCGAGCCGGGGTTGTCGAGCACGGCGTCGCGCGCGTTGGCCAGGAGGTTCACCACGATCTGCAGCGACTTGTGGCGATCGAGCGTGGCGCGCGGCAGGGCGCCGAAGTCGCGCACGATCTCGATCGCGTGCTGCTCGCACGCCGCGGTGCTGAACTTGAGCGCGTCGTCGAGCAGCTCGTGGACCTCGAAGGTCTCGATCGCGCCGCCCGGCCGGACGTGCGACTGCTGCGACGCGACGATGATCTTGATGTGATCGATGTTCCGCATCAGCGCCTGCAGCTCGCCGGCGGCGGCGGCCTTGTCGCGCTCGAGCGCGGCCTGGAGCTGCGCGAAGTACGCGGGCAGCTTGCGGCCGCGCGGGTCGTCGCGGAAGAACGCGCCGAGGTCGCCCTGCGCGGCGAGCAGCGCGGCGACCTTGGCCAGACCGTCGGTCTTGAGCCGGGACACGAGATCGTTGGCCAGCGTGGCCGACACGTTCACGCTGTTGAGCACGTTGCCGAGGTTGTGCAGCACCGCGGTCGCGACGTCGGAGCGCCCGGCCTGGCGCGACGCATCGACCAGCCTGGACTGGGTGTCGCGCAGCTCGTCGAGGCTGGCCGTGAGCTGCAGCCGCAGCACGATCTTGTTGCGCAGCGCCCGGTGCACGCTGCGGATCGTGGCGAGCATCGCGATGGTGTAGATCGCGAGCGCGGCCTGGAACGCATGCTCGAAGCCGGGGATCGGATGCGCGATCGCGATGATCCACCACCCGGCGAAGCTCGGGCTCACGTAGCAGAGGTAGAGCAGCGGGCTCGCGCCGAAGATCACCATCGCGGTGGAGTTGATGCCGATCATCACCACGAGCAGCATCAGCTCGGCGTCGAGCGGCAGGTGAGGACATGACGCGACGATGATCGAACCGAGGCTGAGGCCGCTGAGCACGCAGACCACCGCGAGCCAGTGGAATACCCGCATGTGCGGGAACCGGCGGACCGCGCCGCGGTCGAGCCAGATCGAGCCACCGAGGCGAATCGCGCTGACCACGGCCAGCCCGATCAGCAGCGCGGCGACCAGGCCGCCGGTCCAGCGTCCGACGAGCATCCAGAACACCACCGTCACCCCGAGCAGGCCGATCGCGCCGCCCTTGGCGGTCATGACGAGCTCGCGGACCAGCGCCTCGTTCAGCCGGTCCTGCAGCGGCTCCTCGTCCGGGCTCGGCCGGGCCAGCGTGATCGGGTTGATGGCACCCATCACCGCTGACATCGGCCGCCTGCGCCGCCTTGCAAGTGTCACCGGCCATGGTCGAGCGGGGAAGCCGGCGGTGGAGCGCCTGCGAGAACGTCGCAGCGCTCGGCGATCCTCGCAGCTCAGTCGACCAGGCGGGCGATGACGTAGGTGCGATCGGTCGGCGGCCGGCGCGGATCCTCGGCGTCGGGTGCGACGAAGAACGCGCCGTCGAGCGAGGCGACGCCGTGGCCGTGCAGCTCGACCATCGCGGGCGCCACGCCGGCGGGGTGCGCGGCATCGCTGCGCGCGCGGAGATCCGGCAGATCGTAGACCGCGTAGCTCGACGACGACGAGAGCGCGAACAGCCGGCTGCCGCTCGCCGAGATCACGAGGTGGTGCAGGAAGCGCGGTCCGGCGACCTGCCTGTCGATGCGCCCGGCGGCGACGTCGATGCGCGAGATCGTCCCGCGCTGCGCGCTGCCGAGGTAGATGTGGCGCCCGTCGGGCGAGAACGCGACGCCGTAGGCCGCCGGCGGCGCCGGGACCGCGAACGACGTGCCGGCCGCCGGATCGACGATGTGGACCTGGCCGGGCGCCATGCCGACACCGTCCTCGACGTACTCGACGATGGCGAACCGCGAGAAGTCGGCCGCGGCGTGGACCCGCACGGCGTGCTCGTGGTCGCGCCGGCCCGCGCGGGCGGCGAGCACCACGCGCTGCTCGTCCTGGCCCTCGAGCGAGCCGAGATCGAGCCGGCGCAGCACCA
>VBLP01000192.1:0-8034 GCA_005887925.1 Deltaproteobacteria bacterium | reverse complement strand
TGCGCAACAGCTTGCCGGTGCGCGCGTCGAGCTCGGCGTACCAGGTGCGGTGCAGCGTGCCGACCGCGGCGTCGGTCAGCGCGACCCCGACGACGCCGTCGCGGTACAGGACGATCTCGCCCTGCGGGATCGCGACGGCCGCGCCCACCGGCACGCCGAACCGGCGCTCGAGCAACGAGCGCTTGGCCCGGATCTGGATCACCGTCCGGGTCGCGAGGTCGAGCACCTCGAGGTAGGCCGTGCGGTCGCGGTAGAACAGGTCCGAGATCGCGATGTAGCGCGGTTCGCCGACCCGGCGCTGCGCCAGCACCGTGCGCGACGCGGTGACCCGGCCGGCCAGCTCGACGCGCTGCGCCGCGGCGGACGAGAGCGAGGACGAGAACGCGAGCGTGCCCAGGACGATGGCGAGCGCGAGCCGGGTGGGACCCATGCGGTTCCTTCCGAGATCCACGAGCCGGCGCGGCGGTCGACAGCGATTCGCAGGAACCCGGCCGGCCGCGCCGGGGCATTCTGCACGGCTCACCGCAGCTGCCACCACCGGCGCATGACTTCAGGCTACCACGCACGAACCACGCGGCCGGCGGCGACCGGCGCGCCCCGGGGGTGGCGTCGCTGTGCGACAAACGACTCCACGGGATCCAGCGAGAGCGGAAGTCTGTCGCTCGGGGCGCAACACCACCCGGCCATGCGCACGTTCACGTGCAACTCACCGCCGCTGCGCCGCGAAGCGGGCCCCCGGTCGCGTTACGCTCCGCGATCGGAGGGTGCCAATGCGAACTGCGATCACGTGGGCAGCGGTCGTCGTCACCGCGTGCGGTGGCGGTCGTCCCGACATCAGCACGACGCAGGACAACGTCTGCGACGAGGTGGCCACGGTGGCCTGCTTCAACATGTACAAGTGCTGTTCCGAGGGCGAGATCGAGAGGTTCCTGGGGGTCAGCGATCCGCGGACGATCGATCAGTGCCACAGCGACGTCCACGCGATCTGCGAGCGCCAGCTCGCGACGATCGACTTCTCGGTCAAGAACAAGCGGGTCCGGTTCGACTCCAAGCTCATGAACGACTGCCTCGACGCGTTCCTGGCGCCCGAGGACAGCTGCGTCGACATCGCCCAGGCCAAGCCATGGACGGCGGCCTGCATGCAGAGCGCCTGGGTCGGCGTCGTCGCCAACGCCGGTGCCTGCGACTTCGGGTACGAGTGCATCAAGGACAGCTTCTGCAGCGCGAGCCGGATGTGCGCCGCGCTGCCGACCGACGGCATGCCGTGCGGCATCCAGGGCTGCGCGAGCGGCTTCTACTGCGGCACCGGCACCTGTCACCCGCTGGTCGGCGCGAACGGTCCGTGCACGTCGACGGTGCAGTGCGCGAAGGACCTGTTCTGCGACACCGTGGGCACCCACAACTGCACGCCGCTGCACGGCATCGGCGAGACCTGCACCGGCAACCCCACCTGCACGTCGAACACGTGCTTGCCGGGGACCTGCGCCGGCACCCAGGGCAGCTGCTTCAGCGCGGCGAACTGCTTCGCGCACTGCGCCGACACCAACGCCTTCTGCACGACCGACGTGAACTGCGGGATCGGCACGTGCACCGGCACGGCGACGAGCTGCACGTCGAACGTGCAGTGCATCGCGCCCGCCACGTGCATGTTCCCCGTCAGGTGCCTGGCCGCCGAGTGCACCGGCAGCATCGTGTGCGCCGAGGCCCACGTCGTCGTCGACTACTGCCAGGGCGCGCTGACCGACCTGCCGCTGTTCTGAGCGCTGAGCCCCTCGGCCATCTCGGCACGTATCACCCGGGCCGCGCGGCGTGTCACAATCGCAGCGTCCCCGCGGGGATAGCGATTTTCTGTCATGTCCTGGGCCGGCCGGGGCACGGGTCTGCGACATGGGACGAAGCGATGCGGAGCTACTGGAAGCGTCCAGGCGCGGCGAGCGCGATGCGTTCGGCGCGCTGATCGAGCGCTACCAGGGTGTCGTCTGTGCGGTGTCGTACAGCCGCACCGGCGATCGCGCGCTCAGCGAGGACGTCGCGCAGGACACGTTCATCGCGGCATGGCGGCAGCTCGGCCAGCTGCGCGAGCCAAGCCGGCTGCGCTCGTGGCTGTGCGGCATCGCCCGCAACCTCGCGCGCAAGGCGCGGCGGCGCAACCAGCGCGAGGCACCGCTCGATCACGCGCTGGTGTTCGAGGGCGCCAATCCGTTCGACGAGACCGCCGAGGCCGAGTCCGAGCGGGTGGTGCGCGACGCGCTGATGCGCGTGCCCGACACCTACCGCGACGTGCTCGTGCTGTACTACCGCGATCAGCGCTCGGTGCGCGACGTCGCGGTCGCGCTCGGGATCACCGAGGCGGCGGCGCTGCAGCGCCTCGCCCGCGGCCGGCAGTACCTCGCCGACGGCGTCACCGATCTCGTCGAGCGCTCGCTGCGTGGCGGGCGCGTGTCGCGCAACCTCGTCGCGCTGGTGCTCGCCGCGTTGCCCGCCTTCGCTCCGTCCCGTGCCGATGCTGCCACCCAGTCGCACGGAGGAACCATGCTCAAGCTCGCTGTCGCCGCCGCGGTGCTCGTCGCCGCCGGCACCACCGCCTACGTCATCCGCAAACCCCAGGCCGCTCCCGCGGTCACCGCTGCTCCCAGCGCTCCGGCCGCCGTCCACGCACCGGTCATCGCGGCCCGGCCCGCGCCGGCGATCGCCGCGCCGGCTCCGCCTGCACTGCCCCAGGGCCAGGCCCTGCCGCCCGGCGCGATCATCGCGCCCCCGCCCGACGATCATCCGACCGTCGATCGCGCGACGATCGATCGCATCGGCCTGCATCGCGGCCCGGCGCGCGGTTCCGCCGACGCCCCCGTCACCATCGCCGTGTTCACCGATCTGCGCTGCCCGCACTGCGGCAACGCGCTCGGCACGCTCGATCAGCTGATGGAGGAGTATCCCGGCAAGCTGCGCCTGGTGGTCAAGCAGCTGCCCGTGCACAAGACCGCGGTGCTGCCGGCCGAGGCCGTGCTCGCCGCCGACGCCCAGGGCAAGTTCTGGGAGCTGCACGACCTCATCCTCGCCCACCAGGAGGACGTATCGCAGGACGCGCTGGTCGCGCTCGCCGCGCGCGCCGGCCTCGACGTCGCCGCGTTCCGCACCGCGCTCGAGCAGCACACCTACGCCGCGCAGCTCGAGGCCGACAAGGCCGCCGCCGCCGCCCTCGACATCAGCGCGACCCCGACCTTCGTGATCAACGGCCGGCGCGTCACCGGCAACGTGTCGGTCCAGATGTTCCGGACCGTGATCGACCAGGCGCTCGCCGACCACTGAAGACAGGCGGCGGCCGCTGGTGTCGTGCTGCGGACCGGCCGCCGCGGCGCTTCATCGAAGCGTGTCTGCCTCCGGCTGGTGCCGGCTCGCCCGCGTTGTGCCGCGCTAGGCCTTTGGCACCGGACACCGCCGCAGCGACTCGAAGATCAGCTGCTCGAGGGTCATCGCGCGGCTTTGCGCCACCGCCGCCTCGACCGCAGCTCTTGCGAGCGCGGGCTTCCAGCCGAGCCCGGCGAGCGCCGCCTTCGCTTGCGTGCAAAGGATCGCGGCGTCGAGCCTCCTGGTCACGCCCACATGGGCGGGCGCATCTGCGATCGATGCTACGCTCCCCTCGGTCTCGACGTTGGCGGACCCTCGCCGCGTCTTGCTGGCGTCGACGCGCGAGCGCACGTCGCGTGGAATCGGCGACACGGCCGGTCGCCCTTCGGATGTGCTCTCGATCGGAATTGTCGGATCGATCGCACCCACGTGGGCGCGAGCATGTGAAATCGACGCCACCGCGTCTGCCGCGTTCGCGTGCGTCGCCGTGTTCGCGATCGACGCATCGGATACGTCCGCTTTGACCACCGCGATGCTGATTGGAAGCGAGGGATCCGCCGCGCCCGCGGCTGCTTGCCCGGGTCGGCGGATCACGAGCTGCTCGGCCGTACCGGAGATCGTCAAGAGGCCTGCGTGGTGGGACTGATGACAACGGCTACAGCACAAGATGAGGTTCAACGCGTCGTGACCGCCGCCGTCGGCGCGATGGATGATGTGGTGCAACTCGAGCCCTCGTGCGGAGCGACAGCCATCGACGCGGCAACGGCCGCCGTCGCGGCGCCACACGAAGCGCGCGACGCTCGGGGGGATGTCCTGATAGGCGCGCTCGGGCGCCGGACCATCGATCGACCCGATGTGTTGTGCGTCGCACATCGCGCGGTCGACCGCTGCAGGCTCGATCGGGATCTGCGCGCCGGCGCCTTCTTGCCAGCCCTGCCGGCAGCGCTGGCACACGGTCAGGGCGATCTGGAACTTCGCGCGGCCGGTCGGCTCGGTCGCGGGCGCTCGGTCGAGCACCGCGTGACACAGCGTGGCGACGAACGCATCGTCGGGCAGGTTCGTACCGTGCTCGTTGTCGAGCACCATGCGCGCCTGGCGAAGCAGCGCGAAGGTCTCGGCCGCGAGCTCGAACCGGACCACGTGCGTGCGCGCCTGAGGGTCCGGTGGATCGTCGGGGCGGTCGCCAGTGCGATGGCCAGCGACGAGCTCTTCGATCTGGCGAAGGTTCTTGCCGACCGCCGCTGCGATCCAGGCTGCTTCGGTCGCAGGCGTTGCCACCCGGGTCAGCTCGCGCACGGCGGAGAACGCCAGATCATCCCCGGCAAGCGCCGCGGTGAGCTGAGGCAAGCTGCCGAGCGCACGCGCTACCCGCAGCCGATCCTGGGCGGTGCGCGGCGCATAATCCAGCGCGCGCTCGAGATAGTCCAGCGCGGACACCATGCCAAGGGGCCGCCAGATCTGCAGTGTCTCGGCCTCGCGCAACCAGTGCATCTCCTCGGCATCGAGCGCGGAGCGGCTACGCCGGATCGCCCGCAGCGCGCGGTCCACGGTTCGCCAGTCTCGCGGTGTTTCCCGTGGAACGTCCGACGCCCATGCGAGCACCTGTTCCATTCCCACTGCCGCTTCTTTGCTTCCTTCGCACAGCATCGCCAGTCTCCTGCTCGTGATTGCGCACTGCTTCTAGCACGCGAGTGTTCGACGTCACGGTTTGCGCTCTGCACGACGATTCGCGGCCTTCGTCAGAAAAAACGAGGGTGTGCACGATTTCGCACGCACAACGCAAGCCAGCGCGTTCTGGAGAAGATCAATGCGCAGCTTGCAACCCGAGCTCAATGGCGATTGTCACAGGCGTCAAGCGAATTTGACATTATTGCCAATAATTGCCACATTTGGATAATCTTCTTCAAGAGGCAATCAAAGCATGGTGACAGGGCAGCGTGGACTCGAGCGCCAGGATTGAGCGGGGAAGCGAGGCCGCGTGAGCTGCGCGCTGACACGATCGGAATCCAGACCTCCTGACATAGGGACGCCCGAGTATGCTGGAATCAGCAGCGTAGCGCTGGTCAGGGGGCTACCTGCGGGGTGCGGACCCAAACCTGGCCGGTTCGTGGTCGCGCCGCGACGGTCGGGAGGAGCGTGCTGATCGCCGGCCAGAACCAGAAAGGTCACGGGAGAACGCGGCGCCGGCCTGTGACCAGCCCGTGGCAGCCGACGAAAGCTGCTTCGACGGCCTGCTCACAGCCCCTTTGCTTGCACCTATGTCGCCTTTCGATTTTTTTTTGATTTGATGATTCCAGACCTCCTGACACTGTGCCCCGCAAGTGATCGAAACACCCGGGGGCGGCACTTGGCCACAGTGGCTCCAAGCCGGAGGGTGCAGATACGTGCTCTGGATCGCTTCGATGGCGGCGGCGCATTGCGACTCGCAAGGGCGGCGATGTCGTGCGCCCACGTGGGCGTATCTGGCCGGACTGATCCGAGCCGGGCACCGGGGGCAGACACGTGCTCTCGATCGGACTGTCGACTGCGGCAGCGCGTTACGACTCGCAAGGGCGGCGATGTTGTGCGCCCACGTAGGCGCTACTTGGCCGGAGTGGATTCGCCGGTCAGAGAGCCGTCGTTGCATCCGGAATCGACCGTCGATGCTGCGTCGAGGCGCTCGCGAGACGTCAACGCGGGGTCGCCGGGGCGACCGCGAGCGGATGGGGTCGGCGACCGCGACCGTGATTTGGATTGGCCGGCCTTGCTCCTCACATACCTCGCGGGGTCCGCGCAGGAGGCGGTGGTTCTTCGGCGGGCGCGGCCCCGACGCCCATCCGCGCAGCAGCCCCGGCGAACCCGCGTGTACGCGTTCTCCTGGGCGCTGCCCCACAGACTCCTAGCGTTCGTAGGCGATGAGGTGCGGGTGCGCCGTGCCGGTGGCGACAAGTGTCTGCGCTCGATCCGGTTGGCCGGCCCGGGCCGGAGGGGCAGGCGCGGCGGATCGCGGCGTCCCCGGATCGAGCGCAGGAGATGCTGGCGCGGTGGGCTCGGAGCGGTGCAGTGCCTCGGCGACGACGCGGATCCGCCCGGTGCCCCGCGCGCGCTCGCCCCACGGGCGGTACGCGCGGTCGAGATCGGGGCCGGGGGCGGGGCGGGCGGCGGGGCGCAGCCAGCCGCCGCGGGCCATGACGCGTGCCGCGACGGCGTGGAAGCGTTGCCGCGCTTGCCACTCGTCGCGTCGCCCGTCGCCACGCGTTGCCTCGCGGCAGGCGCCGTCCCAGATCTCCTGCGCCACGGCCGGCCGCAGGCGGTAGACGGCTCCCTCGGTGATCGGGTCGAACGCGCGAGGTGCGCGTGCGCGATCGCCGGTCGAGAATTCGTAGGTCATCGCCCCCGACGCCACCAGCTGCACCGGACATGCCGGCGCGCGAGGCGGCCATCCCCGCGAATCGGCGGGCGGGCGGGGCGCGTGGTGTCTCCTGCGAGGCGACGCGTGACACCCGGAAGGAGACGGTCGGGAGACGCTACTTGAGCTTGGCCTTGAGCTCGATCGCCTCGGCGTTCTCGGGCTCGGTCCGCATCGCCTGGGCGAGCGCGGCGCGGGCATCGGCCGTCTTGCCCAGCGCCATCAGCGCGCGGGCGCGGCCGAGGTGGACGATGGCGGGGCGGCGCGGCGGAGGCGTGGTGAGCAGCATGGTGTCGAACGTGAACAGCGCCCTGGCCGGCTGGCGCAGCTCGAGGTAGGCGCGGGCGAGGCCGGACAGGATGTCGGGATCGGAGGGATTGATGAAGGTCGCCATCTCGCCGTAGGTGCGGACCTTGGGCCAGTTGCCGAGCTTGCCGTACTCGACGACGAGCTTCTTGAGCGGCGCGAGGTCCATCTGCTCGAGGAACGCGAAGTGCTCGAGCTCGACCAGCGCCTTGGCCATCTGGCCGGCCTTCTCGTAGCGCTGCGCGAGCTGCTGGTAGGGGAAGCTGCGCTCGGGGTCGAGCTTCTTGGCGGTGCACAGCTCGCGCTCGACGTCGGCGGCCTTGCCCTCGCTCTCGGCGATCTGGGCCAGCCGCGAGCGCAGGTCGAAGCTGTCGTGGCCGTCGGCGATCAGGCCCTGGTAGAGCGCCTTGGCCTTGGCCTGGTCGCCCTGGTGCAGCACGATCTCGGCCTGGATGTAGCGGGCGATCGGCTGCCTGGGGTCGAGCGCGAGCGCCGCGGCGGCGGCGGCGGTGGCCTTGTCGGCGTCGCCGGCGTAGTAGTAGCCGAGTGCGACGCGGGCGCGGGCCCCGGCGTCCCTGGGCGCGGCGTCGGCGGCGATCTCGAGCTTGGTCATGTCGTCGAACCCGCGGGTCGGCAGCTTGAACGTGCCGGCGTACGGCTTGAGCCGGATGTCGAGGTACTTGCGGAAGTCGGCGTCGAGCTGCGCCATGGTCTTGCCGGTGATGGTCTGCAGCACCTCGGGGCTCTCCTTGCCCTTGCCGAACAGCTTGAGCGCCTCGACGATCTTGGGGAAGCCGTAGGTCTGGACGAGGTACTCGATGGTCACCGCCGACTGGAAGTACGCGACGACCACCGCGCTCGGATCGGGCTGCATGAACTCGGAGTTGAGGTTGCCGATCGACGGCAGCGTGCCGTTGGCGAGCGCGCCGTAGAGGTCGGCGTCGTTCTCGCGCCGCCAGTCGGGCCGCGCGATCAGGGTCTCGTACTCCGACAGG
>VBLP01000722.1:4638-5497 GCA_005887925.1 Deltaproteobacteria bacterium | reverse complement strand
GCGCGCGCGCGGGGCTGCAGTTCCCGCTGCTGCCGCCCGCGCTGCAGGGCGCCGCGGTCGCCGCGTACCGGGACGCCGAGGCGGACGGGGTCAACGCGGCGGCGCTGGCCGCGGCCCGCGCCGTGGCGCCCCACGCCGAGGACATCGCCCATGCCGGCTGATTTGCTGTTCGAGATCGGCTGCGAGGAGATCCCGGCCAAGATGCTGGCGCGGGCGCTGGTGGAGCTCCCGGGGCTGGTCGAGTCGCGGCTCGCGGCGGCGCGGATCACGCACCCCGCCGGGGTCCGCGTGCTCGGCACGCCGCGCCGGCTCGCGGTGATCGTCAAGCAGCTCGCGGATCGCCAGCCCGATCTACACGACGAGATCGTCGGCCCGCCGGCCAGCGCCGCGTTCGCTGCCGATGGCTCGCTGACCAGGGCCGGGCAGGGCTTCGCGGCCAAGAACGGGGTCGAGCCGTCGGCGCTGGTCAAGCGCGAGGTCGCCGGCAAGAAGGGCCTCTACGTCGTCGCGACCCGCAGCGTCGTGGGCCTGGCCACGCGCGGCCTGCTCTCCGAGCTCTTGACCGACGTCGCGCGCTCGATCGCGTGGCCGAAGTCGCAGCGCTGGGGCTGGGGCGAGGCCGCGTTCGTCCGGCCGGTGCAGTGGCTGGTCGCGCTGCTCGGCGGCGAGGTCGTGCCGCTGCGCTGGGCCGGCATCACCGGCGGCCGGCACAGCCGCGGCCATCGCTTCCTGGCCAACCGGCCGATCGAGATCGCGAGCGCGGATGACTACGTCGACGCGCTGCGCGCCGCCCACGTGGTCGTCGATCCGCTGGTCCGGCGCGACCTGGTGTCCGCCGAGCTGGTCCGGCTCGAGCGCG
>VBLP01000722.1:0-4552 GCA_005887925.1 Deltaproteobacteria bacterium | reverse complement strand
GCTGATCGTCACCGAGATGCGCACCCACCAGCGCTACTTCGCGATGGAGGACGGCACCGGCCGGCTCGCGAACCGGTTCGCGACCGTGATGGCGACCGTGGTCGTGGACCCCGCAGTCGTCCAGCGCGGCAACGAGTACGTGATCGCGTCGCGGCTGGCCGATGCCACGTTCTTCTTCGCCGAGGACAGGAAGAAGTCGTTCGAGCAGTGGAACGAGAAGCTCGCGCGGGTCGTGTTCCAGGCCAAGCTCGGCGAGCGGGCCAAGACCGTCGGCGCCAAGCTCGCCCGGATCGAGGCGATCACCCGGGAGCTCGCCGAGCGCGTCGCCTGCAACAAGGACGTCGCGGCGCGCGCGGCGCACGTGTGCAAGGCCGACCTGGCCTCCAACGTGGTCGGCGAGTTCCCCGAGCTGCAGGGCGTGATGGGCAAGCACTACGCGCGGCTCGCCGGCTTGCCCGACGGGGTCGCGGTCGCGATCGAGGAGCATTACTTCCCCAGGGGCCAGGGCGGCGCGCTGCCGTCGACCGTCGAGGGCGCGCTGGTCGCGATCGCCGACCGGATCGACACGCTGGTCGGCTGCTTCGCGGCGGGCCAGGCGCCATCGGGATCGGCCGATCCGTTCGGGCTGCGCCGCGCCGCGATCGGCGTGCTGGCGATCCTGATCGACCGCGGCCCGGGCGGCCCGCGCCACGCCGCCGGCACCGGCTGGCCGCTCGGGACCGACGCGCTGATCGACCTCGCGAGCCGGGCCTACGGCGACACGCTCGACACCGCCGCCGCGCGCGAGCCGCTGCGCGAGTTCTTCCGCACCCGGCTGCGCGGGCTGCTGGTCGACGATGGCCTCGCCGCGCAGGACGTCGACGTCGTGCTCGGCGTGACCGCCGACGATCCGTGCGATGCGCGGATCCGGGCCCGCGCGGTCGCCGTGGTGCCCGCCGCGGCGCGCGAGGTGTTCAAGCGGATCGCCAACATCCTCGACGACGCGCGCGCCAAGCAGCACCTGATCACGGGCGAGGTCAAGCCGGCGCTGTTCGTGAGCCACGACGGCGCCGAGGCCCGGCTGTGGGGCGCGTTCACCGACCGGCGGGACCGCCTGTCGCGCGCGCTCGATCATCATCAGTACCGCGACAGCTTCGCGGTGCTCTCCGAGCTGGGCCCGGACGTGGCGGCGTTCTTCGACCGCGGAGGTGTCATGGTGATGGATCCCGATCCCGTGTTGCGTGAAAACCGGCTATCGCTGCTGTCGCGGATCTACGAGCTGTTCGCGCGGATCGCAGACTTCCGCCAGCTCGGAGGTGCCGCGTGAAGCACGTCCGGCAATTCGGCGGCGGCTCGGCCGAGGGCCGCGCCGGTGACAAGGCGCTGCTCGGCGGCAAGGGCGCCAACCTCGCCGAGATGGCGTCGCTCGGCCTGCCGGTGCCGCCCGGCTTCACGATCACGACCGAGGTGTGCCGCCACGTCATGGCGCACGGGGCGCACGAGGCGCACGGCGCGGGCGGCGCCACATCGTCCTGGCCCGACGGCCTCGACGCCGAGGTCCGCGACGCGCTGCGCCGGATCGAGGAGCTGACCCGGACCCGGTTCGGCGACGCGCGCGAGCCGCTGCTGGTCAGCGTGCGCTCGGGGGCCCCGGCGTCGATGCCCGGCATGATGGACACGATCTTGAACCTCGGGCTCAACGACACCACGGTCGCCGCGCTCGCCCAGCGCTCGGGCAACGCGCGGTTCGCGTGAGACTGCTACCGCCGGTTCGTCGCGATGTACGGCGAGGTCGTGATGGGCGTCGCCGCGCCCAGCGAGCACGACGAGCTGCCGTTCGACCGCATCCTCGACGACATCAAGCGCGCGCACGGCGCGTCGCGCGACCAGGACCTCGACGAGGCCGCGCTGCGCGAGGCCGTCGCGCGGTTCAAGGCCGAGATCGCAAAGCTCACCGGCACGGCGTTCCCCGACGACGTCGCGACCCAGCTGTGGGGCGCGATCGGCGCAGTGTTCGCGTCGTGGAACAACCCGCGCGCCGACTACTACCGGAAGCTCCACGGCATCCCGTCGACGATGGGCACCGCGGTCAACGTCCAGGCCATGGTGTTCGGCAACCTCGGCGACGACTGCGCGACCGGCGTCGCGTTCACCCGCAACCCGGCGACCGGGACCGCCGAGCTCTACGGCGAGTTCCTGACCAACGCGCAGGGCGAGGACGTGGTCGCCGGCATCCGCACGCCCGAGCCGATCAGCGAGCTCGCGAAGAAGCTGCCGAAGGCGCACGCCGAGCTGGTCCGGGTCGCCCGGCTGCTCGAGGATCACTTCCGCGACATGCAGGACCTCGAGTTCACGATCCAGGCCGGCGAGCTGTTCATGCTGCAGACCCGCAGCGGCAAGCGCACCGGCAAGGCGATGGTCAAGGTCGCGGTCGACATGGTCGGCGAGAACAAGCTGACGCCGCGCGAGGCCGTGCTGCGGATCGATCCGGCCAAGCTCGACGAGGTCCTCCACCCGACGATCGATCCCAGGGCCCGCCCGCCGGCGATCGCCAAGGGCCTGCCGGCGTCGCCCGGCGCCGCGATCGGCAAGATCGTGTTCACCGCCAACGCGGCCAAGGAGTGGGCGGAGCGCGGCGAGACCGTGCTGCTGGTCCGCACCGACACCTCGCCCGAGGACATCCACGGCATGAAGGCGGCATCGGGGATCCTGACCTCGCGGGGCGGCATGACGAGCCACGCGGCCGTGGTCGCGCGCGGCATGGGCAAGTGCTGCGTGACGTCGTGCACCTCGCTGCGGGTCGACGCCGCCCGGCGCACCGCCGCCTTTGTCGGCGGCGGCCAGGAGCGCCGGATCAAGGAGGGCGACACGCTGACGCTCGACGGCTCGTCCGGCGAGGTGTTCCTCGGCTCGGCGCCGCTGGTCCCGGCCGAGCTCGGCAACGAGCTCGGCACGCTGATGCAGTGGGTCGACTCGTTCCGGAAGCTCCAGGTCCGCACCAACGCGGACACGCCGACCGACGCGCGCACCGCGCGCAGCTTCGGCGCCGAGGGCATCGGGCTGTGCCGCACCGAGCACATGTTCTTCCAGCCCGAGCGCATCCTCGCGGTCCGCGAGATGATCCTCGCCGGCGACGAGGCCGGCCGGCGCGCCGCGCTGGCCAAGATCCTGCCGATGCAGCGCGGCGACTTCGCCGAGCTGTTCCGCGTGATGGACGGCCTGCCGGTGACGATCCGGCTGCTCGATCCGCCGCTGCACGAGTTCCTGCCGCACGGCGCCGGTGAGATCGAGGAGGTCGCCGCCGCGCTCGGCAAGCCCGCCGCCGCGGTCGCGGCCAAGGTCGCCGAGCTCACCGAGACCAACCCGATGCTCGGCCACCGCGGCTGCCGGCTCGCGATCACGTTCCCCGAGATCTACGAGATCCCGGCCCGCGCGATCGCCGAGGCCGCCGCCGAGGTCCACGCCGCCGGCGTCGCGGTGCACCCCGAGATCATGATCCCGCTGGTGATGGTGCCCGAGGAGCTGCGCCGGCTGCGCGAGCTGGTCGCGCGGGTGGTCGACAGCGCGCTCGGCGGTGCGAAGATCGCCTACACGATCGGCACGATGATCGAGCTTCCGCGCGCCTGCGTGGTCGCCGACCAGATCGCCGCGCATGCCGAGTTCTTCTCGTTCGGCACCAACGACCTGACCCAGACCACCTACGGGCTGTCGCGCGACGACGCCGGCCGGTTCCTGCCGGCCTACCTCGACGCCGGCGTGCTCGCGACCGATCCGTTCGCGGTGCTCGATCCCGAGGGTGTCGGGGCGCTGATCGAGCTCGCGGTGCGCGGCGGCCGCAGCGTCAAACCCGATCTCAAGGTCGGGATCTGCGGCGAGCACGGTGGCGACCCGACCTCGGTGGTGTTCTGTCACCGCGCCGGTTTGAACTACGTGTCGTGCTCGCCATTCCGGGTCCCGATCGCGCGGGTCGCGGCCGCGCTCGCCGCGCTCGCCGAGACCCCTGGAAAGAAGTGACGGAAGTGACCGAGATCAATGATGTCGTGCAGGCAACCCCCATCGGTCCACGGTGGTCGAAGCCACATCCCATGAGGACTGCAGCGCCGTGGTGCGCGTTCCGATCGGCTCTGTGTGGCGTGGGCGGCATCGCGGCGGGCGCGCTGGTGTGCGGCGCGATCGCCGGTTGTACGGCGTCGGCCGAGGACGTCCGCGCGCCGCAGGGTCAGCTGTTCTTCCCGACCGGGCTCGCGGCGACGCCGGACGAGCAGACGCTGTTCATCGCCAACGCCAACGCGGAGCTGCGCTACGACTCCGGCTCGATCAGCGTGATGGACATCTCCACCGTCGAGGCCGTGCTCGGCCGCTGGCTGGCGTGCGCGCCGCACTGCACCCAGGCGGACGTCCCCAATCTGAGCACCTGTCCCGATCTCTTCAACTTCGATGACCGGACCAGGTGTTGCCAGGATCCGGACCACATCGAGACCCTGGTGTGCGACGAGGCGCCGTTCCTGCGGATGGACGCCGGCGTGCGGATCGGCAACTTCGCGACCGACATCTCGATCCAGGACTTCGGCCA
>VBLP01000721.1 GCA_005887925.1 Deltaproteobacteria bacterium | reverse complement strand
TCGGCCACAGCATGGGCGGGCTGGTGGCGCGCAGTGCGTGTCATGCGGCAGAGCAGGCAGGTCATGCCTGGCGCCGGCGGCTGGGCGCGCTGATCACGCTCGGCTCGCCGCACCATGGTGCGCCGCTCGAACGCGGCGGTCAGGGCATCGACCTCCTGCTCGGGCTCCACCGCTACACCGCGCCGCTCGGCCGGGTCGGCCGGGTCCGGAGCGCGGGGATCACCGACCTGCGGTTCGGCAACGTGCTCGATGAGCACTGGCAGGGTCTCGACCGGTTCGCGCATCGCCGCGACACCCGCAGCCCGCTCGACCTACCCCGCGATGTCGCGTGCTACGCGATCGCGGGCGCCCTCGTGACCGCCGCCGGGTATCGCCTGCCGGGTGATGGCCTGGTCCGGGTGGCCAGCGCATTCGGCGTGCACGAGCGTCCGGAGCTGACGCTCGCATTCCCCGAGGCGCATTGCTGGCTCGCCCTGGGGACCGGTCACGTCGGCCTGCTCGGCGCACCGACCGTCTACGAGACGATCCGGTCGTGGCTGTCGTTCCGGACACCGGCGTGACGCATCGGACCCGCGGACGCCGACCGGGCTACGCGAGGTACTTCGCGAGCGGCTCGAAGTAGTTCGCCGGCCAGCCGGCGGACAGGTGATCGTGCTGGTCCTCGGGGTAGCCGGTGTGATCGAGCTCGAGCCGGGTGCCGCTGCCGTCCTTGCTGAGAGTGAACCGGACCAGCGAGTACAGGCCGTCCGGCCACGGCTTGGGCCGCCAGGCCTGGACGATGCGCTTGCCGGGGACGAGCTCGACGGCGCGGCCCTGGATCGCCCCGCCGAACAGCGAGAACACCGAGCCCTCGTCGCGGCCGATCTCGGCGGCGCGGCCGCCGGTGGCCTCGGTGAACAGCTTGCCGTCGGTGAGCACGGCATAGACGCGGTCGGGGGAGGCGGGGAGGGTGACTTCCTGATGGATCATGGTCGATTCCTTCGGTGCTTGCGTTTGTAAACCAAATGGTTTAATGATTGTCGTCGTGAAGTCAAGCGCGGCGCGCGACGATCGGCTCGATGATCTGTTCGGGGCGCTCGCCGACCGGACCCGGCGCCGGCTGGTCGCGCGGCTCGCCCGCTCACCTGCCACGATCACCCAGCTCGCCGAGCCGTTCGACATGTCGCTCCCGGCGGTGTCCAAGCACATCCGCGTGCTCGAGCGGGCCGGACTGGTGGTGCGCACGATCGAGGGCCGGGTCCACACCTGTGCCCTCGACGGCGAACACCTGCGCGACGCGGTGAGCTGGCTCGAGCACTACCGCGCGTTCTGGGATGAAACGCTCGCCGCGCTCGCCGAGTTCGCGGAGAATGAGCCATGACGGACGAGCTGACCCTGACCGTCCGGCGCGTGATCGCAGCGCCGCCGGCGCGGTTGTTCGCGGCCTGGACCCAGCCGGCGCTGCTGCGGGTGTGGTGGGGCCCGCGCGACGTGCGCTGCATCGCCGCCGAGGTCGACCTGCGGATCGGCGGCGCCTACCGGCTCGGCAACCAGCTCCCCGATGGCCGGGTCGTGTGGATCACCGGCGCGTTCGAGTCGATCGATCCGCCGCACAGGCTGGTCTACTCGTGGCAGATCGGCGACGAGCCGCAATCGCGGGTCACCGTGCAGTTCGCGCCGCTGGGCGAACGCACCGAGGTCACCGTGCTGCACGAGCGGATCGCCACGCCCGCGATGCGCGACGACCACGCGCGCGGCTGGGACGGCTGTCTCGACGGCCTTTTGGCCTGGGCAATGACCCCGGCGTACC
This sequence comes from Deltaproteobacteria bacterium, assembly GCA_005887925.1. Lineage (GTDB taxonomy): Bacteria > Myxococcota_A > Polyangia > Haliangiales > Haliangiaceae > JABFXX01. The sequence goes on along the minus strand of VBLP01000721.1, from coordinate 6,852 downwards.
TCGTGCGCCGTCGAGAGCCAGGCGCGCAGCGATTCGGCACCCGGTGGCAAGCCGAAGTGCGGCGCCACGCCGAGTTCGGCCTGCTCGACGATCTCGGTATAGTGCGCGGTCGACTTGAAGGCGATCTGGTGCTCTGCAAGATGCGCCTTGGTGCGAGACCGTGACATCGCATCGGTCCCCGGGACGGCTCGCAGTGCGAGGATCCATCCTTCCAGGGCGGGCTTCGCAACGCCGCCGATCACCTCGACCAGCCAGCCGCTGTGATCGCGAATCCATGCAAGCGCTGCGGTAACTGCTTCCTCGCGGTCAGGGTCGCTGTCCACATCGCGAGCAAACGCGACGGCATCGGCCGCATCTTCATGCGCCGCCAGCACCAGGCCGAGCACGTTGAGGTAGTCGCCATGGCCAGGGTCTGCGAGGCGGGCTGCCCCCGCGCGGAATTTCCGGATCGCGTTCCACGGCAGCTTGCCGGAGCATCCCCATCCGCGGTCGCACATGCGAGCGAGCAAGGCTTCGAGCACGCCGCGGTGGCGCTTGCCATGGCCGTCACCCGCACCAAGCTCGTTGTTTCCCTCGCCGACGATCCACACCCTCGCTGGCACAGTTACCCCGCGGTAGACGGAATCGTGGAATCGGCGACGAGCTCGCTCTCGAGATCGCCGTCGGCGTAGTTGAGCCAGAGCTCGCCCAGCGCATAGACCTTGGAGCGCTGCTCGAAGTTCTTCGTTTGCGATAGCGGCGTCGCGATCGTCCCGCGCTCCGGTGTGCGCGTGATGATCGTGACCTCGTCGGGCTGCAGCTCGTTGACGACGAGCGGGCTGTGCGTCGCGATGATGATCTGCGAGATGTTCGAGATATCGCGAAGCACCCGCATGACGTCTGCGATCCGCGACGGATGGAGACCGTTCTCTGGTTCCTCGACAAGGATGAGAGGCGCCGGGTTCAGGTACGGCAGTGCAGCGAAGGCGAGCCAGTACAGCATGCCCTCGCTGAGCCGGAAAGCGTCGACGCTGCGACCATCCTTTAGCTCGACGCCGAGCACCTTCGTGCTCTCGGAGTGGTTGGTGAGCTGGATCGACCGCGCGGTAGGAAACAGCTCGGTGAACCGCTTGCTGATCTCCAGGAACACATCGAGCCGGCGCGACAGGAAAGCGTCATACACGGCGGCGAGGCCATGACCTCTTGGGCCGTACTCGAGCGGGTTGCCCTGGGCAATCAGACTTGTCGGCTGTCGCATCGCATCGGGGTCCAGTCGCACCATTCGCACTGGACTTGCGAGTGCAAGCATTGCCGGACTTGGTGATGAGGCCAGGTTGTCCCGTATCGCCTGGTTGGGCTCTACCTGTGCCCCGTGCTCGAAGACCCCGGGTGGCCCGCACGTCAGCGCACGCTTGTTCGAGAACGTTGTCATCTCGCTTGGAGCTCCAGCATTGCTTCTCGGGGCGCCCATCAAGGCTTCAAGGATCGTGCTCTTGCCGCTGTCGTTCGGACCGATCAGCGCATGGAGTGGCGTGAGTGGAAACTCGATCTCCTGGATGCAGCGGAAGCCTCGGATCCGGATGCGCTCGATATGGGGCCTGGGCACGGGCCGGTACTCCGCGGGTCCAACCCAGCTCGCACCGGCAATGATCAGCGCTCTGCCCTCGTTCTCGGTGATCTCCGTCGTCAGGCTGGCACGACCTGCTGCTGCGCCGTTACTTGCACGTCGTCCGTCGACCAGCTCGTACAGGTGCGCGACGCGGTCGCCCCTGCGGATCGCTGCTTGCTGTGCCCGTGCGAACCGGGCCGCCGCGGCTCCCTCTCCCGAGCTCTGCGGTGCCGGAACATCGAGCTCCACTTCGCCGGTCTTCTTGGCGAGGTGTTCCATCAGCACGGGGAAGTCGTGGCTCATCTACGCCTCCACTGTACCTGATGTCGGGAGCGCCGACGTCTTTCCAGCTTCGGGCACCGTCAGCGGATGGGGTGGCCGAGGATGGCCTCGAGGTCGGTGATGGCCTGGACGGGGTCGGAGACCTTGATCGTGGTCATGCCCATCGCGCGGGCGGGCTTGAGGTTGATGCCGAGGTCGTCGAGGAAGACGCAGTGCTCGGGGGCGATGCCGATGATCTCGCAGGCGCGGGCGTAGAACCGGGGCTCGGGCTTGCGCGCGCCGATCTTGCAGGACTCGACGACGTGGGCGAACAGCGTCATGACCTCGGCGATCTGGGCGGCGAGATCGGGGGAGCGCGCCATGGCGGAGCCGTGGCAGATCGGCATGTTGTTGGTGAGGCAGGCGACGAGGTAGCGGCTGCGCAGGGCGCGGATGACGGTGACCATGTCGGGGCGGAGGTCGCCGCTGAGGCGGGACAGGACGATGCGTGCGTCGATGGTGTGGCCGAGGGCGCTGGCCTCGGCCTCGAGCCGGGTGCAGAAGCTGGGCTCGTCGAGCTCGCCGCGCTCCATGCACGCCCAGGCGTTGGTGTCGGGGTCGAGCATGTTGAGGCGCTGGAGGAAGCCGGTGGGGAGCTGCGCGGTGCGCTCGTAGTCGCGGAAGCTGTCGATCGGGCTCGACAGGATGACGCCGCCGAAGTCGACCAGCACGGCGCGGATGTCGGGAGCGCCGGTCATGCGCGGGGGGCGGGGGTGGGGCCGCGCGCCATGAGGTCGGAGTAGCGGGCGAGGTGATGGTCGGCGTCGCCGAAGGTCATGCCGATGAGGGTGAGGCGCTTGAAGTAGTGGCTGACGGGGGCCTCGTCGGTGACGCCGATGCCGCCGTGCAGCTGGATCGCCTGCTGGCCGACGAACCGCGCGGCCTGGCCGACCATGGCCTTGGCGGCCGCCGTGATCCGGCGGCGGAGGGCGGCGTCGGAGGAGTCGACGGTGGTGGCGGCGAGGTAGGTCATCGAGCGGGCCTGCTCGACGCGCATCAGCATGTCGGCGAGGCGGTGCTGCAGCACCTGGAACTGGCCGATCGGCACGCCGAACTGCTTGCGGGTCTTGACGTAGCTCGCGGTGAGGTCGACGAGGATGGCCATGACGCCGAGGGCCTCGGCGCACACGGCGGCGATGCCCTGCTCGATGGCGTGCTCGACGAGCGGCAGGCCGCCGCCGGCGGGGCCGAGGAGGGCGTCGCCGGCGACCTTGACCCCGGTGAGGGTGACGTCGGCGGCGCGGTGGTCGTCGTGGGTGGCGTAGCTGTGGCGGCGGACGCCGGCGGCGTGGGTGTCGACCAGGAACAGCGACACGCCGATCGGCTCGCCGGGCTCGCCCGCGGTGCGGGCCGAGACGATCAGGGTGTCGGCGGCGCCACCGCCCAGGACGACAGTCTTCTGGCCGTCGAGGACGTAGCCGGTGCCGTCGGGGCGTGCCCGGGTGGCGATGCGGGCGAGCTCGTAGCGGGTGTCGGCCTCGTCGTGGGCGAGCGCGAGCAGCTGCTCGCCGCTGGCGACCCGCGGCAGCAGCCGGGTGCGCTGGGCGTCCGAGCCGGCGCGGCTGACCAGGCCCGCGCCGAGGATGATCGCGGGGACGTACGGCTCGACGACGATCCGGCGGCCGAGCGCCTCCATGACGACGAGGGTGTCGATCGCGGTGCCGGCGGCACCGCCGTGCGCCTCGGGCAGGCGGATCGCCAGCGCGCCGAGCTCGGCGAGCTGCCGCCAGATATCGCGGCTCCAGCCGGCGTCGGACGCGACGATCTGCTTGCGCCGGGCGAACTCGTAGCCGCGGTCGAGCAGGCGGACAAGCGCCTCGCGCAGCTGGTTCTGTTCCTCGCTGAAGTCGAAGTTCATGGCGTCCTCACAGCCCGAGCATGTGCTTGGCGATGATGTTGCGCTGGATCTCGTTGGAGCCGGCGTAGATCGAGGCCTTGCGGTGGTTGAGGTAGCGCCCGGTGATCGGCACGGCCCACTCGGGGCCGGACAGCGCGCCGGTATAGCCGGCGTCGAGCGCCGCGGGCTGGAACGGCAGCGCCTGCGGGCCGAGCGCGTGCATCATCAGCTCGGTCAAGGTCTGCTGGATCTCGCTGCCCTGGACCTTGAGGATCGAGGCCTCGGGGCCGGGCGCCTGCTTCTTGAGCTCCATGGCGAGCACGCGCATGTGGGTGACCTCGAGGGCCATGAGCTCGATCTCGACCTGGGCGATGCGATCGCGGAACCGCGCGTCCTCGATCAGCGGCCGGCCGCCCGCGCGCTGCTCGGCGGCGATCCGCTTGACCGCCTTGAGCCAGCGCTTGCACATCCCGACGCCGGCGTTGCCGGTGCGCTCGTGGCCCAGCAGGTACTTGGCGTAGGTCCAGCCCTGGTTCTCCTCGCCGACGCGGTTGTCGACCGGGACCTCGACGTCCTCGAACCACACCTCGTTGACCTCGGCGTCGCCGTCGAGGGTGACGATCGGCCGCACGGTCACGCCGGGCGACTTCATGTCGATCAAGAGGAACGAGATGCCCTGCTGCTGGCGGCGCGTGGGGTCGGTCCGCACCAGGCAGAAGATCCAGTCGGCGTGCTGGGCGGCGGTGGTCCAGGTCTTCTGGCCGTTGCAGACGTAGACGTCGTCGCGGCGTTCGGCGCGCATTCTGAGCGACGCGAGGTCGGAGCCGGAGCCGGGCTCGGAGTAGCCCTGGCACCACCAGTGCTCGCCGGAGCGGATCCGCGGCAGGAAGCGGTCCTGCTGCGCGCGGCTGCCGAATGCCATGAGCACGGGCGCGACCATGCGGATGCCGAACGGCATGAGCGGCGGCGCGCCGGCGTCGGCGCACTCCTCGTCGAAGATGTGCTGCTCGACGGCGTTCCACCCCGGCCCGCCGAAGTCCTTGGGCCAGTTGGGCGTGCTCCAGCCGCGCTGATGGAGGATGCGATGCCAGCCCACGAAGTCCTCGCGCCCCAGGTGCTTGCCGCCCAGCACCTTGTCGCGGAGGTCCTGGGGGAGGTTGGTCTGGAGGAAGCCGCGAACCTCGGCCCGGAAGCGCTGTTCGTCGGCGGTGTAGCTGAGGTCCATGTCGGAGGCGTAGACCGGGTTCGCGGTGTGGACAAACCCGCCGGCGCTGAAATCGACCGACCGGCCGTTCCCCGGCGGCCGGACCAGTCCCAGATGTAGGTGCCGCCGCGATTTTGGCGCGCCGGTGGCGCCGGCATCGAAGCGTCCTGGCCTACCATCGGCCGAGCGGTGGCTCGGTGCGGCCTGGTCACGGCTCGGACATGCCGACGCACATCGCCCTCGTGCCGTACCAGGTGTCGATCGACGCGGCGATGCTGACGCGCGTGGCCGCGGCGCTGCAGCGCCAGGTCCGCGAGCACTTCGGGCCGCTGTGGCAGATCGACGCGACGGTGAGCCCGTTCGCCGACTGGAACAGCGTGCCGGCGGACTACGTGCGGCTCATCATCGTCGATCACCTCGACTCGAGCGCGCTCGGCGTCCACGCCGACAAGAACGGCCAGCCCTACGCGCTGGTCGGCGCGCACGGCGCATGGCCGCTGGTCGCCAGCCACGAGTGCCTCGAGATGCTCGCCGATCCGACGGGGCAGCTGACGCGCCGCGGCCCGTCGCCCCGGGGAGACGGCCGGACCGTCGACATCCTCGTCGAGGTCTGCGATCCCTGCCAGGGCTCGCGCTGGGCCTACGCGATCGACGGCATCCCGGTGTCGGACTTCTGCACGCCGGCGTTCTACGACGGCGGCGCCGGCCCGTGGTCGCACCGCGGCAACGTCACCGGCCCGGCGCAGGTGCTCCCGGACGGCTACCTGATCTGGCGCGACCCGGCGGCGCAGGAGTGGTGGCGCCGCGACCACCTCGGCAGCGCGCCGACCGACTACGACCTCGGCCCGGTGCCGCCGACGGTGAGCTTCCTGCGCGGCCACATCGACCGGATCACGCGCACGCAGCGCGGGACCCGCCATCGCAAGGCCAGGTTCGCGGCGCCGGTCGGTCCGGAGGCGCGGGCGCGCGCGAAGGCGCTGGCGGGCGAGCTCGCGGCGATCCTCGCGCCGGCGCCGGCGCCCCGGCGGAAGGCGCGGAAGGGGCGACGGTGATCCGGCGGCGCGTATCGCGAGCCGTCGTGCTCGCCGGTGCGCTGGCCGGGGCGCTCGGCGCGGTCGCGGGCGGTGCGTGGGGCGATCCGCCGGGCTACCCGTCGACCGGCTCGGCCGCCGCGCCCAAGGCCGGCTCGGGCAGCGCGACGCCGTCGCTCGACGACGTCGCCCGTGCGCGGATCGCGGCGCTCAAGAAGTTCGCACGCGACAAGGAGGGCGATCCGACGTTCGCCGCGCACGAGGGCGCTGCGCGCGCGTGCCGGATCGATCACGACAAGCGGCTGGTCACGCTGACGTTCAACGCCGACGGCACGGTGCACTGCAAGCTCGCCGAGCTCGCCGAGGGCTACCAGCTCGAGATCTGGATCCTGACGGTCAAGGACGTGTACTCGACGGGCGGCCACTACCGCGTCACCGTCACGCCGGGCGCGCCGCTCAAGGCCGCGCCGATCCGGGGCACGTCGAGCGACGTCAAGGCGGTGCTCGAGCTCCTGAGCTCGCGCCTGGCCGACTACAGCGAGGCCGACTGGTGGCGCGCGCCGACCGTGTACGGCCCGTACCACTTCGAGTCCGGCACGATCACGATCGCGCTCGACGAGGCCGCGGTGACCGAGGAGACCAAGCTCGAGATCGCGCCGCTCTACCCGCTCGACCTCGCGGTGATCGGCCTGATCGGCCCGGGCCGCTCCACGTTCACCCTGGTCGACGGCAAGTTCTTCGAGAGCCAGAACCGGGCGGACCTGGCGTACTACTTCGGCGTCCACGCCTATCCGTTGTCGTGGAACCGCAACGGCAACCAGAGCCTGCGGCCCGGCCGCTACTTCAGCGACGAGTACAGCGAATGGAACGA
>VBLP01000720.1 GCA_005887925.1 Deltaproteobacteria bacterium | reverse complement strand
CCGCGCGTCGCCTCGAGCGCCTCCCGCGCCTCGCCGTCGAGGTCGCCACCGACGATGCGATGGCCGCGATCGTCGCGCACGCCGTCGGTCACGATCAGGGCGTAGCGGGTGTGCGGCGCGAGCAGCTCGTCGGACTGGGCGCGCAGGGTATGCGTCGCCCGGTCCCAGACGATCTGATCGATGCCGACCTTCCTGCCGAACGAGCCGCCGCCGAGCGTGCTGCCCAGGCTGACCAGGAACACGGTGTCGCTGGTGACGCTCGCGACGTCGATCGCGCCGCTGAACGGGATCGTCAGCAGCGGCTGCGGATTGAAGCCGTCCAGCGTGTACAGGACGTCGATGTCCTCGCAGGTGACCGGCTGCGCCTGGCAGTCCGGCTTCGGCAGGTGCACGCGCTGGAACGTGTTCTGGGTGAAGTCGATCACCGCGAAGCGGTCGCTGGGGAACAGCGTGCGGTGCGGGTCGCGGTGATCGTCGAGCACGCGGACGCCGGCCGAGGCGGCCAGCGGGAGCGACGTGGCGACGATCGCGAGGGAGGCGAGGCGAGCGGTACTGCGCATGTGATCCTCCGGAGTGCTGGTGTACTATGCGGAACAGGGCCCAGGGCTCGAGGCTGCTGCAGCATGGCAGTCCGCCGCGCGCCGGCCATCACGGCCCGACAAGAACACGCACAGCTTTCGCAATTTCTCTCGCACGAGTCCTCGCGGCGGCCGCCGCGGTGTGCGGCAGTGTCTCGTCGGCGCGCAGCCGCGGGGCGGATCACGACAGCGCTGGAGCCACATCACCGGATGCGCGTCGCCGCACGGCGGCGGATGCGGCCGGCGGTCACTTCGGGTGATAGCGCAGGACCAGCTCGCGCAGGTGGGTGCGGTCCATGCGGGCGGCGCGGGCGGCGCGCGACAGGTTGCCGCCGTGGCGGCGGACCAGCTCGGCGACGAACCAGCGCTCCCAGTGCGACATCACGCGTTCCTTGGCGACGCGGAACGACAGCGCCTCGTCGAACTGATAGCCCGCCCCGGCGGCCGCCTCGGAGTCGGCGGCGTCGCCGCGACCGCGTTGCGCAGCTCGCGGACGTTGCCCGGCCAGTCGAGCCGGGTCAGGTGGTCGACGAGCGTCGGCGGCGGGACCGCACCGGGTTGCCCGACGAACTGCTCGTAGAAGCTGGCGGCGAGCAGCGCGATGTCCTCGCGGCGGTCGCGCAGCGGTGGCACCTCGATCCGCACGATGTTGAGCCGGAAGTACAGGTCGGCGCGGAACGTGCCGCGGTTGACCGCCTGGCGCAGGTTGCGGTTGGTCGCCGCGATCACCCGGACGTCGAGCTGGATCGGGTCGACGCTGCCGACCCGCTTGATGATGCGCTCCTCGAGCGCGCGCAACAGCTTGGGCTGCATGTCGAGCGGCAACTCGCCGATCTCGTCGAGGAACATCGTGCCGCCGGCCGCGGATTCGAAGGCGCCCGCGCGGGCGCTGCCGGCGCCGGTGAACGCGCCGCGGGTGTGACCGAACAGCTCGGCCTCGATCAGCGACGGCGGGATCGACGCGCAGTCGACCACGACGAACGGGCCGGCGGCCCGCGGGCCGGCGCCGTGGATCGCCCCGGCGATGATGCCCTTGCCGGTGCCGGTCTCGCCCTCGATCAGCACCGTCGAATCCGCCGCCGCGATCCGCTGCAACACGGCGAACAGCCGCCGCATGCTGACGCTGCGCCCGATCGCCCGGCCGAACTGATCGAACGCGGCGAGCGGCTCGCGGACCTGCTCGGCGAGCTGGTCGAGGCGCAGCGTGGTCAGGCCGAGCCCGAGGATCGCGCCGGGCTTGAGGTGCGCCGAGCCGACCCGGTAGCCCGCGAGCGTGGTGCCGTTGGTGCTGTCGAGGTCGCGCAGGACCACGCCGTCGGGCCCGACCTGGAGCACGAAGTGATGGCGCGACACCGTCGGATCGGTGAGCACGAGGTCGTTGCTCGCGGCCGAGCCGACCGCCAGCTCGGCTCCCGACGACACGCACTCGCGCCCCTTGTCGGGGCCATCGATGACGCGCAGGACGAAGCGGTGGAAGCGGAGCTCTCTCGCGTCGCCGGGAAGCAGCGTCGTGTTGATTCCGCTCGGTGGGCTGGGCACGGCAGCGTGAAAATATCACGGCCGCGGGAATCCCCCCGTTGACCCAAACCGGAGCGAGGTGGATCCTTCCCGCAGGCAGCGCTGTCCCGGAATCCCATGTTGCCGAACAGTTATCGAGCGCCCGCGCTCGACGAGCCCGCGCTGCGGATGCTGAACAAGTACCGGCTGCTCGGGCAGCTCGCCAAGGGCGGCATGGCCGAGGTGTTCCTGGCCCGCGCCGACGGGCTCGGCGGGTTCCAGCGCCTGCTCGTGATCAAGCGGATCCTGCCCGAGCTCGCGAGCGACGCCGAGTTCGTCCGGATGTTCCTCGACGAGGCGCGGATCGCGGCGACGCTGCACCACACCAACATCGTCCAGGTGTTCGATGTCGACATGGCCGACGGCCAGGTGTTCTACGTCATGGAGCACCTGCACGGCCAGGACGTCGACACCGTGGTGCGCCGCATGACCGATCGCGCGGCGCGGTTGCCGCTCGGGAACGCGATCGCGATCACCGCGGCGGTCGCGGCGGGGCTGCACTACGCGCACGAGCGCTGCGCCAGCGACGGGCAGCCGCTCGACATCGTGCATCGCGACGTCGCCCCCAACAACGTGATCGTGACCTACGACGGCAACGTCAAGCTGATCGATTTCGGGATCGCCAAGGCGGTCAACAACCTGAGCCGCACGCGGTTCGGGCTGTTCAAGGGCAAGTTGCCCTACGCATCTCCGGAGCAGTGCCGCTGCGAGCCGCTGGATCGGCGCAGCGACGTGTTCTCGCTCGGCGTGCTGCTCTACGAGCTGACCCTGGGCCAGCGCCTGTTCACCGCCGACAACGAGTACGAGCTGATCCGCGTGGTCTCGGAGGCGGTGATTCCGCGGCCGCGGCTACGCGACAAGTCCTATCCGCGGGAGCTCGAGGCGATCGTGCTCCAGGCGCTGGCTGCGGTGCCTGACCAGCGGTACGAATCGGCACAGGCGTTGCAGCAAGCGCTGGAGGTGTTTGCGGTCAAGCAGCAGCTCGACCTGTCGGCGATGTCGCTATCGCGGCTGATGGAGACCCTGTTCAACCACGAGCTCCTGCAGTGGCGGAGCGCCGAGCGCGCCGGGCTGACGCTCGAGCAGCACATCATCACGACCACGACGTCGGGGCGGCCGCGCGAGCCATCGCCGCAGGAGCCGACCGATGAGGCGAGCGCCCTGGCGCCGACCGGGACGCACCGGCGGAGCTCGTCACCGCCCGCGGCACCGTCCGCGCCGGCGGAGGCGTCGGTCGCTGCGCCGCCGGCGGTATCGCCGGCGATATCGCCGCCTCCATCGATCGAAGAGCCGACCCGATCCGATCCGGCGTCGGTGCCGCGCCGCGAGAGGTCGCGGGTCGCGCGCTATGTGATGATCGCCACGGGAGCGGCTGTCTTCGTCGGGCTCGGCGCTCTCGGAGCGCTGTGGTGGACCCAGCCGATGGACGCGGTCCCGGCCGCTGCCCCCGCGGCGACGTCGCGGATGGCCGCCGACCCGGTACCGGCACCTGCCGCCCGCACCGCGCCGGTGATCGATCCGGCACCGGCACCGGTCGCATCCGCCGCGGCACCGGTGATCGATCCGGCCGCTGCTCCGGCCTCGGCGCCTGCCGCGCCCCCGGCCACCGACCCCACAGCGACGCCTGCCGCGGCCGCCGCGACCGAGCCCGCGACGGCGCCTGTCACGCCGCCCCAAGTCGAACCGAGCGCCCGGCCGTCCGCCGCGGCGCCGGTGACCAGCACGTCCGACGAGGCGGCCGATCCGGATCGCGCGCCGTCGCACCCGTCGCGAAGGCCCAAGCGGTTGCACCCGCGCGCCGCGCGCCCGCAAGCCGCGTCCGAGCCGGCGCCGGACGGGCGTGCGCATCGTCCGCTCGATGACGCCACGCTCGACGAGGTGGCGCCGCGGTCGACCAGGTCCCCATGAGAGTCGGGCTCGCCGCGATCGTGATGCTGGGGCTCGCCGGTGCTGCGCAGGCGGATCCAGCGAAGGCTGTGCGCCCGATGAGCGAGTCGGCGCGCCCGTACTTCGACCGCGGGGCGGCCGCCTACGCCGCCGGCGACTACGCCGAGGCGATCGACGTCTTCGAGCGCGGTCAGCGACTCGATGCCCACCCCGACTTCCTGTACGCGCTGGCGCAGGCCTATCGCAAGCAGGGCGACTGCGTGCGCGCGATCGCGCTGTACCAGGCATTCCTCGCCACGCGGCCACCCGATGACGAGGCGTCGCGGGCGCGGGCCAACCTCGAGCGCTGTCCGCTCGCGCCGGCCGAGCCGAACCCGGCGAACCCGCGGCCGGTGAACCCGCCACCGGCTAACCCGCCGGCCAACCCGCGGCCGGTGAACCCACCGCCGAGCCTGGGCTCGACGACCGCGTCATCGAGCGCGGGACCGAACCGCGAGACGCCGTCCCCGGCGCCGCAGGTCGAGCCCTGGTATGCCGATGTCACCGGCGGCGTGCTCGCCGGCGCCGGCGTGCTCGGCCTGGGCGTCGGAACGACGTACCTGATCCTGTCCGACAAAAACCTCGCCCGCGCGAACCAGGGCCCCGTCCTCGGGGATGCCGAGCGGCTGACCGACAGCGCATCGCGCGATCGCCAGATCGGCGCCTGGTGCCTGGTCGGCGGCGGCGCGCTGGCGGTGGGCGCGATCGCGCGCTACGCGCTGCACCGGCGATCGAGCGCCGCGGCGGACCGCACGGTCTGGCTGCGCCGCACCGGCGACGGCGTCGTCGTGTCGTGGGGAGGTGGGTGGTGAGGCGAGCGGCCGTGGCGCTCGTGTCGCTCGCGGGCCTCGCGAGCTGCGCTCCGCTGCACGCCGACTTCGTCTGCACCGACGACGCCAGCTGTGTATCGGCGTCGGGAGCGCAGGGGACGTGCGAGGCGAACCACCGCTGCAGCCTGCTGGACTCGACCTGTCCGAGCGGGCATCGCTACGCCGACGCCTCCGGGTCGCTGTCGAACCAGTGCACGACGGGCGCGGCCTGCATCGCCGCGCTCCGCGCCGGGGCTCGCACGACCTGCGCGCTCAAGACCGACGGCAGCGTGTGGTGCTGGGGCGCCGGCACGCGGACGCCGGCGAGCCTGGCGCTGCCCGCCGGGGACGTCGCGCAGATCGAGCTCGGCGGCGACGGGATCTGCGCGCGCTACGCCGGCGGCGACGTCTACTGCGCGCCGGACCCGCACCAGCCGATGGCGAAGGTCCCTGATGTCGCAGCCCTCCAGCTCTCGGTCGGCGGCGGCCATGCCTGCGCGGTGACCACCGACCAGCACGTCAAGTGCTGGGGCATGAACGGCAGCGGCGAGCTCGGCGACGGTACGCGTGTCATGTCGACGACGGCGGTGACCGTGGCCCAGCTCGCCGGTGTGCGCCAGGTGGCCGCGGGCGTCGCGTCGACCTGTGTGATCACCGACGCCGGCGCCGTGTGGTGCTGGGGCAACGACGACAAGTGCCAGCTCGGCCGGGGGATCGACTTTCCGCCGTCCGACCCCACGCTGCCGCTGAAGGTCGACGACGATCACCTCATCGCCAGCTCGGTCACGGTCGCCGATCAGTTCGCCTGCGCCCTCACCACCGGCGGCGCGGTGATGTGCTGGGGCGGCAACAGCCTGGGCCAGCTCGGAGACCGCTCGCCCGGAGGCAGCTCGGATACCCCCAACCGGATTCCCTCGCTCACCGGTGTCACGCAGCTCAGTGCCGGCGGGAGCCACGCATGCGCCGTCGTCGCCGGCGGGGCGACGTGCTGGGGAAAGAACGACGTGCATCAGACCGCGTCCACCGCGGTCGCGAGCGTGCCGGCGCCGTCGCCGGTCGCGGTGCCGGCGCCGCTCGAGCTGCAGGACGTCGCGTCGGGAACCGACCACACCTGCGGACTGGCGAGGGACGGCGCCGTGATCTGCTGGGGCGATAACACGAGCGGTGAGATCGGAGACGGCACGGTGATGCAGGCGGTGCAACCGACGCGGGCGATGCTCGCCTGCCCGTGACGTCTGCCGCATCGCACCGCGGCATTGTCGGCTCCAGCCATCACGTGATGGCGGGCGCCCTCTGATACCTCGATCCCCGCCGTGGCCCCCCAGCTGCCAGGTGCCGCCGACCGCCCCGTTGCCAGCGGGCTCGCGTGCCCGTGGCCTGGTCCCGGAGTTGCTGTCCTCGCCGCCATGCGGATGCGCTCGCTCCCGGCTCGATCGTGGCCCTTGATCTTCGTCGGCCTCGTCGCGTGTTACGAGCCCCAGCTGCCGCTGGGAGCGCCGTGCCGGGACTCCGCGCGCTGCCCGGACGGCCAGCAGTGCATCGCCGGCGCGTGCAGCCTCGCCGACCTCGCGCCGGTCGACGCCTCGCCGGGCAGCGGGCACGAGCGCGTGCCGCCCGACGCCACGAGCGATGCGGCCATCGACGCGGCCGGCGACAGCTGTCAGGGCAGCGCCACCTGCGCCACCGCCGTCGCGCTCGGCACGCTGAGCGGCGACACCGATCACCAAACCCTCTCCTCGCACGGCAGCCGCGGCGCATGGCTCCGCGTCCGGGTCACCGAGAACGACGGCTCGCCGGCCGGGATCCCGCTGTCGCTGCGCGCGACGCTCACGGTATCGGGCGGCGACTTCGACGTCGTGCTCCATGTCAACCCCGATCGCGATGTCGTCGAGTGCACCGCCTCGCTGGGCACCGCGAGCTCGAACGGCAACGCGAAGCAGATCCTCGCGTCATGGGGCGAGGAGGTGGTCGCCAACGGCGACGACGACAGCCGCGACGTCTCGATCGAGATCCGCCCGGTCGCCGGCGCGTGCGCGGCCGGAGCGCAGTGGCAGCTGTTGCTCGAGGGCAACGCGTAGCGAGCCTCCCATACCCACTTCCGGCTGCGACCGTCGCTTCCGGGGCGCCTCGGGCCGTACGTCCGGTTCTCGCTCGTCAAGTACGTCCAGTATTATCCTTGCTGCGCTTCCGGGCGTACGCCCCGGAACGGGGCCAAGGATCTCAGTTGGGTAGCGGCTCGGGCCGCGTTTCTTGCCACTTCTTTGCCACGGGCCGCCCGGCGGCCCGCCGTGTGCGCGACTTGCCCTGCGATTTCTTGCGGGTCAGGCTCGATCTCGCTGGCCGCGACGAGTCCGGCCGGCATCGCGGCGACCAGATCGGCGCGGGCGAGCGAGAGCAGTTGCGCCCGATGCGCGGCGAACAACTCCACCTTGAAGCGGTCGAGGCTCCGCCGAGCGCGAGCGGCCTCGGGGAGCGCGTCCCATACCGCCGAGACGAACACCTTGCGTGGTCCAAACCAGCCACCCTCCGGCACCCGGGAGATGGCATCTTTGACCGTGGCT
>VBLP01000719.1 GCA_005887925.1 Deltaproteobacteria bacterium | reverse complement strand
GTGTTCTTCATCCAGGACGCGCTCAAGTTCCCCGACCTGATCCACGCGGTCAAGATGGAGCCCGACCGCGGCTTTCCGCAGGCGGCGAGCGCGCACGACACGTTCTGGGACTTCGTGTCGCTGATGCCCGAATCGATGCACATGCTGATGTGGGCGATGTCCGACCGCGCGATCCCGAGGTCGTATCGCATGATGGAAGGCTTCGGCGTCAACGCCTACCGGTTGATCGACGGCCGCGGCAACGCGCACTTCGTCAAGTGGCACTGGCGGCCGGCGATCGGCTCGGCGTCGGTCGTGTGGGACGAGGCCTGCAAGATCAATGGCGCCGATCCCGACTTCCACCGCCGCGATCTGTTCATGGCGATCCAGCGCGAGCAGTTCCCCGAGTTCGAGCTGTCGATCCAGGCCGTGGCCGAGGCCGACGCCGACCGGCTCGACTTCGACATCCTCGACCCGACCAAGCTCATCCCCGAGGAGGTCGTGCCGCTGGTGCCGATCGGCAAGATGGTGCTCGACCGCTGGCCGGACAACTTCTTCGCCGAGACCGAGCAGGCGGCGTTCCACCCCGGCCACCTCGTCCCCGGCGTCGAGTTCTCCGACGACCCGCTGCTGCAGGGCCGGATCTTCTCGTACACCGACACCCAGCTCAAGCGCCTGGGCGGGCCCAACTTCCACGAGCTCGAGATCAACCGGCCCAAGTGCCCGATGCACAACTTCCAGCGCGACGGTATGGCGCGGGTCGCGGTCGACCGCGGCCGGGTCAGCTACGAGCCGAGCTCGCTCGTCGAGGACGCCGCGCGCGAGACCGCGGGCGGGTTCGTCACGCATCACCGCGTGGCGCACGGCGACAAGGTCCGCGAGCGCTCGCCGACGTTCGCCGACCATTACAGCCAGGCGCGGATGTTCTGGCGCTCGATGACGCCGCCCGAGCAGCGCCACATCGTCAACGCGTTCAGCTTCGAGCTGTCCAAGGTCGAGACCATCGCGATCCGGACCCGCATGCTCGGCCACCTCCGGGTGATCGAGCCCGAGCTCCACGACCGCGTCGCGACCGCGATGGGGATGCAGGGCATGGCCGACGAGATCCGCCCGGCGGTTGCGCCGCGCGACCTGCCACCGTCGCCGGCGCTGAGCCTGCTGGCCAAGGCGCCCGCGACCCTGCGCGGCCGCAAGGTCGGCGTGCTGGTCGGCGACGGCTTCGACGCCCAGCTGGTCACCCAGCTGGTGCTCGCGATCGAGAAGGAGCACGCGTCGGTCGATCTGGTCGCGCTCAAGATCGGCGGGGCGCGCGCCGCCGGCGGCCAGCTGGTCCCGGTCCACCACACCGTCGCCGGCGGCCCATCGGTGATCTTCGACGCCGTCGCGATCGCGCTCGGCCCCGCGGGCGTCGCCGACCTGCTCGCCGAGGCCAGCGCGGTCGCGTGGCTCAACGACGCGTTCACCCACGGCAAGGTGATCGGCACGGTCGCCGACGCCGGGCCGCTGCTCCAGGCGGCGCGCGTCGCGCTCGATGCCGGCGTGATCGACCTCGCCGGAGGCGCGGCGATCGAGCGGTTCATCACCGCGGCCAAGGCCGGGCGGCTGTGGTCGCGCGAGGCCTCGGCGCGCGGCCCCGATCGGGCGCTCGGTCCGATCCCGCCGCTGCCGATCGAGCCGGGCCGCTCGCAACCGACCGCCAAGCACTGACGCCGAGGCGGCACCGACCGCCCCGCGATCGGCGCTCAGCGCTGGACCAGCACGCCCTCGACGAGCAGGAGCAGGAGGACCGCCGCCGCGAGCGCGTGCCACAGCTCGATGCGGCGCGCGTCGTCGGCGGGGGTGCCGGCGCCGCCGGTGCCCGACGGCGGCAGCGCGGTGGCCGGCGCAGGGGTGAGGTCGGAGCCGCGCGCGTCGACGTTGACGACGAAGCCGAGCTCGTCGCGCTCGTGGGTCGAGCCGGTCTGATCGGTGCCGATCACGCGGTAGACCCCGGGGCGGTCGGTGCGGCCGAACCGGACGCTGGACCGGCCGGCGATGCGGTCGCCCTCGAACACGGCGCCGATGCCGTCGGGGCCGCGGACCTCGAGCTTCTTGAGGTCGCCGGTCGCCAGGACGACCGAGCTGCCGACGGCGTGGTCGGTGTTGCCGAACGCGGCGTGCTTGCGCGCGAGGTGGCGGACCGCCTGCTGCATCAGCGGCAGGAAGCCGGGATGGATCGGCAGGTCGTTCCAGTCGCGATCGAGCGTCGAGGTATAGAGCAGCGTGCGGCCGGCGCCGATCGACGCCTCGACCAGCGCGGCCGCGCCGTTGGTGAACCGGGCCAGCACCTTGCGATCGGGCGACGTCGTGGGCCCGAGCAGCGAGATCTCGAAGAACTTGGCGTCGGCGAGCTCGGGGGCGGCCTTGGAGAACGGCGTGAAGATCGGGTGGTCGGCCTCCCACTTCACCAGGTGCAGCGCGCGGCTGTCGCGCTCCTCGGGCGGGGCGCCCCACGTGGTGTCGATCGGATCGCGCAGGCTCTGCGGCAGGAGCGGCAGCATCGTGCGGTCGTACGCCGCGGGATCGACGTGGTCGCCGGGCGCGACCAGGATGCCGCCGCCGGCGCGCACCCAGTCGGCCAGGACGTTGACGCGCTGGGTCGGTAGCGCGGCGACGTTGGCGAGGATCACGACGTCGAACTCGTCGAGATCGATCGCGCCGGCCTTGCCGCGCGCGCGGGGCTCGACGCCGGCGAGGTCCTCGCCGGTGATCACGCGCACCGACGTGCCGCTGTCCTCGCGATCGCCCGGGCGCAGCGCGGCCTCGAGGTAGAACACCTCGTCGTCGTGGCGCACGGTGCGCGGGTCGCCGTCGACGATCAGCACGCGGACGCGGTCGCGCAGCGACGCGCGGACCCAGCGCCGGTCGTCGATCGCCAGGCCATCGCCGGACAGCGCGACCTGCGCGTCGGTGGCGCGCACGCCGGGCGGCAGCGCGGCGAGGAAGCGCTTGGTCTTGCGCTCGCCGGGGCCGAGCGCGAGCGCGCCGCGCGCGACCACGCGATCGGCGATCGCCAGCGACAGCTCGACCTTGCTCGCGGCGTCGGAGAAGTTGCCGACCTCGGCGTCGAACGCGACGCCGCGGCTCGCCGCGCCGGGATCGGGATCGACGCGCAGGCTGGTGATCGCGAGGTTGGGCATGCGGCCCGGCCGCAGATCGCTCACCACCAGCGCCGGACCGTCCTTGCCCCACGGCGGATCGTCCGGCCGCAGGCCGGTGCGCGCGAGCAACGAGATCAGGAACACCGTCTTGCGCACGTGGCTCGACGCCGCGAGCAGCTGCGCGGCGCGGGCGAGCGCGCGCGTCGTGTCGGCGGGCCGCGCCGTCGGCTCGAGGGTGAGCAGCTGATCGCGCAGCCGGAGGTGGTCGCGGGTCAGCTCGGTCGGGTGATCGGCGCCCTCGGCCGCGCGCACGATCGCGATCTCGGCCTCGGGCCCGAGCTGGGTCAAGATCCGACGGGCCTCGTCGGTGGCCGCGCGCAGCCACGGCTTGCCGTCGACGAGATAGCCGGCGGCGAACGAGTCGTCGATCACGAGCACCGCCGCCTGCGGCCCGCGCGTGACCTGTGGGCCCTTGCGGACGCACGAGGTATACGGCTTGGCCAGGGCGATCGCGACCGCGGCGCACGCGATCGCGCGCACCGCGAGCAAGAGCTGCTCGCGCAGCCGGAACTTGCGGGCGGTCCGCCGGCGGGTCGCGAGCAGGAAGTCGAGCGCCGCGAACTTCACCACGCGCGCGCGGCGCCGGCCGATCAGGTGGATCGCGATCGGCACCGCGAGCGCGGTGATGCCGATCAGCATGAGCGGCGCGAGGAAGCCCATCTCCAGCAACTATGCACCACGGGGCCGAGCGAGACCAAGTGCGCCGGCGATCGCCCGGCTGGGCCGCGCCGGGCCAGGTCGCGCGGCACGCGCCGGCGGTGTTTTTTTGCCGGACGACCGAGTACAAGAGGTCGGTGCGCCACATCCGCCTGGTCGTCGAGTATGACGGCACCGATCTGTGCGGATGGCAGCGCCAGGCCAACGGCCCGACGGTGCAGGGCCACCTCGAGGCGGCCCTGGGCAAGCTGCTCGCGCACGAGGTGACGGTGATCGGCGCGTCGCGCACCGATGCCGGCGTGCACGCGCGCGGCCAGGTCGCGAGCTTCCGGACCGAGCGCCCGATCCCGCTGCACGGGATCCGCCGCGGGCTGAACTCGCTCCTGCCACCGGCGATCGCCGTCGCCGAGGCGAGCGAGGTGCCGGACGACTTCCATCCCCGGTTCTCGGCGACCGACAAGCACTACCGCTACCTCGTGTGGACGCGCGGCGAGCGCTCACCGCGCTGGCGGCACCGCGCCTGGCATTGCCCCGGCGCGCTCGACCTTGCCGCGATGCGCCAGGCGGCGGCGGCGCTGATCGGCGAGCACGACTTCGCGGCATTTCGCGCCGCCGGCTGCACGGCAAAGCGGACGGTGCGCCGGATCGACGAGATCGCGATCGCCCCGCTCGGCGAATGGCAGGTCGCCGAGGTCCGCGATCCGGGCGAGCTCGACGCGCGCGACCCCGCGGGCGGGGAGAGGAGAGGACCGGCTGCGTCGAGCCAATGCCGCGGCGGAATCGCCGAGGGCGGCCGCGATCCGAGCGCAAAGCCAGCAGGTGCAGGGCCACGCGACGCGACGCGCGGAGGGGAGAATGCACCGGCTCTGCCGGTGCAGCCGCCGGCCGACGGGAAAATCCGTCCCCTCTCGATCGACGTCCGCGGTAACGCATTTCTGCGCAACATGGTGCGGATCGTGGTCGGGACCTTGGTCGAGGTCGGCCAGGGCCGGCGGCCGGCGGGCCAAGTGGCCGAGATCCTTGCATCCAGAGATCGGACCCGGGCTGGCATCACCGCCCCGGCCCACGGCCTGGAGCTGGTCTCGGTCGGTTATGGCGGGCGTAAGATAGGGCCGCC
>VBLP01000184.1 GCA_005887925.1 Deltaproteobacteria bacterium | reverse complement strand
TTGTCGCGCCCTGCACCTTCGAACGTGATGCCGTCATTGAGATCCAGGAAGCTGCTGCATTCATACACGCCCGCGAGCAGCTGAACGGTGTCACCCGGTTGGGCGGGGTCGAATTCGAGATCGCACAGGTTCATCGGTGACTGGAAGGTGCCGTGACCGCCGACTGCGGTCGGCGACATCACCCACGGGGTCACCCGAAGCGCGTCGGGCCGCGTGGCCGTCCCGGCCGCGGTCACCACGGTGACATCGACGTGGCCGAGCAAGCCGGGCGGCGCAAACACCGACGCCCGGACCTCGTGCGGTGCGATGCCTTCGATCTCTGCCAGCGATGCTCCGACGGTGACGCTCGTCGCGGTGTCCAGGTGGTTGCCGCGAACCACGAGGTGCGATAGCCCGTCTTGCCGGATCTGCCGGAACCCGTCGTCGGTCATCACCGACGTGATCACGGGCGCAGCAGTATCCGCCTGGACGGATTCGAGCTCATCGAGTTCGTCGAGCTCATCGGGCTGCATCCCGGCACCGCCACAACCGAGGACTGCGACGGGGATGAACAGCAGGTATCGGTTCGTCATGCCAGCAAGATGGCCGCGACACGCACGATTGATCACGTGATCATCCAGGTAGCGCAAGCGAAGCCGACCGTAGTGGATCAGGCGGCTGGGGAACCCGACCACTCGCGGCGGGATACGGAGCACTACCTGCGCCGCGGCGCGATCGGCGAGCGGTGGTGGCGCCTGGACGTTGTCGGGCGGATGGGCGCTTCACGCGGTTTCGGCTACGGTGTGCACGCAAGAAGTGACGACCGACTGCGGACACCTGCTCTGCGAGCTGATCGATCGCTCGTGCAGCCTCGCTACCGGGAGGTCGCGCGGTTGCCGGCCCAACCTGGCTTCGAGGAGCATCGCACCAGATGTCGTCGAAGAAGTTCGAGCGCTCCTGGCCGTGATCGATCCGGATGTTCGTGACGAACGGGTCCAGAATGCCCGCATCGAGGAGCCCGAGCTGGTTCCCGCGCTCGCGCGCCTGTGCGTTCGCCGGCGATGACAAAGAGCCGAGCGCGAGGATTCTCATGGCGGCGTGCGAGTTTTCGTTCGCATTTGCGCGCGCGATCCGCTACCGCAGGGGCATGAAGCTCTACCGGTTCCGCTACAGCCCGTACGCGCGGAAGGTCCAGATGATGCTCGAGCTCGCCGGGCTGCGCCACGAGGTGGTGGAGGTCCGCTACGGCGAGCGCGAGGAGCTCGCCCAGCTGACCGGCGGCTACTTCCACGTGCCGGTGCTGGTGCTCGACGACGGCGAGGTCGTGACCGAGTCCCGCAGGATCTGCGAGCGGCTCGCCGGCCACCCCGAGGCGCGCCACCTGGTGCCGGCCCCGCTCCACGCCGCGGTGTGGGCGTTCCACGACTTCATCGAAGGGCCGGTCGAGGACGTGCTGTTCCGGATCGCGTCGCCCGCGGTGCGCGCGAAGTGGCCGACGGCGTGGGAGCGCGCGCTGTACACGCTGATCAAGGAGCGCAAGTTCGGGGTGGGCTGCGTCGATGCCTGGGACGCCGCGCGGCCGGAGCTGATCCAGCGCGCGCGCAGCGTGCTCGAGCCGGCGCGCCAGACGCTCGCCGCGCAGCGCTTCGTGTTCGGCGACGCGCCGACGCTGGCCGACGTCGCGCTGTACGGCCAGTGGGCGATGCTCGAGGCCGAAGCGCCGGAGCTGCTGGACCAGATCTCGCCGGTGTTCGTCGCGCACGCGCGCCGGGTCGAGCAGGCCCGCCCGTCGCGATGATCGAGTGGCACGCGCCGGATCGCATAACCGTTGTGGGATTCGCGCCGATTCGGCGCCTATAGAGCTGTGAGCGTCATCATGAAGAAGCGGGGAGTCATTGTTGGGATCGGCCGGGAGCGGGCCGCCGGCCGGCGTGGGATTTGCTTCGGGGCCGGGCTGCTCTGTGTCGTGTCGTGGACGAGCGCGGCGTTGGCGGGGCCGGGCGTGATCGTCGCGCCGCGCGTCGAGGCATTCGCGGCGCCGTCCGCAGACGCCGGCGTGGTGTTGGAGCTCGGTTACGGCGCGCCGGTCTGCGTCCTCGACGAGGCCAACCACGCCGGTGCCCTGCTCCATGCGCCGGGATGGATCGCGATCCGGCTGCCGGGCGGCGTTGGCTACCTGCCGGCCGAGGCGGTCGACCTCACCACGCCGGCCCCCGAGGTGGCCGATTGCGGCGGGCCGGCACCCTCGCGGGAGGACGACCCAGCTCGGCCACCGCGCGCTGCACCGACGGCGGCCCTGCCGCCGCCGCCGCCGCCACCACCACCGCCGCCGCCGCCGCCGCGCCCGGCGAATCCGGCGCCGCCGGTCCTTCCATCGCCGGTCGTCGCGGGCCGATTCCTGCCGCTGCGCCCGGCGCGGATCTTGCTCGGCGTGGGCACCGGTGCGGCGTGGCTCAACAAGCAGTCGGCGGCGGACAATCAGATCGACGACTCGGGCCCGACCTTCAACGCCACGCTCGGGCTGACGATCCACGATGTGTTCATGGTCTCGGCCTCGGTGTCGGCCGCGTTCCCTTCCGACAACGCCTCGTTCAGCGAGGAGGTCGTGCCGGTGATGGGCGGCGGGGGTCCACAGACCGCCGGCTCGAGCCTCGCGGTCACGAGCGTCGGCTTCGCGGCCGGCCTGCGGACGCCGTTCTGGGCGCTCGGTGCGACCGACCACGGCTGGGTGGGCGGCGCCGTGTTCGCGCAGCTCGGCTCCGCCAACATCAGCGGCGACCGCTCGATCTCGAACTGCGAGGACTGCCGCAAGGAGAGCTTCAGCCTGCCGGGCGGCACGTTCTGGCAGGTCGGCGTCGACCTCATCATCCCGACGAGCAAGCCCACCGCGGCGTACGGCCTGACGGTGTCCTATCAGCACTACCTGGCCGGCGCCGGCTTCACCGACGAGATCCGGGTCGGGCTGAGCTGCTGGCTGCTGTGAACCGGCGGTGCATCAGCGGATGCCGCAGGCCGCGGCGGCGCCGTCATAGCCGCGCCGGAACGAACCGACGCGCTGCGCGGAGCTGCCGTGCGTGAAGGTCTCGGGCTGGACGTGACCCGTGGCCTTGCGCTGGATCGTGTCGTCTCCGATCTGCGACGCGGCGTTGAGCGCCTCGTCGATGTCGCCGACCTCGACGAGGCCGCGCGTCTCGGCGGACTTCGCCCAGGCACCGGCGAGGCAATCGGCCTGGAGCTCGACCGGCACCGAGCTGACCTCGCCGCGCCCGAGCAGGTGCCGCAGGTTCTGGACGTGGTGGCCGACCTCGTGGGCGATCACGTACGCCTGTGCGAAGTCTCCCGGTGCGCCGAAGCGACGGCGCAGCTCGTCGTAGAACGCGAGGTCGATGTACACCTTGCGATCGAGCTGGCAGTAGAACGGCCCGACCGCCGTCGTGGCAGTACCGCACGCTGAGCGGATCGCGTTGCGGAACAGCACGAGCCGGGTGTCCTGGTAGCCGGGGAGCTGGTCGCGCCAGGTGTGGTTGACGTCGTCGAGCACGAAGCCGACAAAGTGCGTCATCTCGCTGTCGGGCTGCGGCGCCGTGGCGGAGCGCGGATCGACGGCGCGATCGTAGGTGCCCGAGCCGCTGCACAGGTTTCCGCCATAGACGAGCGCGCCGACGACGATCAGCGCCACCACGATGCCCTTCCAGCCGAACCGACCGGCGACGGCGAACAGCCCCCACAGCGGAAGTCCGCCGCCGCCACCGAGCCCGCCGAGGCCGGCGCCTCCCTCGGAGCGGCGGTCTTCGACGTTCGGGCTGTCGTAGTTCCGGTCCCAGCGCATGGCACACAGCCATGCAAGGCGGTCACCAGACCGGCTCCGAAGTAGTCGGACAGCCGATGACGGAGCACCTCGGCACCGTCGCGGCCAGCACGCTACGCCCGACCCGCACGCGAAATCTGCGACCTGCCGGTCCCGGCCACTTACAGTAGACGGGCCATGCAAAGGTTTCGATCTCTTGGGTTCGTGATCCTCGTCTCGGCGTGCGGTCATCACGGCGGCGGTGGCGACGGCGGCATGTGCGATCCGATGGAAGCTCGCCGCCGCCGTGCAGCGGTCAGGGCACCGCGCCGCAGCTGGTGTACCCGCCCGATCAGGTGCTGCTGCCGCCGAACATGAACGTGATCGAGGTCCAGTTACTGCCGGGCGCCGGCAACACGGTGTTCGAGATCGACTTCGCGAACGCCGGGACCGACGTGCGTTTCGAGACCAAGTGCACCGCGATCACCAGCACGCGCGGCCAGGCGACCGGCGGCTGCGCGTTCGCGCTCGATCCGACCGACTGGAGCTACGTCGCGACCCACAATCGCGGCGGCGATCCGGTCACGGTCACCGTGCGTGCGGCCCCCGAGAACCTGTCGTGCGTGTCGGGCTCGAACTCGCGCATGATCAGCTACGCCGCCGAGGACCTCGCCGGCGGCATCTATTACTGGCAATCGACCACGCAGAACGGCGTCGCCGGCAAGACCGGCGGCATCTTCCGCAAGGACTTCGGCAATCCCGATCCCACGCCCGAGCCGTTCCTGACGCCCGGCAACCTCAACAAGTGCGTCGGCTGTCACTTCCTGTCGCGCGACGGCCTGGTGATGACGTATGGCTCCGACGACGCCGACTCCGACGACGAGTACGGCGATCTCAAGGTCGTGCTGTACGACGTCACGAAGCGGACCGCGACCGCGACCAACCTGCCTGCGGGGTTCCAGACCTTCAAGGCGGCCGGGCACGATATGTTCTTCGCGAGCGACGGCCGCGGACAGAGCAACTCACCCGAGCTCCTGGCGTACAGCGGCACGACCGGTCAGTCCATGACCTCCTCGCTGTTCGCGGGCCTCACCGGCAAGCGGGTGACGCATCCCGACTGGAGCCGCGACGGCGCGACGATCTACTTCACGCTCGCGACGGCGATCACCGGCCTGTCCGGCTACAACCTCAAGGACGATCTCCACGTCACCAACGGCAGCATCTACGCGGCGACGGCCTCGGGCACCGGGGCGACCAACCCCGTCGCGCTGGTGACGGCGGCGAGCGCCGACGAGAACAACTACTACCCGGCGATCTCGCCGGACGGCAGATCGGTGATCTTCGACCGCGCGGTCGGCACGACGCTGGCCACCCATGACAGCTACAACAACCCCAACGCCAAGCTGTTCGCGGTGCCCGCGACCGGCGGCACCCCGGTCGAGCTCAAGAAGGCCAACTACGCCGATGGCATGACCAACTCGTGGCCGCGGTGGAGCCCGTTCGTGCAGACTACGGCCTGCGGGTGCGCAACGAGGGCGCGCCGTACTTCAACTGCTATCCGCCGGTGTCGCCCGAGGATACGAGCGGCGATCACGCCAAGCCATTCGATCCCAACTGCACGCAGCCGCAGATCTGGATGACCGCGATCTCGCTCGACGATCTGGCCGCCGGCGGCGACGGCAGTTTCCCGGCGTTCTGGCTGCCGTTCCAGGACTACACCGCACACAACCACATCGCGCAGTGGGTCGAGATGATCGTGAAGCCGCCGACGGGCTGCGCGCCGGCCGGTGCGTCGTGCGTCTCGCAGATGTGCTGCGACGGGCTGGGCTGCGATCAGGCGACGAAGACCTGTCAGCCGATCATCTTCTGATCGTGATCGCGGCGGCGATGGCGACGCGACACCGGGGCGTGCCGCCCTGGCGCGGAGGGCCGCGGTCCCGCGCCACGAGCGGCGACGCGCGCAACCGATGACTCGTCGATCGCGGCGCATGGGGAGTGCAGTCTCGTGTCGTGAGGCCTCGGGTCGCACGACCTCGGGCGCCGGTCATCGATCGGCAACAACTCGACATGACAGCGCGATGACGCCGCGCTCGGCGACGCGATGATTCGCGGACTTGGCGGCACACGCGAGATCGCCGCGCGTCGCGTGACGCCGGTCGCAGCCGCGGCACGACGGTTGCTCTACCGCGAACCATGCGAACGAGCGAGGCGATCGCGAGGCATGCGTGGTGCGCCGGCGTGCTGATCGCGGCGCTGATCGGCTGCGCGAGCGATCCATCGCCGACGCTGTCGGCGCAGCAGCTGTTCGCGACGCGGGCGTGGCCGGCGCTGGGTCGCTGCGCGGGCTGCCACGCGACGCAGCCGACGATCGCCTTCCTCGCCCCGGGCACGCCGACCGAGGCGTACGCGACGATGTTCGCGTTCCAGCCGCCGATCGTCGACGTGGCGTCGCCGGCGTCGAGCCTGGTGCTCACCATGGGCCAGCACACCGGCCCTGCCCTGCTGCCGGGTGATGCCGACGCGATCCTCGCGTGGCTCGACGCCGAGCACGCCGAGCGGGTCCCCGATCCCGGCATGGCGGTGACGTTCGGCCCGATCGATCTCGCGCTCGACATGGTCAACGTCGCGCTCCACGTCGTGCATCCGCTGTTCGCCTCGCTGCCGTCGCTCGGCCCGCCGCGGATCGATACCAGCGACGCGTTCCGCGACATCGATCTCGACCTCGCCGCCGGGGCCGCGGTCGCGCTGGGCGGCGGCGCCGCGGTGCTGCCGGGCTTCGATCCGGGCGATCCGATCACGATCCACTTCCGCACCCTGGAGGCGCCATGACCCGACGCTGGCTCGTGCTGCTCGCCGCGCTGCCGTCGTGCAGCGAGCCGATCCCCGACCCCGCGCCGCACGACGAGTGGGATGACCGGCTCGCCGACCGCGCGGTCGACTACAGCGCCGCGCTGCGCATCGCCGCGCTGCGGCTCACTGGGGAGCTGCCGACGCTCGCCGAGCTCACGCAGGTGGCCGGCGCGGCCGACGGCGCCGCGCGCAAGGCCGCCTACGAGGCGCAGATCGACCGCTACCTCGCCGGGCCGCGGTTCGCGCGCCAGATGTTCCGGTTCTGGCAGGACACGCTCAAGCTCGGCGACGACCCGGTGCGCGACACCGCGCCGGCGTTCGTCACCCGGCTGATCGTCGAGGACCGGCCGTTCCTCGATGCGCTGACCGCGACCGCCGGGACGTGCACCAGTTTTGTTCCTGATACGGGACAATTCGTGCCGGCCGACTGCACGAACACGCCGGTCACCGTCGGGCTGCTCACCCACCCCGGGATGAGCGCGGCGTTGTTCAGCAACTTCGGATTTCGCCGGGTCCGCTGGGTCCAGGAGACCTTCGCGTGCAGCGCGTTCCCGGCCGAGATCGCGACCACCGCGACCGACGTCGGCGGCAGCGAGCCGTACACCGGCACGTTCCCGTTCCTGAGCATCGCCGGCACGGCGAGCGGCGGCCGGGTCGACTTCCGCAGCACGTCGTCGGTGATCTGCGCCAACTGCCACGCGAACCTCAACCACCTCGCGCCGCTGTTCGCGCACTACGACCAGGCCGGCGCGTACCGCGACGCGATCGCGGTGCCGACGCCGCTGCCCGATGCGCCCCCGGCGGTGCTGCGCGACTACCTGCCGCCGGGCGAGCCGCTCGCGTGGCGGCATGGCACGCCGGTCGCCGACATGACGGCGCTCGGCACCGCGATGGCCGCCGACCCGCAGATCTCGGCCTGCGTGATCGCGCGGCTGTGGAACTGGGCGCTCGGCAAGCTCGACATCGTCGACAGCTCGGCGCGCGTCCCCGCCGCGACGATCGCGCAGCAGGTCGCCGCGTTCGAGGCCGGTGGCCACCGCCTCCGCGGTGCGCTGCGCGACATCTTCACCAGCGACGACTTCGTCCGGTTCTAGGAGGCACCATGCGCGCGCTCGCGATCCACTCGCTCGTCGTGCTCGGCCTGGGCGGCTGCACCGACGAGATCACCGACTGGCAGATGCCGCCCTCGGACCCGTACGCCGAGCTCGAGCGGCTGCAGCGCGACGGCCCGCCGCGCTACGCGTCGCGGGTCCACAGCTGCGCCAAGCTGCGCTATCGCACGCTCGGCAACCTCCTGGCATCGCGCGGCGTCGACCTCGCCGCGACCGGGGAGCTCACCGCCGGGCAGCTCTACCGCCAGGGCGGCCCGGCGCTCGGCGCGCCCAACTACGCGGCCCGCGTGCGCGAGACCATCGACCCCGGCCTCGCCACCACCGCCAAGCTGTTCGACATCTACGTCCAGGCCGCGCCGGAGATCATCCGCAACCTGCCGGGCCGCCCCGAGTGCCAGGTCGGCGGTGTCGGCGCGCCGCTGTTCGACGCCCAGGACCGCTGCCTCGCCGACGGCGTGAGCTGCCTGATCGGTGTGCCGGCCGGCGCGGTCCACCTCGAGATATGCAATCAGACAGTTGCCGATGCCGGCGACCCCGAGACCGGCAAGCGCCTCGCGGTCGCGGTGCTCGCGGCCGCCGCCCACACCTGCGAATAGGAGAGCCATGTCCCCCCGAGATCGCGATCGCGAGGTCACCCGCCGCGCACTCCTGCGCTGGAGCCTCGCCGCCGGCGCCGCGCTCGGCGTCAGCCGCTCCGGCATCCTCGACGTGCTCGAGCGCACCGCCGGCCGGGGCCTGGCCGAGGCCGCCGCCACCACGCGCAAGCGCTCGGTGCACCTGCGCGGCGTGATCGGCGGGCTGTCGTGGTTCCAGCTCCTGTGGCCGCACAACGACATCGCGCTGGCCCGCGACACCAGCGATCAGTTCCCGTTCCATCTCCCGGGCGAGCATCGCCAGATCACCGGCACCGGCGGCACGCTGACCGTGTGCACCGACAGCCCGTTCGCGCAGCTGCCGCCCGAGCGCCAGATGACCGTGTTCATGGCCGGCAGCGACGAGGCGCACACCAACAAGCCGCGCTCGATCGCGCGCGCGCTGAGCGGCGACTCGCTGTTCGCGATCGCGGCGGTGCTGCAGAGCGCCAACCCCGGTGTCGTGCCGGTGATCGCGGTCGACGACTCGGAGTACGGCAGCGCGCCCGGCGCGCCGGCCGCGGCAGTCGTGCCCAGCGGCGCCGATATCGTCGGGCTGTTCAACAGCGCCGCATCGCGCGCCGGCGGCCTGCTCGCCACCACCGCGCACGCCGACCTCTACCGCGCGCGCTACGCCACGCTCGCCGCGCTCAACCGCGCCGCCGACCGCTCGACCACCAAGCGCGCCTACGCCACCGCGCGCAGCGCCGCTCGCTTCCTCGGCACCAACCTCGCCGCGCAGCTCGCGATCCAGCCCGCCGACGAGCAGCGCTACGGCATCGACGCCGCGATGCGCCGCGAGATCGCCGACATCGGCCGCACCCTGATCGTCGCGGCCAAGGCGTTCCAGATGGGGCTGACCTCGTGCCTGATCCTGCCGGGGCTGCGCGACGATCCGCACACGGCGTTCACCGACCCGGCCACGCTGCGGGCCACCACCACCGGGCTGCAGAAGGTGCTCGACGGCTTCCTGGCCGACCTCGCATCGCGGACCGACAGCGTCACCGGCGCCCGGCTGTCCGACGACATCGTGATCACCATCGACGGCGACACGCCCAAGACCCCGCTCNNGTACGTCTACGGCGGCGGCGCGCTCAAGACCGGCTGGTTCGGCGGCATCACCCGCAGCGGAGCCACCACGGGCTTCGACCCCGCGACCGGCGGCCCGGCGCCCTACAACGGCGACCGCCAGGCCAAGGCCGCGTGCGCCGCGGTCGCCTACGCCATCGCGCGCGGCGACCTGCGCGCCGTCCAGGACTTCAGCCGGATCGACATCTCCGGCCTCATCGCCTGATCACGCGGCCCGGTCTTGGGTGTCCGTCGGTGCAGGCGCACGCAGGCGCGCCTCGATGCGCGCGCGCACCATCGGCAGCGCGCGGACGATCCGGGCGCGGATGGTGCCGGACTTCTCCCGGCAGACCTCGGCGATGTCCTCGAACGTGAAGCCCTGCTGGTAGCGCAGCAAGAGCGCGGTGCGCAGGCGCTCGTCGAGCTCGCCCATGGTGGCGATCAGCGCGCGGCGCAGCCGCTCGTCGTCGAGCCGCTCGCCGGGCAACGGCTGCGGATCGACCGGCTCGGCGGCCTCGAGCTCGTCGCCGCTGTCGCGCCGGCGGCGGCGCTTCTTGGCGGCGTCGAGCACCCGGTGGCGCGCGATCGCGAACAGCCAGACGCGCAGCGTCGAGCGCCGCGCGAAGCCGCCGAGGTCGCGGAACGCCTCGATGAACACCTGCTGATGCACGTCGTCGGCGAGCGTCGCATCGTGCAGCGCCTCGCGGCAGTAGCGATACACGGCGGTGCCATGGCGGCGCATCAGCTGGGTGAGCGCACACGACAGCGCGCCGTCCGCCACGAGGTGGAGCACGTCATCGTCGGGATCGGGGGGCGCCGCACCCGCGTCCCCCCGGATCGCTCGTCGCAGCGCATTGCGCCATGCTCGCCGCCATCTTCCCGGACCCATCGGTCGTCTGGTCTGGTGCCTCATCCTCGCTCGATCAACGACAAGCGAGGATTTTGTTCACGGTGTACTGCGATAGACCGAGCGCACGGGCCCGATGGCTTGCTGGCCTGACCGGTGGCCTGCTGGCCTGACCGGTAGCCTGCTTGCCTGACCGGTGACCTGCTGGCCTGACCAGTTACGCGGGGTCCGGCATGCGGCGCGCGCGCTGCGTGGCACGCTCGGCCCGATCCCGGTAGTCATCGAGCGCGCCGGCCAGCGTGAACACGAGGTTGCGCATCGACGGCGCGAGCTCCGGATTGCCGATGATCGTTGCCGTGGGGCGGCGACTCTCGACCACCTGGATGCCTTCACGTCCGGCGGGCAACGGCTCGCCATCGACGATCTCCCGGATGAACGCGCCGAGCTCGGCGCGCCGCAGTCTCGCCTCGAACACGATCCGGCTCCGACCGCGCTGCGGCGATGGCGCGATGCCGTAGGCGAGGAGCAGATCGGCGGACGGCTCGGGCTCGAGGATGATGGCGATGAGACGCTCGGCCCCCTCCGGCCACCACGGCCGGCACGCGCCGCGCGCACGCACCATCGACAAGGACGCCACGAGCTTCATGACAGAGAACCTTTCCACCCGGAGATCCCGGGGGCAACTCGGCACATCGACACTACCGGATCACGCGAGCACCGTGGCACTGTGTTGCGCTGGACCACCGTGTCGCGTTCTAGGATCCCTTGGCGTCCTTCGCGGGGCCGATGCTGATCGTGGTCACCCCGGTCTCGGTAACGTCGACCTGGGCGAATTGATCGTCGATGTGAACCGCGGCCGCGTACCTGAACACGGCAAGCAGCTTGGGATCGACCGGCGGCGGCGTGGGGTGGGAGACATCTCCCTTCGGCAACGGCCCGCCGTCGATGATGCCCTGCAGGAAGGTGCCGAGCTCGGACCTCGCCATGGTCTTCTCACAGACAGGCACATCTCGCTGCGGATCGATGCGCGCTGGATCCACGACATACACGGTAACTTCCGCGTCAGAGCCATCGTGAGTCGCAGCGAGCATGATCAAGCGGCGGACCCACAACGTTGCAACGAACTGCATCGATTCCATCGGTAATGCCTTTCCAGTCGGAACGCCAGGGCGGATGAACGGACTCACATTGGCACCCATCGTGACCTCCCCTTCGAGACCGTGTCTGTTCTCTCTTGCTCGCGTGGAGAACGACGAGATCGAACTTTTGTTCGATCGCCGGTCTGCGACGACGCTACTCGAAGATGATTACACTGGCGATCCAGCTAGATGGATTCGCGAGTCGCTCGTCGCGCAGCACGCTCGCCGGCGCGGCGCCGCTGCGGACTCGGTCCAGGACGCGGAGGTAGAACGGCACGGTCTCGCGGTCCGGGATGTTCGACGCCGACGCAAACACCGCGCGGGCCCCGGCGGAGAGGAAGGCCTGCGGCAGACTCCACGATTTGTGCTGCATGCGTGCGCCCTTCGCCGAATGGCAGGCCGCCAGGACGACGACGGGATTCGCGAGCGCGACGTGCCGCAGTGCCTCTGCAGTCAGTGCATAGTTGCCGTTCGCGTCCGGAGACAGCACCAGGTGCGAAGCGTCGGAAAGCGCCGAATCCACAATCGCGTGGGTATGAAAATGGATTTCAGTGGCAGTTCGGATCTCGCTCAGCACGCGCGCGGGTGTCGCGCCGTCCCCGGACAGTCGCGTGGCCGAAGGCATCGCGTTCGAGGGCCACGGCGATAGTGGGTCGAGCTGGAGATCCGACGGTGGATTCACATCGGCGACGATCACGGCGCGCGGCTCGCCCGGCGGTTTGCCCGCGGCTGCCCTGCGACCACGAGCTTCCCCGAGATAGCCCCACGCCAGCGCGTCCGGCAGGATGCCTGGTGTTCCTTGCAGCGTGGGTTGCGCCATCACACCGACATGCGCGCACGCGGCGAGGCCCCGCGTGAGATCCGCTGGAACCGCCACCGGATCATCAGTCTTCCGACGCCTCCAGTACGTCCCGCGATCCTGCCCATCGCTGCCTCGCACGGCGACGGCGACGCGCTCGTACTCCGCGAGCATGGCCACGGTGCACGGGCCCGGCGCCGGCAGGCCGAACTGGGCCGCCATCAATGATAGTACGCGGTCATGCTGGCCCTGGCGGGCGGCATCGAAGCCGAGGATCGCGTACGCGCTGTCGCGCGCCTCCTGCGCCACCGGGTCATTCCTCGCTGCATCGGCCGCTGCGATCGCGCGCTCCAGTGCCGCGGTCCCTGCTGCGCGATCGCTGTCGACGAGCAGGCGGCCCTCGATCTCGTGGGTGTAGATCCGCTCGGCATGCGTGAGCTTCTCGCCCTGGCGCAAGCTGGTCAGCCAGTCCTGGAGCCGGCCGAGGTCTCCAGGCTGGGGATCGAGCCTGGCAATGTCCGCGAGGTCGTTGGCATGCGCGAGCGTCGGCTCCGCATCGTGCAACGCCTGCTCCAGGAGACCGCGAGCCGCGCGGCCATCCAGATTGTGGATCGCGATCGGAAGCTCGGCGCCATGAGCACGAGCTCGTTGGCATACGCACGCGCGGTGGCGATCGACGAATTGAACCGTTCGGCATCGGCAGTCCGCAACAGCAATGCGAGATATCGCCCCCATTCACCCGAGGAGCGCGCGATACGCAGGCCGTCCTGCGGCACCCGCAGCGCATCCGGGATGCGGTGAAGGTCCTGGTAGAGGTGCCCCAGGTCGTCGGCGAGGTACAGGCATCGATAGTGGATCGCCGGGCCGCACTGCTTCTGCGCGTTACGAAGCTGAGTCTCCGCACCGAACCAGTCGCCGTTTCGCCGATCGATGTCTGCCTCGGTCTGAGCACGCAAGATCTCGAACCACGGATCGGCGATCTGCCGCGTGAGCTCCCGGAACGCTTCGAGGTGATCGGCCGCCACATCGAGCTGAACCATTGCGCCGATGACGATGTCGGCGACGTCCGGCGAAGGATGATCGGTGGTGAGCTCGGCCCTGACCCGCGCGTCGAGCGCTTCGCCGGCGAGAACCTGCGCATATGCCCTGGCGAGCGGCGCGCGCCGGCGAAAATCGAAGGCTGCGACGCGCCGGACATAGCCGCGCAGGACCGTCTGGCCCGCGACGCGGTCCAGCGCATCGGCGATCGCGCCGAGCGCCAGCACGCGATCGGGGAACTTCTCGACGAGATCGATCGGTACGAGCGCACCGCCGGTGGTCATTGCCTGTCCGGCCTGCTGTGCGCGGTCCCACGGCTGCTTGACATCGCGAGCGGCCTTGTCCTGGCTCTCGGCCCGCTTGAGCGCTTCCTCGGACCAGCCCGGTTCGTGCTCATCGGCGATCTCGCGGAATGCCTTCGCCGCGCTGAGCCGAAGGCCGAGGCGGGACAGCGCGAATGCATAATTCCAGCGAGCGGCGCGCGCGACCGCGACGTCGGGATCGCCGCGCAGCGCTTCGAGCTCGGCCAGGACCGGCTCGATGTTCTCGTTCTTGGTCGTCACCAGCTCGATCGCGGCGTGATCGCTCCGCACCGGTGGGGTCTGCGGCAGCTCGGCGAGCTGCTGGGCCACGTCGCCGAGCTTCTCGTGGTTCCACGCCCGGCCGATCGCGAGCGCGTGCTTGTCGCCGCGCTTATCGAGCCTGTCGAGCGCGGCGTAGGAAATGCGCTCTCCGGTGGGACCGTCGCTGCCCAGGTTCGCTTCCGCGATTCCGCGATAGGCGGCGGCGCCAGCCAGTGCGAACCGGACCTCGTACGGGCGGGTCTTGAGGTCAGCAAAGGTGTCTGGCGGCGCGGTGTCTGGCGGCGCGGTATGTGTCATCAGCAGGTACGTCACCAGCGCCGCCGGTGCGAGCATCCCGCCTCCCCACAGGAGCAGCCGGCGCCCCCACCATGGCGTCGGCGCCGTGTGGTGCGGCCGATCGACGATCGCACATGGCCTCGACCAGGCCGGTCTGGCACGCGTCACAGGTCCGGAGGTGAGCGCGGAATGCCTCGGCGTGCTCTGCGTCGAGCTCGCCGTCGACGAAGCTGACCAGATCGGAGCAGGTCTCGGTCATGGCATCACGGCATCCGGATCGAGGTGGCAACCATCACTGCTGATGTGTGACTGCGCATCTGCCGCATCCGTTCCTGCCGATCGGTAGGTCGCGAACCGCGGTCAGTCTGCAGCCATCGCACAACTCCCGATGCGATCTTCAGCATGGTGATACCCGCCCTTTGCCGAGGAACGACGATCGCACTGCATTCTTCACCGGGGATCGCGTGAAAGATACGTTCTGCGAATTTTGATGGATCGGCGAGCAATGTAGTCCATTTGCGGCTGCTGCATGGCTTGCGCGAAAGCTCGCATTGTGTTCGATCGGGATGCAAAGCTGCGCTCTGTTCACAAGCACGCTCGCGTTCGGCAATGCCGGTGTCGAGCGTGCGGTCGAGGTCGTCATGGCTTCCCGCCCTCCGGAGGCTTCGCGATCAGCGACCGTCGCAGCAGCTCGCGAGCACGCAGCAGGCGCGTTCCGATCGTGCCGACGGGCAGCTTCAGCCGTTCGGCGACCTCGCGGTACTTCATCTGTCGGAGGTAGCAGAGCTCGACGACTTCGCGCAGCTCTGGTTCGAGCGCGCGGATCGCCGCCTGGAGCTCCTCGTCGCTGACCCGAGAGACCAGCAGCTCCTCCGTCTCGTGCAGGAGCACGATCTCGGGCTCCGCCTTGGTGACGACCTTGACGTGCTTGCAGTGATCGCGGAACAGGTTGGTCAGGATCGTGACCAGCCAGGTGCGAGCATTGCTGCCCTGACGGAACTGGGCAAAGCTGCGCATCCCGCGCAGCAGGGTTTCCTGCACGAGGTCGTCGGCGACGTCGGCCCTGCCGGTCATCCGGAGTGCGACGCGGCGGAGGTAGCCCTCGTGGCGCCGCGCGATCTCCGCGAAATCGCCGGTATCGCTCGGAGGCTCCGCCTCTGCGGGTTCGGCAGGGGCGTGTCCACGCGTGTTTCGCGACCAGCTTCCACCGGCCCCCCGTGCCGCGAATTTCGGAGGCCGCCGGGTCATGGAACCCTTCGAACCGGAAACGAGGGACGGGAGCGTTTCTTCACCGGAGCCGCCTCTAGACACCTAGGCTGCAGCGTTCCCCCGTGACAATCCCGGAACCTCGTCCTTCATGAAAAACGTCTTACACGAAGATGGTCAGACCAATCGCGGCGGTCCTGGCCCCGAGCCGCCGCTCGGTGGGGGAGGTTAGGTTCTACCCATGGCCGATCCGCTGGCGCTGTTCGGGGCCGCGACGCAGACCTGGTTCCGCCAGAGCTTTGCCGCGCCGACGCCGGTGCAGGCGCGCGGCTGGGCGAGCATCGCGGCGGGCCACCACACGCTGATGCTGGCGCCGACGGGGAGCGGCAAGACGCTGGCGGCGTTTCTGTGGTGCCTGGATCGGCTGGCGCAGCGGCCGCCGGGCGCGCCGGGCGAGCCGGGGGAGGACGGCACGCGCGTGGTGTACGTCTCGCCGATCAAGGCGCTGGCGTACGACGTGGAGCGCAACCTGCGCGCGCCGCTCGCGGGGCTGCAGCGGCTGGGCGCGGGCGGCGCGATCACGGTGGACGTGCGCACGGGAGACACGCCGGCCCGGGAGCGCGAGCGGCAGCGCAGGCAGCCGGCGCAGATCCTGATCACGACGCCGGAGTCGCTGTACCTGTTGCTGGCGGGCCGGTCGCGCGAGCGGCTGCGCGGGGTCGATACGATCATCGTCGACGAGATCCATGCGCTGGCGCCGACCAAGCGCGGGATCCACCTCGGGCTGTCGCTCGAGCGGCTGTGTCACCTGGTGACCGGCGCGGGGAACGCCGAGCCGCAGCGCATCGGGCTGTCGGCGACGCAGCGGCCGCTTATCGAAGTAGCTCGATATCTGGGGGGCGATCGGCCGGTCGAGATCGTCGATGCCAGCGCCCGGCCGGCGCTCGACCTGGCGATCGAGGTGCCGGCGGCGGAGATGGATCAACCGCGCGACGCGACGCGCGGAGGGGTGAATCTCGCGGCTTTGCCGCGAGAGAGGGGGCGGGAAAGCCCCCTGTTGATCGATCGCCCGGGGACCGCGGCGCGCGACGGCGGCGGGATGTGGCCGCTGATCTATCCGCGGCTGCTCGCGCTGATCCTGGCGCACCGGACGACGATCATCTTCGTCAACTCGCGGCGGCTCGCCGAGCGGGTGTCGCAGCAGCTGACGGAGCTCGCGCAGGCGACGGGGGCGGCGGGCGCGGGCGCGGGCGAGCTGGTCCGCGCGCACCATGGCTCGGTGGCGCGGCACCAGCGGGTCGAGATCGAGGAGGCGCTCAAGGCGGGACGGCTGACGGTCGACCTGGTGATCCAGGTCGAGTCGCCGGGGGCGGTGTCGCGCGGGCTGCAGCGCATCGGCCGCGCCGGGCATCACGTCGGCGGGGTCAGCATCGGCCGGATCGTGCCCAAGTTCCGCGGCGACCTGCTCGAGGCCACGGTGGTGGCCGACAAGATGCGCGAGGGCGAGGTCGAGGCGATCCGGGTCCCGGACAGCGCGCTCGACGTGCTGGCGCAGCAGATCGTCGCGATGGTCGCGGTCGACGCGTGGCGGGTCGACGAGCTCGAGCACGTGATCCGGCGCGCGGCGAGCTATCGCGACCTGTCGCGCGCGGCGCTGACCGGCGTGCTCGACATGCTGGCGGGGCGCTACCCCAGCGACGAGTTCGCCGAGCTGCGGCCGCGCCTCAACTGGGACCGCCAGACCGACGTGCTGGTCGGCCGCAAGGGCGCGCGGCTGCTCAGCGTGGTGTCGGGCGGCACGATCCCCGACCGCGGGACCTACGCGGTGCACGCCGGCGCGGGCGGGCCGCGGGTCGGCGAGCTCGACGAGGAGATGGTGGCCGAGAGCCGCAGGGGCGAGACGTTCCTGCTCGGCGCGACGACCTGGCGGATCGAGGACATCACGC
This sequence comes from Deltaproteobacteria bacterium, assembly GCA_005887925.1. Lineage (GTDB taxonomy): Bacteria > Myxococcota_A > Polyangia > Haliangiales > Haliangiaceae > JABFXX01. The sequence goes on along the minus strand of VBLP01000184.1, from coordinate 6,078 downwards.
GCGACCGGGTGATCGTGTCGCCGGCGCCGGGCGAGCCGGGCAAGATGCCGTTCTGGCGCGGCGAGGGGCCGGGACGGCCGATCGAGCTGGGCCGCGCGCTCGGCGCGTTCTGCCGCGAGCTCGACGACCGGCTCGGCCGCGATCCGGCGGCCGCGCACGCCTGGCTGACCGAGGTCCACCGGCTCGACCGCTTCGCGGCCGATAACCTCGTCGCCTACCTGACCGAGCAGCGCGCGGCGGCCGGCGGGGTGCCGACCGACCGCGCGATCACGATCGAGCGGTTCCGCGACGAGCTCGGCGATGTCCGGGTCTGCGTGCTGTCGCCGTTCGGCAGCCGGATCCACGCGCCGTGGTCGCTGGTGCTGGCCAAGCAGCTCGAGGCCGAGCTCGGCTATCCGATCCATCCGCTGTACACCGACGACGGCATCGCGCTCCGGTTCGCCGACGGCGACGCGCTGCCGACCGACGATCAGCTGGTGCCGGACCCGGACGACGTCGAGGGCGTGCTGGTCGACGAGCTGGCGCGCTCGAGCGCGTTCGCCAGCCACTTCCGCGAGAACGCGGCGCGCGCGCTGCTGTTGCCGCGCCGGCGGCCGGGGCAGCGCACGCCGCTGTGGGCGCAGCGGCTGCGCGCGCAGCAGCTGATGGGCGTGGCGCTCCGGTTCCCGGCGTTCCCGATCACGCTCGAGACCTACCGCGAGGTGCTGCGCGACGTGTTCGACCTGCCGGCGCTGATCGACGTGCTGCGCCGGATCCGGTCGCGCGAGATCCGGATCGAGCCGGCGGTCACCGAGGTCGCCTCGCCGTTCGCGCGCTCGCTGGTGTTCGACTACGTCGCCGCGTTCCTCTACGAGGGCGATGCGCCGCTCGCCGAGCGCAAGGCGCAGGCGCTGACGCTCGACAGGAACCTCCTGCGCGAGCTGATCGGCGGCGGCGAGCTGCGCGAGCTGCTCGATCCCGACGTGATGGCCGAGGTGGAGGCCGAGCTGCAGCTGCGCGCGCCGGAGCGCCGGGCGCGCAGCGCCGACGAGATCCACGACCTGTTGCGCCGGCTGGGCGACCTCGCGCTCGACGAGATCGCGGCGCGCTGCGACGGGCCGGCGCTCACGGGCCAGCCGCCGGGGCCGGAGCCGCGCGCCGCATCGCCGGGCGAAGTCGCGCCGGTCGTCGAGGCGCTGGCGGCGAACCGGCGGATCGCCCCGGTGCGGATCGCGGGCTGTGCGCGCTACCTCGCGGCCGAGGATGCCGCGCGCTACCGCGACGGGCTCGGCGTGCAGCTGCCGCCCGGGCTGCCGGCCGCGCTGCTGGAGCCGGTCGCCGACGGGCTGACCTCGCTGGTGGCGCGCTGGGCCCGCACGCACACCGCGTTCACCGCCGCCGAGCCGGCCGCGCGCTGGGGGCTGCCGCCGGCGCAGATCGAGCCGGTGCTCGGGCTGCTCGAGGCCCGCGGCCAGCTGGTGCGCGGCGAGCTGCGGCCGGGCGGCACGCAGAAGGACAGCTGCGATCCCGAGGTGCTGCGCCAGCTGCGCCGCCGCACGCTCGCCCGGCTACGCGCCCAGGTCGCGCCGGTCGGCGCCGCCGCGTTCGCCGCGTTCCTGCCGCGCTGGCACGGGCTGGATCAGCCGCGCCGCGGGCTCGGTGCGCTGCGCGACGCGATCGCGCGGCTCGAGGGCGTCGCGCTGGCGTTCTCCGAGCTCGAGGCGCGGATCCTGCCGGCGCGGATCCTCGACTACCACCCGCGGATGCTCGACGAGCCCGGGGCGGCGGGCGAGCTGGTATGGGTCGGCGCCGGTGCACTCGGCGCGCGCGACGGCCGCGTGATCCTGTTGCGCCGCGACCGCGCGCTGGCGCTGGCGCCCGAGCCGCAGCCGCTCGCGCAGCCCACGCCGGTGCACGAGGCGATCCTCGGCCACCTGGCGCAGAGCGGGGCGTCGTTCCTGGTCGGCATCGAGCAGGCGGTCGCGAGCGCGGTGGCGCGCCCCGCGCGCACGGGGCCCGAGGCGCCGAGCGAGCGCGGTGGCGGCGCGCAGGGCCCGATCGTCGCCGCGCTGTGGGACCTGGTGTGGGCCGGTCTCGTCACCAACGACACGTTCGCGCCGCTGCGCTCGCTCGGCCAGCCCGCCGGACGGCGGGTCAACGCGCACGCCGCGTTCGGCGGGCGCTGGTCGCTGGTCGCGTCGCTCGGCCCGGCGGTGACCGCGACGCAGCGGGTCCACGCCCAGGCGACCGCGCTGCTCGAGCGCTGGGGGATCGCGGGCCGCGCCACCGCACGCGCCGACGAGCTCCCGGGCGGCTTTGCCGCGGTCGGCGACGTGCTGCGCGCGATGGAGGATGCCGGCACGGTGCGCCGCGGCTACTTCGTCGAGAGCCTCGAGGGCGCGCAGTTCGCCTGGCCCGGCGCGATCGATCGCCTGCGCGAGGCGCCGCGCGGCGAGGCCCAGCGCGTCGATGTCCTGCCCGCGATCGATCCGGCCCTGGCCTGGGGCAGCGCCCTGCCCTGGCCTGCCCTGCGCGATCCCGCGGCCAGGCCGGCGCGCCGGGTCGGCGCGACCGCGATCCTGGTCGATGGCGAGCTCGCCGTGTGGCTCGAGCCCAGGGCGCGCCGGATCGCGACCGGGGATCTGCCCGCGGAATCGATCGAGCTGGCGCTCGCGGTCGGTCTGCCGCGCGTGGCGGCGCGAGCGCGTCGCCGCGAGCTCCTGATCGAGCTGATCGACGGCGTGTCGGCCACCGAAGCTCCGCTGGCGCGCGTGCTGCTGACCGGCACCGCCCGCGCGGACTATCGCGGGCTGGTGGTCCGCGCCCAGCCAACCTCGGTGGCGCCGGCGCCACCCGCGTCGCCGCTCCCGCTGCCACCGGCGTCGGCGGCTGGCGCGACGTCCGCGCAGATGTCAATCACAGTGCAACGACCGACAACGCAGTTGCCAGTTGGGTACCCACCCCAAACCACTCCGGACGATGCTATCGAAGTTATTGATTTTACGAACGATCCAGAGGATACTGGGGACCCCGGCGACCTCGAGGCCGAGCCCGATGCCGACGGCGATTTCGATGCCGATCACTGAGCTCTCACGCACATCGCAGCGAAACGTTGCAGTGTCACTGCTTCGCTAGATTACCCTGTCGCAACCCGATGCCTGAAGGGGACAGCATTCACCGCATTGCCGCGCTGCTCGGGCCGCGCTTGACCGGCCGGAAGCTCGAGCGCGTGACCACCAAAGGGCTGGTGCGCGACGTCAGCGGGCGAACGGTCACGCGGGTCGCCGCCCACGGCAAGCACCTGGTGATCGAGCTCGACAACGGCGCGTACCTGCGAGCGCACCTGGGGATGACCGGCCGGTTCCGGATCTACGATCGGGCGGCCGGTGAGGAGATGCTCGCGCGGCTGTCGCCCGGCCGCGCCAGCCTTGCGCTGGTCACCGCCGAGGGCGTGTACGTGTGGATCGGTGCCCCGGCGATCGAGGTGTCGCGGCTGCGCGATCCCCGGCATGGCATGGCGGTCGGCACGCTCGGGTACCCGGATGATCGGCGAGGTCCTGCTCGATCAGCGCGTGATCGCCGGGATCGGCAACATCTACAAGTGCGAGGCGCTGTTCGCGGCCGGCGTCGATCCCCGCACGCCGGTGGCGCAGCTCGACAGCCGCGCGCTCGAGGCGATCTACGCGGCGGCGCATCGCCTGATGGCGGCGAGCGTGGAGGGCGCCGCTCCGATGGTCGGATCTCCGCGCCGCGACCATGCGGTGTATGGCCGCACCGGCAAGCCGTGCCTGCGCTGCGGCTCGTCGATCGCATGCTACTCGCTCGGCGATCCGCCGCGCTGGACCTGGTCGTGTCCGATCTGCCAGCCGGCGACGCCGCTATCGCGGCGGTAGCGATTTCGGTGTGCAGGTCCGTACGGCGTGTTGCGGAAATGGACACCGGGGATGCCGTGGCTAGCCGATCAGCCGGCGCTGTCTCACGCGCGCACACATCAACTGCGCAGAACCTGGTCGGCCCGAGCTGGTACCGAGGTTGCTCACGGCGGTGGCAGCTCGAAAGGACCCCATGGTATCGGCGCGCGCGTTCGCCTCCTCTTCACCCGGCCGCCCGCTGTGCAGCGAAGTCTCGACGACGCTGACGGTCGGCGCCGGCGTGGCGTACGAGATCTTTTCAGACGCAATGGAAATCCCGCGATGGCTGCCGATCGTGCAGACCGCACGGACACTCGTCCGTTACCCCGACGGCCGCCCACAGCGGGTCGCATTCACTCGTAAGCTGGAACGCGGATCACTCGGCTACACGCTCGAATACCGCTACGACCCGACCGATCTCGTGGTGGCATGGACGACCCTCGAGACGTCGAACGTCGTGCTGTCCGGAGAGGCGCGCTTCCTCCCGCTGTCGGCGCGCGCGTGCCTGATGCTGTATCGCCTCGTGCTCGATCTGCCGATCGTCGATGACCTGCTCGGCAGCGAGCTCGATCGCCATCCCGCGTCGCACGTCGTCGCGGAGTTTCGCGAGCACCTGCGGCGACTGTGCTGATGCGCGGCTGACGCACATCTCACGCAGCCGCCACCGCATGCGGCAATCCGCAATTGGTGACCAGAGCGGAACTTGTGTACGATGACCGTCGTGGCAAACGAGCGCCGTCAGGATCTGCCGCTGCCGCCGTTGCCGATGCTGCCGCATGCGCCGGGCAGCGTCGAGGCCGAGCCGGAGGCGTTCGCCGCCGGCACCGTGCCGCACTCGCTGTTCGAGGCCAGCGATGCCGCGTATCACCTGCGCGAGCTCGAGGACAAGCTGCATCGCTGCCTGGCGACGCTGACGCCGCACTTCCAGCCGATCGTCCACGCGTCGTCGCGCGCGCGGTTCGGCTACGAGGCGCTGCTGCGCTCGACCGACAAGGCGCTGCCCACGCCGGGCGCGATCCTCGACGCGGCCGAGCGCCTCGAGCGCACGACGATCCTCGGCCGCAACGTCCGCGCCCAGGTCGCCAAGGTGATCGCGAGCGTGCCGATCGAGCGCGGTCTGATCTTCGTCAACCTGCACCTGCTCGACCTGTTCGATCGCCAGCTGCTGTCGCCGTTCGCGCCGCTGTCCAAGGTCGCGTCGCGCGTCGTGCTCGAGATCACCGAGCGGACCTCGCTCGAGGGCCAGATCGACCTGCGGTATCGCGTCGCCGAGCTGCGCGAGCTCGGGTTCCACATCGCGATCGATGACCTCGGCGGCGGCCACGCCCGGATGGGCACGTTCACGCCGCTCGACACCGACTTCGTCAAGCTCGACATGTCGCTGGTGCGCGACGTCGACAAGCACCAGATGAAGCAGCGGCTGATCCGCTCGGTGACCCAGCTGTGCCGCGAGCAGGGCACGCGGGTGATCGGCGAGGGCGTCGAGACCGAGGCCGAGGCCGAGGTGCTGGTCGACCTCGGCTGCGATCTGCTGCAGGGCTACGCGATCGCCAAGCCGGGGCCGGCGTTCGTCGATCCGCTGTAGCCCGCTGTAGCGCTACTCGAGATCGAACGCGTAGAGGATGCCGCGGTTCGACATCACGAACAGCCGGCCGTCGCCGGTGACGGTCGGCGACGACGACGTGCCGTCGCCCGGATCGAAGTACTCGAGGGTCTCGCCGGTCCGGCGATCGGCGATGAACATGCCGTCGCGGGCGAGCGAGTAGACCAGCAGCTCGTTCCACACCACCGGGGCGGCCGGCTCGCCGCCGTCCTTGGCGCCGACGCGCCACAGCACGTTGCCGGCGAGGTCGATCGCGTAGGTCCCGAGGTCGGCGACGCTGACGTACAGCGTCTTGCCGTCGGTGGCGATGCCGCCGACGTTGCCGGTCGAGCTCGGCTGCGCGACGTCGTAGAACGGCACGCGCCAGCGGATCAGGCCCGTGGTCTTGTCGAGCGCGTAGACGCCGCCCGACGACGACGACGCGTAGACCCGCTCGCCGACGACCACCGGGGTGGCGTCGACGTCGACGAAGCGGTCGGCGTCGCCCTTGAGCGAGGTCGACCACGCGGGCGTGCCGGTCTCCTTGCGCAGCTCGACCAGCGTGCCGTTGGAGAACCCGCTGTAGATCAGCTCGTTGTCGACCGC
>VBLP01000718.1 GCA_005887925.1 Deltaproteobacteria bacterium | reverse complement strand
TGCCCTGAAGTGAGCCGTGTACAAGTCGGTCACCGCACAGACGCTCCACTACTTTGCGCGTCCACACCGGGCGCCGCGAACGACCCTGATCGACGGTCCGGCGGCGTGGCGCGGCTGCGACCTCGCGACGAGCAGCGCGTGGCGCCATCCGCTATCGGCCGACGACATCGCCGAGCTGGATGGTGCGCTCGGGGCCGCCAGGTCATCGGGCCGACCGCTGCGGGAGCTCCGTGCGGTGGATCTGCCGCTGCCCACGCTCGCGGCCAAGATCGGCGAGTGGCGCCGCGAGGTTGCCGATGGGCGTGGCTTCGTGCTCGTTCAGGGCTTTCCGGTGGAGCGCTGGGGGCCGGAGGACTCGGCGATCGTGTTCTACGGCCTGGGCCTTCACCTCGGGATCCCCGGCGCGCAGAACCCCGAGGGTGACCTCCTGGGCCACGTTCGCGATACCGGGGCCGATCCGCGCCACGTCCGCGCATACAGGACGGCATCGAACATCGCGTACCACTGCGACGCGGCGGATCTGGTCGGCCTGCTGTGCCTGGAGACCGCGCGCAGCGGCGGGCTGAGCCGGATCGTCAGCTCGATCACCGTCTACAACACGCTGCTCGCGGAACAGCCGGAGCTCGTCGAGCGCCTGTACCGCCCGTTCCTGCTCGACACGCATGGCGAGGGCGGCGTCGATTACTTTCCGATCCCTGCGTGTCGCTTCGCCGGCGACCGGCTGCGCACGTTCTGGCACTCCGACTACTTCCGCTCGTCGCACGACTACGAGCGCGCGCCTGCCTTCGAGCCGGTCGAGCGCGCGGTGCTCGACGCATACGACGCGATCGCGTCGCGACCGGAGCTGTATCTCGACATGGAGCTCGCAAAGGGCGATGCGCAGTTCCTGTCGAATCACACGATCCTTCACGCGCGCACGGCCTACGAGGACCACATCGATCCGGCGCGCCAACGCCACCTGCTGCGGCTGTGGGTCTCGCTCGATGCACCTCGCCGGCTACGCGATCGCACTGCGCGGCTTCGCAGCGTCGCGCCGCTGATCACCGCGCTCGTGCGTGCACGGATCACACGCGCCGTGCGAGGTCGCTCGCCGCGCCGTGCGGAACAGCCGGTTGGTTAACGTGCCGCTTCATTCAGCGATGGAATACGACATCGCGGAACGATGTCACGGTGAGCGCGCCACGGGGAACGGCGTTGCCGGCCCGGATCGAGTCTCGTGGCGCGCGGTCACCAGGTCTCGCCGAACGGGCGAGCCTCGAGCTCGAACGTCCACGCCGAGCGCGGCTGGGCGACGAGGAACGCCGCGGTCGCTGCGACATCGTCGGGCTTGACGAAGAAGGCGTCCGGCTTGTCCGGCAGACGCTGGCGGGTGCGCGGCAGATCGACGACGCCGTCGATCACGATCAGCGAGACATGGATGCCGGCGGGGCCGAGGTGCCTGGCCAGCGACTCGGCCAGCGAGCGCTGCGCGGCCTTGGCCTGGGCGAACGCCGCGGTCCGGGCAGCGCCGCGCCGCGACGCGGTCGCGCCGACGAACACGAGGTTGCCGCGGCCGGCGCGCTTCATCGCCGGCACGACCTGCTTGGCGACGAGGAATCCGCCGAGCGCGTTGACCCGCCAGCTCGCCTCGAGGTCTGCGGCCGTCACGTCGTCGAAGGTGCCGAACACACCGGAGCCCGCGTTGTAGATCACGACCTCGGGATCGCCGAGCGCGCCGCGGATCTCGTCGAACACCCGGGCCACCGATCCGGCATCGCCGACATCGCACTGCCACGCGCGCGCATCGGGCAGCGACGCCGCGAGCTCGCGCGCAGGCTCGGCCGCGCGGGACAGCAGCGCGACGGCGTGGCCGTCGGCCGCAAATCTGCGCGCGAACGCGGCGCCGTTCCCGGGACCGATCCCGGCGACCACGCACACAGGTTTCGTCATGCCCCGACCTTACGGGAAACCGGCTGCGCTGACCAATCGCGACCCGTGCCTGGCGGTCGACAGGCGCTTCTTGCTGGTCCACCTGCCGGGCGCCGACGCACGGCGGCCGCGAACCGCCGAGGGCGATCGCTGCCGGCGGTAACCGCGGCGTCGCCGATGGCGTATGCCTGAGGCATGCCTAGCTCGTTCGATGCCGTGTTCGTCGGCGCCGGCCAGTCCGGTCCGTTCCTTGCCGCGCGGCTGGCCGAGCGGGGCCAGCGCGTCGCGCTGATCGAGAAGCGCTGGCTCGGCGGCACCTGCGTCAACGATGGGTGCATCCCGACCAAGACCCTCGTCGCCAGCGCGCGGGCCGCCTGGGTCGCGCGCAACGCCGCGCGCTGGGGCGTCGCGATCGGCGGCCCGGTCACGGTCGACATGGCCGCGGTCAAGGCGCGCAAGGACCGCATCGTCGCCGAATCGCGCGGCAACCTCGCGACCTGGCTCGGCGGCCTGCCCAGCCTCGAGGTCATCGAGGGCGCTGCACGCTTCGTCGACCCGCACACGCTTCGCGTCGGCGACCGCGAGCTGACCGGCGCGCGCATCTTCCTCAACACCGGCGCGCGGCCGATCATCCCGCCGATCCCGGGCCTGCGCGCCGCGCCGCTGCTCACCAGCGAATCGATCATGGACCTCGACGCCGTGCCGCCGCACCTGATCGTGCTCGGCGGCAGCTACATCGGCCTCGAGTTCGCGCAGATGTACCGCCGGTTCGGCAGCGCGGTCACCATCGTCGAGAAGGCCGATCGGCTGATCCCGCGCGAGGATCCCGAGACCTCGGCAGAGATCACCGCCATCCTCGCCGGCGAGGGCATCGACATCCTGTGCAGCGCCGAGGTCGTCGCCGTCGGCCACGGCGCGGGCGAGCTGCGCGTCGAGGTCGCCGCGGCCGGCACCGCGCGCACCATCACCGGCAGCCACCTCCTCGTGGCGATCGGCCGCGCCCCGGCAACCACCGACCTCGGCCTCGACGCCGCCGGCGTCGCCGTCGACCCGCGCGGCTACATCACCACCGACGACCGCCTCGTCACCTCGGTCCCCCACATCTGGGCGCTCGGCGACGTCAACGGCCGCGGCGGCTTCACCCACACGTCCTACGACGATTTCCAGGTCGTCGCCGCGAACCTTCTCGACGGCGCCGACCGCCGGGTCAGCGAGCGCATCCCGATCTTCGGGCTCTACACCGATCCGCCGCTCGGCCGCTGCGGCATCACCGCCACCGAGGCCCGCACGTCCGGCCACCGCGTCCTGATCGGGCGACGGCCGATGACCCGCGTCGGCCGCGCCCGCGAGCGCGACGAGACCGCCGGCTCGATCCAGATCCTCGTCGACGCCGACTCGCGCCGCATCCTCGGCGCCGCCATCCTCGGCATCGAAGGCGACGAGGCGATCCACACCATCGTCGACATCATGTACGCCGGCGTGCCCTACACCGTGCTCGAGCGCGCCGTGCACGCCCATCCGACGGTCTCCGAGCTCATCCCCACGGTCCTCGGCTCGCTCCAGCCGCTGTAGCGGACGCCGTGCGAACCTCGCATCGCTCGCTGGATGCGCCACGCTGGGCGCGGCGATCTCAGGGATATCCACAGACGAACGAGCCGTCACTCGACGGGATGCACATGCCACCGTCGGGACACAGCTCGTGACAGCTGCAATCACGATTGCCCTGGCAGGAAGCCGGCCAGTCGACGCAGCTCGGTATCGGGGAGCCGCTGTCCGGCGGTGGCACCGGCCCGCCGGTGCGCGTCACGCACGTCTGCGCTGCACTGCAGGTGCTCGCGCCGCAGCGAACCCCAGCGTCGTGCTGGGCGGCACCGGTGTCAGCACTCGGCGCCACCGCGCGCTGGCCACACGACATCACCCAGAGCAAGCCCGCGCAGACGACCCACCGGGCCGCGATGCATGAGCTTCTGGACATGTCGTGCGCGAGGTCGACGCCGACGATAGGCAACGACCAGGAATGAGTGCGCGCAAGCGGACTGCGACCTCGTTCGCGCTCTGCGGCCGGTGCGCCGGATCCTTCGCGAGCAGGTGATCGACGAGCGAGGCGAGCGCTGGTGGTACGTCAGGATGCGCCTCGGCAAGCGACGGAGCGAGATCGTGCAGAACGCGCTGCATCGTCTCGATGGGACCCTCGGCGGCGAACGGGCTCGCGCCCGCAACGAGCTCGTAGAGCAGGACCCCGAGCGAGAACAGGTCCGAGCGCGGATCTATCGGCTCGCCTGCAACCTGCTCCGGTGACATGGCACGTGGCGTGCCCACGATCTCGCCAGGCCCATCGATGCATTCCGCCGAGCACGCCACCCCGAAGTCGTTGAGCTTGGGCCGGCCATCGCGGGTGGTCAGGACGTTCTCGAGCTTGAGATCGCGGTGGATGACCCCGCATGCATGGACGTGCTGCAGCGCGTCGGTGAGCTCGCATGCGATTTGCACGACGTAAGAGATCGCCAGAGCACCGCGATTACGCAGCGCGCGCAGCGATGGGCCGGGGATGTATTCCATCACGATGTGGTCGGCACCGTCCTCGCACAGCAGATCGAGCACGCGCACGATCGCGGGATGATCGAACTGGACCGCGATCCGCGCCTCGTTGCGCAGCCGCTCGCGGTGCCGCGGGTCCCCGAGCAGCTCGGCGTGCAAGCGCTTGATCGCGACTCGACGGCCGAGCAAGGTGTCCTCGGCCAGCATGACCTCGCCCATGTTGCCGCGGCCGAGGTCCGCGACGATCATGCCTCGCTCGATCGTCACGAGAGGTTGTTCGTCATCGCCTCCGCTGCTCGAGTGGCGGTGGGACGGATCGCCAGGCGCACCCGCGCCTGGACTGCCGATCCGGAGCGGAAGCAAGGGAGTGCGCGCGCATGCCCGGTTGGGCGACGCCCTCATGACCACACGACAAGAAAACGACAGCACAGATGTACTTACGCGCACACACAGTGTTGCCGCTGCCCAGCCCGCGCAGGGCGCAGTGGCAGCAGCGCGGCGACCGGCTATGGCCGTGCTCCGGCGACGCCGGCGACGTGGTTGAACCGGTAACGCAGGATTGCGATTCCGTTCGCGTCGGCGTTGGTCGTCACCTCCGCGGGGCCATTCTGGCCCACGTACATGCCTCGCTCGATCGTCACGAGAGGTTGTTCGTCATCGCCTCCGCTGCTCGAGTGGCGGTGGGACGGATCGCCAGGCGCTCCCGCGCCTGGACTGCCGATCCGGAGCGGCCTGTCCCGCGGGTCCTGCGGCGGCCTTCGGCCGGGCCCCCGCGTGGGGTCTTTTCTCGGAACGGAGCGCTTTGCAAGCGAATCATCGTCGGATGTCCCGGGCCGCGGCCCCGCGCTCGAGTCCGTGCTCTCCGGTGCCGGCTCGGGGTGCGCCCCCGAGGCCTCTGCCAGCGAGCCTATCGTCACCGCCACCTGGAAATGCGGACTGCAATCCGCCGCCGCTTCACCCGGCTGTGCGGCATGGATTGCATCTGCAAGTCGGGGATCGGTGGCCGCCAGATCGGCGCGAGACAAGATCACGTAGAGGGTCTCGCGGCCCAGGTGATCGTCGACAATGAGCGAGGCACCCTTGCCAGGTGCAACCGTGGTCGTACCCGCGGGCGTGGAGATACTGCCGTGCGATGGGAACACGACCAGACTCCGATCTTCAGCACAGAACGCCAGGTACATGTGTGCATCCTCGGCTGTCTGTGCGAACACCTGGATACGATCACCGCTACTGACGGTGTCTCCATCGCTCAGAGGACCCTCCTTGGACCCGTGGATGCGAAGCCCGATCTGGAGTATGAAGGGCGCGCTCTCGACGGCCATACCTCGCTCGTCAGAACCGACTTCCGGCGGATCGCTCCCACCGCGCTCCGGCGAGGCGACAACCAGAGCCCGGGGCTGAACAGGCGGTGGCGTGGCAGCGCACGCCGCCGCCATCACGATCGAAGATCGAACAAGTATGCATGAACAACTCGTCATTATTCCTCCCGTCCTGTGATGCTTTTGTCGATCACGCTACTCGCACAGCGAAACCCCACGTCCTTGCCGAACCTCTCGGCCGGAACGCGCTTGCGGCCCGAGCCGAGCAAGTAGCACGGACCACGACTGGCCCAGCTCCCGCCGCGGATCGTCTTCCCGTCCGACCGATCTCGGCCGTCGTCGCCCCACTCCGCGACGCTGCCGCCCAGATCACGTACACCTTCCAGGGATACGTCTTGCGGAGAGCTCCCCACGTCACCCGGATGTGCCCCGGCAGCGTCGCGGAGATCGAACATGACTCCGTCGTGTCGGGGCATCTCGGTACCCCATGGAAACGGGCGCCCATCCGAGCCCTTGGCGGCGAGCTCCCACTCCGCCTCGAGCGGCAGGCGCTTTCCCTGGGCCCGGCAGTATTCTCGGGCGCCGTACCAGGTAACACAGACCACCGGCCAGCTGGCCTTCTCCGCGCCCGCGCGAACACGCCCCTCTGGCGTGACGGTCAGTCCGCCGACGCAATCCTCCGACGCGACCACGAACCGAATGGCCGGTTGCTGTCGCGTCCCGAGGATGCCGTGCGCGGTGGCTTCCCACTGATCAGCTCGTGCGTTCAGCCAATCGGCGAACTCGCGATTGCTCACTTCCCGTACATCCAGCTCGAACGGATCCACGCGGATCTCAGCGACCTCGTCGAGAGGCCCGCTGATCGCGGCATCTTCTTCCGCGGTCAGCGAGCTGCACATCGGTGGTCTCTGTGACCTCGCGAAGACGCCAGGCCGGATCAGCCCACCGGAGAATCGCGCCATTCCACGGCTGGGCGGAGGCGGTGCCCCGCGCCGCTCGGGGATGCGGAGCAGCCCCCAGATCAGCGCGAGCGACGCGCAGACGACTGCGCCACCCAGCGTCCAGAGTCGCCGCACCGGTCGGGGCTCCTCGTTGACCAGAGACACGAGGCTGGCGTCGAGCCCGGGTTCCTCGAACAGCTCCGGCCGCGCCTCCTGCCCGCGATGCGCGGCCTGGATCGCCGCCACGCCCAGCTCGAATGCGTCGCGCACCGAGCGACCATATGCGAGCGCGCCGTAGAGCGCAGACGCGAACGAGATCGCCGCCGCGTCCTCGATCTGTGTACGCATGCCGATGACGAGGCCGGCACTCCGCCGGATGGCCTGCGCCTGCTCGTCGGAACAACATGCATTGAGGACGACCAGCGTCACGTTATCCCTCAGCACACGGAACATCGCGCCGAGCGCTCCCGATGAGACCCTCACGTCGCCGGTAGGCTCTGCGAGGAGCACGAGCTCGGCCTGCGAGGTGCCGTGGCAGGCGAAGTGAACGACATCCGGGCAATGCTCGAGGAGCGCCTGTTGCAGATCGCTCGGCCGGGCGGCGAGCCTCGGGATCAGCTGGAATGCGTCACGATACCGGCCCGCGCGAATGCCGTCCTCGATCGCGCGATACTCGACATCCAGCGCGAGCTGGGCGTGACAGCCGACGTTCGCGGCGACGAAGAGAATCTTGACTCTCGGCCGCACCGCCGGGATGCGATTCGATCGTGCACGGGCAACCGGCCAGGTGCCGGAAGGCAGGGGTTGCACGGCCGCCGGCGAAGTCCAGTCCGCCCGGGCGGCGACCACGTCCCTCGCGATGGACTTGTTCTTCAGGTGCGTCACGGACCCGCCGGCACCGGCATGCGCTGCGTCGTCGAGGTCAACGCGGACGGCGCCGACCCGACGGCGCGCCTCGTTCCGGGCTCGAGCGGAGTCCAGTCGCCGGCCGGGATGAATGCGGCCCAGTAGTAGGGATGCGCATAGCCGGGCTGGCGCAGCAGGCGCAGCTTGGCACTCCGCAGCGCCTCGGCGCGTCCGGTGCCGCGCGCCAGCTCGTCATAGTAGTCGCGCATCAGCGCCCGCGTCGACGCGTCGTTCACGCTCCACAGGCTCACCACCTGAGACTCGGCCCCGGCCAGCACCAGCGCGCGGCGCATGCCAAAGACGCCATCGCCCGACGGCACCGCACCGACCCCCGTCTCGCATGCCGACAGCACGACCAGCTGGGTGCCCCACCAGTCGAAGCCGGCGATCTCCCGCGCGGTGACGATGCCGTGGGCACCTTGGTTGGCGCCGGCCATCGCCAGCCCGGACCGATCGAGGGCCTCGGCTGCGTCGATGGACGAGGATGGCGAGGACAGCGACGGCATGCCGCCGCTCATCTTCACGTGCACGCCACGCGGGGAACGTGGGGCGGACGCCGTAGGTGGCGGCGCGGAGCGACCGAGCGATCCGGGCGCGCGCGCGGTGCCCGGATCCGGGGCATAGAACCCGTGGGTGGCGACGTGCAGGATCGTCGGTCCGATGAGTGCCGCGAGCGCTGCCTTGGTCGCCTGCTCGTCGGTCACCGGCGGAGTGGAGAAGTACCTCCCCAGGTCGGTCGCTTCGGCGCGAGCACCGGGGAGCGGCAGGAACGCCATCGTGCCGGGCACCGGATGCGAAGCCAGCGGGCCATAGTCGGGGCCGGCCACGATCACGGCGGGAGATCGACGCTCGCGGTGCGCGGCGAGCCGCAAGAGGTCTCGGCCGGAGGTCAGGTAGCTGACGAGGTAGCGCTCGAGCTCGTGGTGGCGCTGGGGGTCGATCAATGCCTCGAACGGGACGAGGTTGAGCTTGCCGTCCGGGGCCAGGATCAGGTGCGAGACCTCGGTCAGCTGGTCGCGCAGCGGGGTCACCACGAGAGCATCGAGGTGCTGCAGGGCGGCCCTGGTGGTCTCCGTGCGGACATGGGGCCGCAGCGCGGCGAGCACGGCATCGACCGCGGCGTCGATCGGCGCCGCTTTCCCGAGGGCGACCCAGCGGGGCGGACCGTGCGAGGTCACGAGGTAGGCGACATAGCGCTCTTCTTGCTGGGGGGGCTGGGCCCGGGCATCGAAGCGGTGGTAGCGCACGAACTCGACCAGCATCGCGCCTGGCGGCAGTGCGGCTTGTACGCTGGCCAAGGTGACCGGTTCGCTCTGCGCACGGAACTCCGCGCTCGCAGCGCTGAGCGCAGCCTCGAGGTCGTCGATGCGTGTGCGCAGGGTCGCGAGGGCTGTGGCGCGCTGCGTGGAAGCGCGTTGCTCCGCGGCGGCATAGAGCTGCGTGGCAAGCTCGGTCCGGGCCTGGGCGAGCTGATCGAGCTGTTGGCGAAGCGGAGGCGTGAGGTGGTCGCGCAGGGTGCGCTGCGCTTCGGTGAGCGAATCGAGGACACGGCCCTTGCGGCGCAGGACGGTGGTCAATGCGAGCTCGAGTGCACGTGGGCTGCTCGGGGACGCGTCGACGTGAAACGATACCAGGCTCTCCGTCTCGCCCTGCACGCGGGCCATCAGGGCTCGCTTACGCGATTCCGAGAGGGAAGCGAGGCTGCTGCGCAGCTGTGACTCCCGGATGTCAGAGGTACGCGACAGAAGGGATTCGGCCTCGGGATACGCGCCCTGGGCCCAGTAGAGCCCGGCGAGGTTATAGAGGCTTTGAGCGACGTCGGGATGCATCGGTCCCAGCGCCTTCTCGCGGATGTCGAGCGCACGGATATAGAGTGGTTCGGCCTTTGGATAAAGACCTTGGTTCTTGTAGAGCAAGGCGAGATTATTGAGACTGATCGCGATGTCAGGATGCATAGACCCCAGCGCCTTCTCGCGGATGTCGAGCGCGCGGACGTAGAGTGGCTCGGCCTTGGGGTACGCGCCTTGGACCT
>VBLP01000190.1 GCA_005887925.1 Deltaproteobacteria bacterium | reverse complement strand
CGGCCGACTGCAAGGACCCGTGTGGTGACGGCGTGCTCGACCCCGGCGAGGTATGCGACGATGGCAACACGGTCGACGGCGACGGTTGCGCTGCAGACTGCGGGTCGCGCGACGGAGCGTTCGTGCTGTCGCCCACAGAAGTGATGCTCGCGGCCAGCGAAGGCGATGCGCTACCGGCCGGCGCGACCGTGAGCGCGCGGCTGTCCTATCGCGGTGACATCGTCTTGTTCGGCTATCCGCCGGGCGAGCCACAGGCGACCTGGCTCTCGATCACCGAGCAGCCCGGCACCGAGGACTCGGCCACCTTCAAGCTCGCGCCCACCGATACATCGATCACCGGACGGCGCTCGACCCGCATGCGATTCGTGGCGCGGCATCACAGCAGCAGCGGCGTCGACACCTTCGACCTGCCGGTGGTCTACGACGTCCAGCCATCCGATCTCGCGCTGCAGGCGACGGTGACGTCCATGGAATTCGCGGCGGCGAGCGGGGGCGGGATACCGTCGCCGAGTGCCGTGTCGCTGGTGTTCAACGGCCCCGGTGTCGAGGTGATCGAGGCGCCGCCGTGGGTCACGGTCACCGCGCCGCCGGCGCCGGTGACCGGCCCTGCGGCGTTCACGACGCGTGGCAACGTGGAGCGAACGGCCACCGTGCACGTCACCTACCGGCTGATCCTGAGCCTGCCCGAGGTCCGGTTTGTGGCGCCCTACGTGGGTATCGCCGGCCGCGGCGGCGTGTTGCATGTCCGCGGCGCCGGCTTCCCCGCCTCGGGGACGGCCACCGTCACCGTCGGTGAGACCGTGATCGGCCCGGTGCGCCCGGACAGCGACACGCAGATCACGGTGAGCTACCCGCCGCTGCCCGAGGGCCGATACCCGGTGACCCTTGCACCGCAGGGCTCCGCGCTGAGCCGCGCCGAGCTCGTGATCGTGGCGCCGCCCGAGCTCACCTATCAGGCGATCGATGCGCCGAGCCCGCGGGCGCGCATCCTCTACGACGCCGAGCGCCAGACGATCTACGGCGTGAACCGACTCGATCAGCAGATCGAGCGCTTCGTGTATGGCGATGGCAGGTGGTCCACCCGTCCGCCCTGGATCATCCCGCTCCTGCAAGACATCGCACTGACCCCCGACGGGCGGTCTCTGATCGCCCTCGACCGCCATGCGATCAACGAGATCTCGCTGACCGACGGTGTGTCGGCGCCGGTGCAGCGCGCGAGCAGTCCGGCCGGCGCCTTCTGCGGCAACATCTTCGACCAGGTGGCGGCGACGGACAGCGGCAAGATCTTCGTGGTGTACGAGAGAGACTGTGACGGAGACGCGAGCTTTCACCTCTATGACGTCCTGGATCACTCGGTCCGGGCCATCGGCAGCAGGTTCTGGGGTTACCTCGCCGGCAGCCCCGACGGCAGCCGGATCTACTTTGGCGACACGTATCTGTCCGGCGGCGCACCGCTGATGGTCTTTGACTCGCTCTCCAGTACCGTGCTCCCCAGCAATCTCGTCATCACCATCTACTCTCCGCCGGCCCTGACCGTCGGCGGTGATGCATCACGCATGATCGTGCAGAATCGCGACGTCTACGATCGCTCGCTCGGCTTCACCGGCAAGATCCCGTCCACCGGGATCGCGCTGGCATCGCGCGATTCGCGCCGGGCGTTCAGCTACGTCCTCGACGATCCCGCCGGCGCGCACCTCGAGATCTACGACCTGACCGGCGCGCTCGACGCGAGCGGATTCTACCCGCGGATCCGGACCGTGATGCTGCCCGACACCGCCAACGCCACCGGCGAAACAATCTACGCTCCGCTCGCGATGACGAGCAGCCTCGACGATGCCGTGGTGTTCATCTCCGGCGACAGCAAGCTGCTCGTGGTGCCGGTCAACTAGGTGTGGATGTCGAAGTTCTTCGGCGTCTCGCGCAGGAACAGCGCGCCGATGATCGCGAGCAGCGGCAGCATGCCGCCGAACCAGCCGTTGCCGATGTGGTACGGCAGCGACATCGAGGTGTAGCGGATCCGGGTCGGGAACAGCTCGACGAGATACGCCGCGATCGGCCCGTACACCATGGTGACGTAGATGACCATGATGACGAGCAGGAGGATCACCATGGGGACGTTGACATCGTCGGGATTGGCCGCGGTGGGGTAGCCCTTGGCCTTGAGCGCCGCCGCCGCCGCCTTCTCGCTGTCGGCCTTGGCCTTGCCGTCCCAGCCTTCGACCGCGGTGTCACCGATCATGACGACCACCGGCTTGCTGGCGACCTGCGGGAGCTGCTCGTACGAGATGCCGCGGCTGGTGAGGTAGTCCTTGGCGTTGGCGCACGCCGAGAACTCGGTCCACGGACCGCGGAAGATCGGAATCCCGCACTGGTCCGGATCCGCGGCGACCGTGACCTTGACGGTCTCCTGGAACCGCTCCAGCGCCGGGTTGGTGAAGTGCGTCAGCCCCTTGAACAGCGGGACGTAGGTCGCGGCGGCGATCACGCAGCCGGCCAGGATGATCTTGAGCCGGCCGATCCGGTCGGACAGGTGGCCGAACAGGATGAAGAATGGCGTGCCGAGCACGAGCGACGCACCGATCAGCGGATAGACCTCCAGCGCGTCGAGCTTGAGCGTGTTCTGCAGGAAGAACAGCGCCTGGAACTGGCCGGTGTACCACACCACGCCCTGACCGGCGGTCGCACCGAGCAAGGCCAGGAGCACCAGCTTGTTGTTGGGATAGCGGAAGAAGCTGTCCTTGAGCGGGTGCTTCGATCCGCGGTTCTCCGCCTTCATGCGCCGGAACACCGGCGACTCCTGCAGCTTGAGGCGGATGTAGATCGAGAACACCAGGAGGATGGCCGACAGCAGGAACGGGATCCGCCAGCCCCAGCTCGCGAAGTCGTCCTTCACCATGACCTTGCGGCAGATCCAGATCACGATGAGCGCCAGGAGCAGCCCGACCGTCGCCGTGGTCTGGATCCAGCTCGTGGCGCGGCCGCGCTTGTCGGTCGGCGCGTGCTCGGCGACGTAGGTCGCCGCGCCGCCGTACTCGCCGCCGAGCGCGAGGCCCTGGGTCAGGCGCAGCAGCGTGAGCATCGTCGGCGCGAACCAGCCGACGGTCTTGAACGTCGGCAGCAGGCCGACCAGGAAGGTCGACGCGCCCATCACGGTGATCGTGATGAGGAAGGTATACTTGCGGCCGACGAGGTCACCGATGCGGCCGAACACGATCGCGCCGAACGGACGGACCAGGAAGCCGGCCGCGTAGGTCACGAACGAAGACAGCAGCGCCGCGGTGGGATTGCCCGGCGCGAAGAACAGCAGCGAGAAGAACGGCGCGAGGACCGCGTAGAGATAGAAGTCGTACCACTCGAACACGGTGCCGAGCGACGAGGCGAAGATGACCCGCCGCTCTTCGGCTTTCGAGACGATCTCCCCGGTACGTGGCGTCGAGGCTGGTGCTTCGGTAGTCATCCAGATTCTCCTTGCGGAGGGTGGCAGGCGTGGACGCCGTCGGCGCGGAGCATCAGCACCTCCGGCAGGAATCGAGCGGAGCCGCTCGAACCGGTAACCGGCCTGGACAGCGAAAGCAACTATGTTGTGGGCGAGCCGCCCGCCGTCGCGCGCCACCGCCGGCGCGATCGTCGTCGAGCGCTGCGCGTCGCGCCGCGCGGGCCCTGAACAGGTGCGCGGGTCTGCTGCCGCGGCTCGTCTCAGCGATTCCCCCGCCGGCGGCGCGGCGCGCTCGCAACACGCGATGCTCGTCGAGCCGCGCGAGCCGTGCGAGCAGCGCGCCACGTATGTTCTACACCCACATCACGAGTTCGCGGTGATTGCGCCGATCGACGCGGCGCACCACATGCGCCGCGCCCGCTGCGCGATCCGGACGATCGCCGCCGGTCGCCGCGCAGGCGATTCGCGACCGCGGGCGAGCTGCGCAGTGTTTGCGGAGCTCGCCCGCGCATGCATGGACACTTCCTCGACGGCGGCACCGACATCGCCGGCACGGGACTGGCAGCGTGCGCGATCATGCGCATTCATTTCGACGAGCCTGTCGTCAGTTACATGACCCGCGATCTCGAGGTCGCGCGCGTCGATACGCCGGTCGAGGACCTAGCCAGGACGATGCAGGCGCGGGGCATCTCGGGTCTGCCGATCCTCGATGCGAAGGGCCACATCGTGGGCGTCGTCACCCGGACCGACCTGATCCAGCTCGGCGTGATGCAGGGCGGGCGGCGCCCGACGCAGCACAAGATGATATTCCCTAGGCGCCGCGCCAGCGACGTGATGGTGTTCGTGACCGAGGGCCGCGAGCTCGCGGGCGTGATCTGCGCGGTCGATCTCACCGCCGCGGTCCGCGACGCGCGGATCGAGACGCCGGTCGCACAGGTGATGACCTCGCCGATCGTCACGATCGACATCCACCAGCCGCTGAGCGCGGCGGTCGACATGCTCGATCGCTTCCACGTGACCGGCCTGATCGTCACCGATGACGGCCACCCGATCGGGATGTTCACGCAGGCCAACGCGCTGGCGAGCCGCGACCTGCCGCGCGCGACGCCGGTCGAGACCGTGTACGACGCCGCGGTGATCTGCCTGCCGGCCGAGATGAAGCTGCATCGCGTGGCCGCGCACGTCGCCGATCTGCGCGCCCGCCGCGTCGTCGTGTGCAAGGCGCGCGAGCCGATCGGGATCGTCAGCGCGACCGACTTCGCCCGCGTCGTCGCGCTGTCGTGATCTCATCGTCTCACTGAGGCGTGCCCGGACGCCACACCGCGCGCCGAACCGCGCCGGATCGCCGGCCGCGCGACCGAAACTCCCCGACGCACGAGGCAGCGCGCGGGTTATGCCTGCAACTGCGCGAGCGCTGGGGCGCGGCGGCGGGGCATGTCGCTTGCTCGTTACTCGCAGCATGCAAGGCTCGCTCGTCGGCCTCTCCGAAGTCCGACATCACCCGGGCTGGAAACACTGGCAGCATCTCACCGCCGATGCGCCGCCGTTTCTGGGTCCGGAGTTCTTCACGCTCGCGGCGCCGCTCAGCCCCGGCAAGGATCCGGTCGTGGCGGCGGCCTGGGACGGCGACACCATGGTCGGTGCGCTGCCGCTGGTCCACGACCACCATTGCCTGCGCGCGCTGCGCTGCGACCACTCGCCGGGCTACGACTACTGCGGCAGCCCCGACGGTGTCGACGCGATCTGGCGCGTGTTGCGCAGCGAGCCGGGCTGGTCGCAGCTCATCCTGACGCGGGTGCCGACCGCGTCGCCGCTCGCCACCCGGCTGCCGGCGCTCGCCGCGGCCGACGGCTGCCCGTCGCTGATACGCCGCGAGCACGCCCACCTCTACCTCGAGCTCGCCGGGTTCGAGGACCGGCTGCCGACCAGGTTCCGCGCCAACCTGCAGCGCTGCGAGCGCAAGGCCGGCGACGTCGCGCTCGAGCGCATCCCGGTCCCCGATCGCGCCGCGTTCGATGACGCGCTCGCGATCGAGGCGATGGCGTGGAAGCGCGCCGCCGGCACCAGCATCGACGCCGACCCGCGCGTCGCGCACCTCTACCGCGCGCTCGTGATGCTGGTCGGCCGGCGCGGCCAGGGGGCGCTGTACTTCCTGCGCGCCGGCGGCCGCCGCGTCGCGACGCTGGTCGCGGTCGAGGACCGCCACACGCTGTACGCGCTCAAGATCGGCTACGATCCGAGCGCCGCCAAGCTGTCGCCGGGCCACCTGCTGATCTGGAAGGTCGCCGCCGACGCCGCGGCCCGCGGGCTGCACGACGTCGACTTCGTCGGCCGCGACGACGACTGGAAGTACCGCTGGACCGATCGCGGGCGCGAGCAGCTCACCGTCGTGATCTATCGCGACAACGCGCGCGGGCTGGCGCACTACGCGATGTCGGCGCTGGTGCGGCCGCACCTGCCCGAGACGATGCGCGACAGCCTGCGCAGCCCGCTGCCACGGCACTGCCAGCGCGCCGACATCATCGGCGCCCACACCCTGGTCGGCCGGATCCGCGGCCGGCTCGATCGCGGCCTGGGCATCAAGTCCGGCCTGATCCGGGTGATCAAGCCGCCGCCGGCGCGCGAGCACCTCGGCGAGCCATCAGCGTTCGCCGCCGGCGCGTGGGTGCGCGTCAAGCCCGCCGAGGCGCTGCGCGCGACGCTCGACAGCCGCGATCGCACGCGGGGCCTCTTGTTCACCGAGGCGCAGTGGAAGACCGCCGGCCGGGTCCATCGCGTCACGCGCCGTCGACTGCGCCCGCGAGGGACCGGCGCCCGAGGGCTGCGGCCGGCACTGCCCCATGATGTACCGCGACGAGTGGCTCGAGCCGGCCGAGGCGCCGCACCGCGATCCGCCGTGCGCCCGGCACCTCCGCCACGCCCGCGTTCGCGACCTCGACGAGATCCTCGCCGGCCTCGACCTCCACGGCCGGCGCGACGGCCTGACCTTCATGCCCGAGATGCGCGCCTACGTCGGCAAGCGGTTCGCGATCGCCAACCAGCTGACGACCGTGTTCGAATACGACCGCTGGATCACGACGCGCGCCCCGATCTACATCCTCGCCGGCCTGCACTGCACCGGCGCCGTGGTCGGCGATCGCGGCCCGTGCGACCGCGGCTGCGCGCTGATGTGGCACGAGGACTGGCTCCAGGTCGATCCCTGAGCGGCGCGTCGCGCGCAGGCTGCTACTTGCCGAGCAGGTGCTTCTCGAAGAACGCGATCGAGTGGCCGATCGCGAGCACGATGTTGCCGCGCTTGGAGGCGCCGTGGCCTTCATCCGGGAAGATGATCAGCCCCGCGGGGATCTTGCGCTGCTCGACCTGCTTGTAGATCTGCACGCTCTCGCCGATCGGCACCCGCGGATCGTTGAGCCCACCGATCACGAGCAGCGGCGCCTTGATCTTGGCGATGTGCGTGACCGGCGACAGCTGGATCAGCGCCTCGCGGTCCTTGACCGGATCGCCGTACTCCGAGATCCGCAGCGCGCGGCGGTACGGGGACGTGTTGGTCAGGAACGAGATCAGGTTCGAGATCCCGACCTGCTCGACGGCGGCGTCGTAGGCGCCGGCGAAGTAGGTCATCGCCATCAGCACCGAGTAGCCGCCGTAGCTGCCCCCGGTCACGCCGATCCGGGGCGCCTTGCCGTCCTTGCCCCAGCTCGCGCGGATGAACTTCGCGGCGTCCTCGATGTCGGTGATCACGTTGAGCCGCTTGGCCCCGTCGTCGGCGTGAAACCACGCCTTGCCGTAGCCGCTCGAGCCGCGGACGTTGGGATACACGATGGTGAACCCGGCCTCGACGAACAGCTGCGCCGCGGTCGAGAACACCGGGCGCGCCTGGCCCTCGGGGCCGCCGTGGAAATCGACGATCACCGGGCACGGCCCGTCGCAGTGCGCCGGGCGCCGCACCACCATCGGGATCTTGGTGCCGTCGCGCGCCGGGTAGTACTCGAGCTGCGCCCTGGCGAACGACCGCGGATCGATCTCGGGCGCGTAGGGCACGCGCCAGGTCGTGAGCTTGCCGGCCTGCCAGTCGTAGTTCACCGTCTGCGGCACCTGCGTCGAGCCGTCGAGCGCGATCTCGGCGAACCGGCCGTTGTGCGACACGCTGGCGAGCGAGACGTTCTCGGCCGCCGGCAGCCTGGGCAGCGCGATCGGCTTCAGGGTCCGGGCGTCGAACACCGCGAGCTTGAAGTAGCCGTCCTCGTTGACCCGGCAGTAGATCCGCGCGCGCGCGGGATCGATCGTGAAGGCCTCGACGTCGTGCTTGATCTCGGGAGTGATCGGCGTGAGCTTGCCGGCCTCGAGCGCATACAGCCGCTTGAAGTCGCCGAGCTTGCTGGTGATCACGAGGACCTGCCCCGGCCGGGCGCCGTAGGCGACCTCGTACTCCTCGACCTCGCCCTGGCCGATCACGGGCGTGAGCTTCCTGGCCTTGAGGTCGTACTCGTAGATCTCCTGGTGCGTGCTGCCGAGCTCCTTGACCAGCAGCCAGCTCGCGTCGCCGCGATGATCGGCGATCACCCACAGGCCGTTGTCGTCGAAGATCGTCTCGCGCTTGCCGCTCGCGACGTCGTAGCGATAGAGCCCGTACGACGCCGGCTCCTTGTCGATGGCACGGAAGTACAGCGACTTCGAATCGTCGCTGACGTACTGCAGCTGGGTCTGGACCTTCGGCGTGTGCTGGACCATGCGGAGCGGGCCGCCCTCGGGCGATACCAGGTAGATGCCCGCGTTCTCCTCGCCGCCGATGTCGCGGCTCACCACGACGAACGAGTCATCGGGGGCCAGCGCGACGACCTGGGTGCGGTCCTCGCCGCCGGTGAGCTGGACCGGGAACTTCATCGGCCCGTCCTGGCGCCACACCTGATCGACGCCGGTCAGCCGGGTCGTGAACACCTGCCGGTCGCCGCGCGAGGTGGTGCGGCCGGCGCTCGAGCCGCGCACGTCGAGCATCGCCTGGATCCGGCGCGACGCGCGTGGATCGAGCGGTGCCGGTGCGTAGCGCGCGATGTCCTGCGGCGACAGGCTGTCCGCGCCGAGCCCGGAGTAGCCGGACTTCGCGTCGGACCGAACAGGCGCCGGCTTGCCGCTATCGGCGAGCGCCGCGGTCGCAGCCAGAACGAGCACCAGGGAGAGGGGACCGGCGGGCCATCGCGTCATGCGCGGAACGTAGTCCTGTCGGCGGCGCGCCACCAGCCTGGAACTCACCTGTGCGCTCGGGCCAGCATCACCCCACCGCCCGCGCACATGTCGGCATGCCGGCCGGCCGGCCATCACCAGGCCGCGATGACGTCGCTCTGCGTGGCGATCTGCGACCCGTCGCCGAGCCGGGACAGGTCCGGCCGCTCGATCGAGACACCTGCGAGCGCGGGCGCACCGCGCGCGCCGAACAGCTTGCAGTCGATGAACGACGCGCCGCCGAGCTCGCGGCCGCCCCAGTGCGTATCGCGCAGATCGCACCGCACGAACCGGGCGCCGGCCAGCGTCGCGACGTGCGGCGACCGCACGATCGCCAGGTTCGCCCCGCGCAGGTCGCAGTCGGTGAGCTCGGCGCGATCGAGCCGCGCGTCGGTCAGCGTCGCGCCGTGCAGCGTGCAGCCGGCGAGCACGGCGCGGTGCCAGCTGGTGCCGTCGAGCCGGGCGCGCGACAGGTCGCAGCGCTCGAGCGTGGCACCGGCGAGCACCGCCATGCGCAGCGAGCCGTGCTCGAGCCGGCAGCGCAGCCAGCGGCTCGAGCTCGCATCGGCCGCCGAGCAGTCGGCGCCGCGCAGCGTCACCTCGGTCAGGTTCGCGCCGCACAGCGAGATCCGCGCGAGGTCGAGGCCGTCGAGATCGAGGTCGACCAGCGCCGCGTGGTCGGCGGCGAGACCGGGGCCGCGCCGGCCGCGCCGCGTCACACGACCGACCAGGCCACCGATCTCGCGCAGCGGTTGCGGCGGTTCTGTGACCAGCCAGCGCTGCGCCCGGTTGGCGAGCCGATCGACCTGGTCCGCCAGCCGGTCGGCGCCCGCGGCCTCACCGAGCGCGAGGATCAGCTGCCGCGCCGAGCCGATCGCCCAGCGCAGCCGCGCCGCCGCGGACAGCAGCGCCTCGATCGCCGCATCCCGCCCATACCGTGCAGAGGTCGTCATCGCTGGCTTCCTACGCTGCCCGCGCGAGCTCGTCTCCCACCCGGCGCGGCGCGCAGGACGATTTGACGGGTCCGGGCGAATTTTGCATCGACCCGTCACGACGATGGCGATTCATCTCTGACATGCGATGAGCTCTACGACGAGCGTTATATACCGCCTGACAGCTCTGCACAGGCGCTGACGCAGCCGAGTGCGGCAGCTCGCGGTGGATCGCGGGGAGCCGGCCAGCCTCGATCGCCGCGGGCATCGAATGCTTCGCGCCGTGACCGTTCCGGTCGCCAGGTGACCTGCCGCCGGAAACTGCGGCCGCTGTGATCTTGGTGGGCGTCGCTACCAACCCCAGCGCTCGCTGATCTGACCCCCGCCGCGCATCGCAGCTTGCGCGACCTCATCGCTGCCGCTGCTCGAATTCCGCGCGCCGCGCGCCGCGCGTCGTCACTTCTGGCGAGACATGGCCCGGCCGCGCGCCGTATATCCTCTTCATGTCGAAGACCTCGGTGGTCCGCTCGCGCCGCCGCGGCCTCGCGATCGCCGGAGGTGCGGTCGCCGTGCTGGCGCTGATCGCCTGGTATCACCGCGCACCTTCCGATCCACCGCCCCGCGCCGCTGCCGCGCAGGCCACTGCGATCCGCCCGACCACCGCCGGCCGTGCACCGGCACCGGCGCTCGCTGCACCGCCCGCCGCCGCGAGCGCCGCGCCGCTCCCGGCCTCCCTCGAGGGCAGCGAGCCCGACGGCGCCATCACCGCGGACGCCTCGGGCCACCTGGTGATCGACCTCGAGCTCCGCCGGCTGTTCGATCACTTCCTCGCCGCGACCGGCGAGGAGCCGCCGGCCGCGATCCGCGCGCGGATCATCGCCGTGCTGCGCGCCCGCCTGCCCGCCGCGGCCACCGGCGAGGCGATCGATCTCCTCGATCGCTACCTGGCGTACCGCGGCGCGGCGCGCCAGCTCGCGCCGCCGTCCGACCCCGTCGCCGGCCTCGATCAGGTCCACGCCCTGCGCGTCCGGATGCTATCGCCCGACGTCGCCCGGGCGTTCTTCGCCGACGAGGAAGCCGCCACGTACGCCGCGCTGTCCCGGCGCGCCGTGCTGACCGACACCACGCTGTCCGCCGCGGAGCGCGACCGCCGCCTCGCCGACATCGATGCCCAGCTGCCGGCCGCGGTGCGCGAGGCCCGCGCCGCGGCCACCGCGCCGCTCGACGAGATGACCCGCGAGCAGGCGATGCGCGCCACCGGCGCTTCCGAGCCCGAGATCGCCGCTGCGCGCACCGCCGCGCTGGGCGCCGAGGCCGCCGCGCGGCTCGCCGATCTCGATCGCGCGCGCGCCGCCTGGGATGCCCGGCTCGCGCGGTTCCGCGCCGCCCGCGCCGCGCTGCTCGCCGATCCCGGCCTCGACGATGCCGAGCGCCAGCGCCGGATCGCGGAGCTCGTTGCGCGCTCGTTCACCGCGGAGGAGCGGATCCGCGTCGATGCGCTCGACCGGATCTCGGCGCGGCCGCGCTGACCGCGTACGAACATTCGACGATCGCGCGAGATTTGTTAGAGTGAGCGCTGTCATGTCCAACAAGCTCAAGGTAGGCGTCCTCGGCGCGACCGGCATGGTCGGCCAGAGGTTCGTCGCGCTGCTCGATGGTCACCCCTGGTTCGAGGTCGCCGCGGTCGCGGCGAGCCCGACCTCGGCCGGTAAGCGCTACGCGGACGCCGTCGCCGGCCGCTGGACGCTGCCCAGCCAGGTGCCCGCCGCCACCGCCGCGCTCACCGTCGGCAACGCCTCGGACATCTCCGCGATCGCCGATCGCGTCGACTTCGTGTTCTGCGCCGTCGACATGCCCAGGGAGGCGACCGCCAGGCTCGAGGAGGACTACGCCCGGGCCGAGACGCCGGTCGTGTCCAACAACGGCGCGCACCGCTGGACGCCCGACGTCCCGATGATGATCCCCGAGATCAATGCCGATCACGCCAGGGTCATCGAGGCCCAGCGCCGCCGGCTCGGCACCCGGCGCGGCTTCGTCACGGTCAAGCCCAACTGCTCGCTGCAGAGCTACGTCCCCGCGATCCACCCGCTGCTCGGCTTCGGGCCGACCCGGATCGCCGTCGCGACCTACCAGGCGATCTCCGGCGCGGGCAAGACCTTCCAGACCTGGCCCGAGATGGTCGACAACGTCATCCCGTTCATCAAGGGCGAGGAACAGAAGTCCGAGACCGAGCCGCTCAAGATCTGGGGCACGCTCTCCGGCGGCAAGATCCTGAACGCCGGAGAGCCGCTGATCACCGCGCAATGCATCCGCGTGCCGGTCAGCGACGGCCACATGGCGGCCGTGTTCGTCATGTTCGAGAACAAGCCGAGCAGGGATCAGATCCTGTCGGCGTGGAAGGAGTTCGGCGGCAAGCCGCAGCAGCTCAACCTGCCGAGCGCGCCCCGGCCGTTCCTGCAGTACTTCGACGAAGACGATCGGCCGCAGACCCGGCTCGACCGCGATGCCGGCCGCGGCCAGGCGATCACGCTCGGCCGCCTCCGCCCCGATCCGATCTTCGACTGGAAGTTCGTCGGGCTATCGCACAACACCGTGCGCGGCGCCGCCGGCGGCTCGGTGCTGACCGCCGAGCTCCTGCACAGCGAAGGCTACCTCACCGCGAAATAGAGGGGTCCGGATGCATCCTGCCGTTCAACGTGCCCAGGCGTTCGCCGAGCGCTTCGGGCTCCGCCTGCCGATCCTGCTCGGGCCGATGGCCGGGGCGTGCCCGCCGTCGTTGTCGATCGCGGTCGCGAACGCGGGCGGCCTCGGTGCCTGCGGCGCGCTGCTGATGCAGCCCAGGGCGATCCTGGACTGGGCCGCCGAGGTGCGGGCCGGCAGCGCCGGCGTGTTCCAGATGAACCTGTGGATCCCCGATCCGCCGCCGGTGCGCGATGCGGCCCACGAGGCCGAGGTCCGCCGCTTCCTCGCCCAGTGGGGCCCCGAGGTGCCGCCCGAGGCAGGCGATGCCAGGCCGCCGGACTTCGCGGCGCAGTGCGAGGCGCTGCTCGAGGCGGCGCCGCCGATCATGTCGTCGGTGATGGGGCTGTATCCGCCCGACGTCGTGTCGCGGATCAAGGCCAAGGGCATCACCTGGTTCGCCAACGTCTCGACGGTCGCCGAGGCCCGCGCGGCCGAGGCCGCGGGCGCCGATGTGGTCGTGGCGCAGGGCATGGAGGCGGGCGGCCATCGCGGTTGCTTCGACGCGGCGCGGGCGGAGCGCGAGATGGTCGGGCTGTTCGCGCTCGTGCCGGCGGTGGTCGACGCAGTGCGGATCCCGGTGGTCGCCACCGGCGGCATCGCCGACGGGCGAGGTGCCGCCGCGGCCCTGCTGCTCGGCGCGAGCGCGGTGCAGATCGGCACCGGCTTCCTGCGCTGCCCCGAGGCGAAGACGAACCGGGCGTGGGCCGACGCGCTCGCGGCCACCCCCCCGGAACGGACGATGGTGAGCCGCGTGTTCAGCGGACGCCCCGGGCGCAGCATGGCGACGGCCTACGCCCGCGCCGCGACCGCTCCCGGCGCGCCGGTGCCCGCTCCGTATCCGGTACAGCGTGCCTTGACCGCGGCGATGCGAGAGGCCGCCGGGAAGGCCGGCGACATCGCCGGCATGCAGGCGTGGGCCGGACAGTCGGCGGCGATGGCGCGCGCCGAGCCGGCGGCCGAGGTCGTGCGCCGCGTGTGGCAGGATGCGCTGGCGCTCCTGGCATGACCTCCGGTCGACTGGACGAGCATCGATCTCAGCGGTGACGGCAGCCTTGCAGGTGGGGCGATGGGCACGCGGTCGGCAGCGGCGTTGCGCGATGACGCGGTGATCATGATGGATGGGCGCCGTGATCGCGGATGAAGAGGTCGCGTTGCCCGGTCGCGCGTCTGGAAGCGATCGCACGCCTGCGATAGCATCGCGGCGATGCGTATCCTCGCCTTCGCGATCTTCGCAGTGGCCTGCGCCGCCGGATCTGGAACCGCCGCGCCCGGTGCGGCGGCGCCCGGTGCGGCGGCGCCCGGTGCGGCGGCGCCCGGCACCGCTGCGCCTGCACCGGCACCCGCCGCCGTGCCCGCGGCCGCGAGCGGAGGGACGCGCCCGCTGTATTACGACCGCGCGCTGACCCGGGCCGACCTCGAGGGCCGCACGCTGCGCGAGCTGGCGCTGATGCGCAACACGATCTACGCCCGCGCCGGCCACCAGTTCCGCAAGAAGTGGCTGCGCGACTACTTCACCGCGCAGCCCTGGTACAAGCCGCTGGCCAAGGACGACAGCAGCAAGGTCACCAGGCTCGACCGCGCCAACGCGGCGCTGATCGCACAGGCCGAAGAGGGGCAGAGCCGCGCCGATCTGAAGAAGCGCCGCGATGACATCCTCGCCCGCCAGCACGCCGGCAAGGCGACCGCCGAGGACGACATCGAGATCGGCCTGCTCAACACCCGCCTCGGCCAGTGGGCATCGGCCGATCCCGCGGCCAAACCGCCGGCCGACGTGTCGCCGCTCGAGGATCCGCGCATCCTGCGCAACACGATCTACGCCCGCCACGGCCGCACGTTCAAATCGCAGCTGCTGCAGGCCTACTTCGACACCATGGAGTGGTACAGGCCCGACCCGGCGTTCAACGAGAACAAGCTGAGCAAGATCGACACGACCAACATCCGGCTGATCAAGAGCGTGGAGCAGTCGCTGGGCGGGCCGATGACGGAGGACGAGCAGCGCGCCGAAGACAACATGTCCGGTTTTTGATGAGCTCCACGCGCCCCGGGTGGGCGCGCAGCTCGGAAGCTCAGAAGCCGGCGCGGTCGCCGCGGCGTTGCAGCCGCGATGACCCCAGCGCCTCGAGGAGCTCGAACGTGAGCGCCGGGTCGCCGGCGGCCTGCGCGGCGCCTTGCGCGAGACCGGCGTCGATCGGGATGATCGCGGCCTCGCCGGCGCCGTCCGCACCGAGCGCGACCTCGAGCACGGCGCCGCTCGGCTCGTCGGTGCAGGCGCACGCGAACGCCAGGTTGCCCAGGCCCCAGGCGATCACCGCGCGGCCGCGCCGCTCGACGCGCGCGAGCTCGTGCGTGCCGTGCGCGGCGATCACGGCGGCGCCGGCGTCGAGTGCGATCGCCACGGCGTCGACCAGCTCGGGGCGCGGCAGGTAGGTCGCCGGGCCGGTGACATGGAACGTCGCGACCAGCAGGTCGCCGCGCCGCCGCGCCGCCGCGAGCTCGGCGTGCAGCGCGGCAGGCACGCCGGCCTCGAGGTCGTGCGCGGTGACGACCGCGCGCAGCCCGCCGAGCGTCACCATCGCGGGCCCGACCGGCGCGCCGGCGGCCTGCACGCCCGCGGCCGCCAGCGCACGTGCCGTCGCGACACCGCCCTCGGCCCCGATGTCGCGCGCGTGGTTATTGGCGATCCCCGCGACCACCACGCCGGCGGCGCGCAGCTCGGCCAGCGCGCCGGCTGTGTGGATCAGGCGAACCGGCGCCCCCGCCCGGCCGTCGTTGCCATCGCCGCCCGGTCCGTCCCCGACCGGGCCCTCGAGATTGACAATGCCGGGCGCGCCACCAACGATCGCCGGAATGCTCGCCAGCGCGCCGTGGCCACCGGCCCCGAGGAAGACATCGCCGCCGATCCACAACCTCGCGGGGACCGCGCCGGCCGGTCCAGCCGCGCGATCACCAGGCGCAACCGCGCCGCATGCGCTCGCCAGCACCACCGCGAGGACGACGGGACGAACACTCGTCACCGGGCGAATCTATCGGCACGACACGCGCGGATCCACCCGACGCGAGGTCGATGGCGCGGCCGCGCCGCATGCGCTCGCCAGCGCCACCGCAAGGACGACGGGACGAGCGCTCGTCACCCGGCGACTCTATCGGCATGACGCGCGCGGATCCACCCGGCGGGCGATCGAGGGCGCGGCCACGCATGCCCGGGCCAGCGTCGCCGTGACGGTCGACGCAGCGACCCACGAGCATTCCGACGCCGACGCGGACGGCACGTCGAAGACCGCCGGCATGTCGACTGCGCCCGGACCGACGCCGCACGTCGCCCGCAGCACATCCCGGTGCGCTGGTGCGCAGATCGGCCGGGCATGGCTGCCGGTCGTGCTGGCGCTGGCCATGGCGGCGTGGCCGATCACCGCGCGCGGCGACGGCGATCTCGACAGGCGCGTGCAGGCGGTGCTCGCCGGGCCGGGCGACCCGGCGCAGGCCGGCGTCTGGTTCGGCACGCCGGGCGCGCCGATCTATCAGCTCGCCGCGGATCGCGCGATGCCCGCCGCCAGCGTGGTCAAGACCGCGATCCTGATCGAGCTGTTCGCCGCGCACGCCGGCCACCTCGACGATCCGCTCGGCGCCGCCGCCGATGCGATCGTCGCCGACGACAAGCACGCGGCGATGGCGCCGTTCTCCGCCGCCCAGCGCAAGGAGATCCGCACCGCGCTGCACGGCGCGACCGTCCGCACCGTCGGCGCGATCATGATGGGCAGCCAGAAGGCGTCGAACCCGGTCTACAACGCCGCCGCCAACCTGATCATTGCCGCCCTCGGCGGACCGGCTGGCACCACGGCAAAGATCCACGCGCGCGACCCCGGCTTTGCCGGCGTGATCGTGGGCCGCTACATGCTCGCGTCGCGCACCGCCGGCGACAACGAGGCCACGCCCGCGTCGCTCGCCGCCGTGCTCGCCGCGGTCGCCACCGCCAGGGTGCCCGGCGTCGACGCAACCACCGCCGGCGCCCTGGCGCAGGTCATGATGCAGAGCAAGGATCCTGCCCTCGGCGTCCACCGCCACAAGGACGGCAACCTCGACAGCGATCCGATGGTCTGCATCAAGACCGGCTTCTATCTGCGCCGCAACGACAAGCCGCCGCTGATCTACGTCGTCGGCGCCTCGCTATCCGCCAGGCCCACCGGCTCGCGCGACGCCGCGCACAACCGCCTCGACAAGCTGACCGACGCGCTCCACGCTGCCCTCCGCACCGCCGCCCCCTGATTCACGACTTGCAGTCAGAACGGCGACGTGAGCAACCAGAGGAACAGCTGATCCGTGACACGATACGAGTGCGAACCGCAGTGGTCATGTCACGGCCGCTTCCGCCCGAGGCGTGCGTCGATGGACGCAGGCGTTCTCACACTGCGTCGCCTCACAGCCTCGCGAACTTCGCGCTCGAGAGCGCCACGATCATGGCGGGATCCGCGAGCTCGGTGCCTCGGTGCCGCAACACCTCTGCCAGCAGCCCAGGTTCGGCGGCGACCGCGCGC
The DNA here is from genome assembly GCA_005887925.1 of Deltaproteobacteria bacterium. GTDB lineage: Bacteria > Myxococcota_A > Polyangia > Haliangiales > Haliangiaceae > JABFXX01. The sequence goes on along the minus strand of VBLP01000190.1, from coordinate 19,359 downwards.
AGGCGCGCATCGCGAGTTCTCGTACGGCCTCGCGCACGTTGGTTGCAGCACTTCCCCTGCATGAAGCGGATCACCTTGCATCGTGAGGCTGAGCATCGGCGAACCTTCGCATTCGTGTTCGAGCCGGATGAGGATCCCGTGGCGCTGCTCACCAAGGCGGCGGACGAATATCACCTCGCGAGCTGCCAGGTCAGCGCGGTGGGCGGGTTCTCGCAGGCGACGCTGGGCTACTTCGAGCGGGCGCGCCGCAGCTACGCGAAGATCCTGGTCGCGGAGCAGGTCGAGGTGCTGTCGCTGCTCGGCGACGTCGCCCACCAGGACGACGGCCAGCGGGTCGTCCACCTGCACTGCGTCGTCGGCCTGCACGACGGCACGACCCGGGGCGGCCATCTGCTCGAGGCCCGGGTCTGGCCGACGCTGGAAGTGATCGTCACGGAGTGGCCGGCGTACCTGCGCAAGCGCTTCCACCCCGAGATCGGGCTGTCGCTGATCGAGCCGCCGGTGTCGGTCGATCCGGCGCGCGGCCCGGTGTGATGCCGCACGGACGAGCGGACGGCGCTACTTGTTGGCGGCGCGGCGAGCCAGGTACTCGTTGAGCAGCGTGTCGGTCGGGCCGATGTAGCGCCGGGGCTGGATCTTGCCGCGCTCGAGCGCGTAGTGGACCAGCTCGTTCATCGCCTGGGCGTAGGTCCGGCCGCTGGCGCGCACCGATTGCGCGAAGGCACAGCTGTCGGCGAGATCGGGGTTGGGGTTGACCTCGAGGATGTACGGATCGCCGGTGGCCTCGTCGAGCCGCATGTCGACCCGCGCGTAGTCGCGGCAGCCGACGGCGCGGAACGCGCGCAGCGCGATGTCCTGGATGTGAGCGACGACCTCGGGCTCGAGATCGTCAGGCGGGCACCTGCTCTCGACCGCGTAGTGGTCGCGGCTGTACGGGTCCCACTTGGCGCGGTAGGTGATGATGTGGGGCAGCTGGCGACCCTGGTCGTCGACGCCGCCCTTGAACCGCATCTCGTAGAGCGGGAGGGCCTCGGTGCCGAGGATCGCGCAGTGCAGCTCGCGGCCGGCGATGAATTCCTCGACCAGCGCGGCCATGGTGTGCTCGGCCAGGAGCTGCTTGACCCGGGCCTCGAGGTGGGCGCGGTCGGAGACCACGGAGCCGGCGTCGATGCCGCCGGAGGCGTCGTCGTGCGCCGGCTTGACGATCAGCGGGTAGCGCAGGTCGAGCTTGCGGGGCACCGGCCCGCTCTCGATCACGATGCCGCGCGGGGTCGGCAGGCCGGCGGCGGCCAGGATCGCCTTGGCCTGAGGCTTCTTCTGGCACAGCGACAGGGCGACCGGCCGGTTGCCGGTATACGGGATGTTGAGCAGCTCGAACAGCGCCGGGACGTTGTGCTCCTGCTCGGGGTCGTCGCGGAAGAACTCGACGAGGTTGACCACGCAGTCGGGTGGGTCGCGGCGGACGGCGTCGAGCAGGTTCTGGAAGTCGTCCCGGATGTTGACGTGGTACGCGTCGTGGCCGCCGTCGATCAGCGCCCGCTCGATCAGCTCGATCTCCTCCTCGACGGTCTCCCACGGCTCGACCTGCAGTGTCGGATCCCACTCCGGGGAGCGACGGCCATCGCGACGATAGTGCTCGTACACGTCATCGTCGACCTGGTTCCAGAGAATGAGAACCCGTGCCATGCGAAGCTGCGCTGCGTTGCCGCTCTCTTCACAGGTACCATCACATGCGCGCGATGTCGATGATCGTCCGCGGGTGGCGCGAACGATCCCGCTACGGCCGGGCCGAACCGAGCCGTGCCCCCCACGGCTGGCGCGCGATCAGCTCGTCCGCGCGGCGGCGCTGATCGGGGTCGAGGCCCTGCGTGACCGCGGCGGAGAACCAGCGGGCGAGCTCGAGGGCGAAGCCGAAGCGGTCGCGCGGGTCCTTGGCCAGGCCGACGGCGAGCACGCGATCGACGTCGGGCGGCAGCTCGGTGAGCTGCGATGGCCGGGTCGAGACGCGGTACACGACCTCGTAGAGCGTCGACGGCACGTCCTTGCCGGTGAACACGGGGTGTCCGGTGATCGCGCGGAAGATGATCGCGGCGAGCGAGTAGACATCGGCGCGGTGATCGACGTCCTCGCCGCGCGCCTGCTCCGGCGCCATGTACGCGGGTGTGCCGACAACATGCCCCTGGGTCAGGGTGCCCGACCCGCCGGACTTCGACACGCCGAAGTCGAGGATCTTCCAGCGCCGCAGGCCGCCGTCCTCGGCGAGGAACACGTTGTGGGGCTTGAGGTCGCGGTGGACGATGCCGGCCACCCGCGCCGCCTCGAGCCCGATCGCGATCTGGTCGACCAGCACCTTGGTCTGGGCCAGGGGGAGCCGGCGCTGCCGGCGCAGCTGGTGAGCGAGGTCGAGGCCGCGCAGGCGCTCCATCACGAGGAACGGGGCCTCGCCCGCGGTGGTGCCGACCTCGAGGACGCGCACGACGTGGGGGCAGTCGAGGCGCGCCGCGGTGCGGGCCTCGCGCAGGAACCGCTGGAGCTGGATCGACTCGGCCAGCGTGCCGGGGTGGAGCAGCTTGACGGCGGCCTCGCGCTGGTCGGCGACCGCGTGGGCCTCGTAGACCTCGCCCATGCCGCCGCGGCCGATCAGCACGCCGAGCCGGAACGCGCCGATGACCTGGTCGGTGTAGCGGCCCGGGCCGCCGATCTTGAGCGCTCGGTCGAGCTCGGCGCGGGCCTCGGCGAGCAGCGCGTCGCGCTGGGCATTGCCGCGCACGGCCTGCTCGAGCTTGCCCATCGCGTCGAGCGTGACCCGCTGGCTGAGCCGCGCCGTGTAGTACGCGATGAAGTACAGCGCCTCGATGATTCACAGGATCGCGAGCTGCTCGCTGGTCCGCAGCTGGCCGATCTGCACGACGCCGTGGTCGGCGAGCAGGCCGGTCATGATGCCGAACCCGAGCGCGGCATGGATCACAGCGACCAGGGCGTACATGCTGGTGGGGACCCGGCGGTCGACCCCGAGGCTGAAGAAGTAGATGCCGTAGACCAGCATCGCCGCGACCGGCGAGCCGGCGCCCCAGTAGTAGACGCCCGACATCGAGCCGAACACGATCGGCAGGGCCGGCGCGAGCAGCCGGCGCGGATCGTAGGTCGCCGGGTCGCGGATCAGGGCGAACGCCACGACGGCGCCGAGCGCCGCGGCGACCGAGCCGATCACGACGACGAGCTTGGCGACGTGGTCGCCGCCGGTGCTGAGCGCGACGATGATGCCGCCGGCGGTGAGCGCGAACACGAACTTGAGGAACACCCGGGTCCGGGCGATCTCGTCGAGCTTCATGGCGTCGACCGGCGAGGTCGCGGTCGCCGTCGGCGGCCGGCTGATCGAGCTCGAGGCCCGGCGCGGCGCGCCGATCTGCTGGGTCGGCAGGACGTGGATCGGGTCGGCCGGCACGCCGGTGGCGTCGGCGTCGGTCGAGGCGTCGAGCTCGGCGGTGGCGAGCGACTCGGCGGGGTCGGCCCCGGGCTCGCTGTCGTAGCGGCCCTCGTCGAGGACCGTCCGCAGGTCATCGGCGAACTCCTCGGGCCTGGGCGGCCGGGCCGGGACTAGGGCCGTACGGCGGTCGTCGTCGGTGCCGCGTTCCGCCACGACGGAAAGCATAACCCCGTGCGCCGACGGGCGGGGGGATGTGGTGAGATCGCCCTGGTTTTCACCGGGCCCGGCTTGTGCCGCGGCCAGTCCCCTCATTAGATCCGGCGCGATGTCGCGCCTGTTCCTCGCGTTGCTGTGCTTCTTCCGGATCCTGTTCGGCAAGCAGCTGCCCCCGGCGGCGGTGAAGTTCTTGCCCGAGACGACGACGCCCCCGGCCTCGCCGCCCGACCGTCCGCAGGTGCCGGTGGACAAGGCCAGCGAGGCGCGGCCCGAACCGGTGCCCGGCGCCCGCCCCGAGCCCGGGTCCAAGGTCTCGGCCACGCAGCAGCACCGCGACGGGGCGCTCGCGATGCTGGCGCTGCTCCAGCGCGAGGGCCGCCTCGTGGATTTTCTGCGCGAGCCGCTCGACGGCTTCACGGATGCCGACATCGGCGCGGCGGCGCGCGACGTCCACCGCGGCTGCCGCAAGGTGCTGGATCAGCATCTCTCGCTCGAGCCGGTGATGCCGGGGAGCGAGGAGGCGCGGGTCTCGGTGCCCAAGGGCTTCGACCCCGCCGAGATCCGGCTGATCGGCGAGGCCAAGGGCGAGCCGCCGTTTCGCGGAACGCTTCGCCACCACGGCTGGCGCGTGGTAGACGCCAGGCTGCCGGCGCTGTCCGAAGGCGTCGACCGCACGGTGATCGCGCCGGCAGAAGTCGAGCTGTGAAGGTCCTCGGTATCGATCTGGGCACGACGAGCTCGGTGCTCGCGGTGGCGGAGGACGGCGCCCCGCGCGCGCAGCCGATCGCGCAGGTGATCGGCCCCGGCGAGGTCGCCGAGCGCCCGCAGCTGCCATCGTTCCTGCTCCTGCCGAGCGAGCTCGAGGTGCCGGCGGCGCAGCTCGCGCTGCCCTGGACCGGGCCGCAGCGCCATGCGGTGGGCGCCTTCGCACGCGAGCGCGGCGCCGAGCTGCCTCACCGGCTGGTCGCGTCGGCCAAGTCGTGGCTGTGCAACCCCGCGATCGACCGCTCCGCCCCGGTCCTGCCGTTCCGCGGCGCCCAGCGCGAGCTCGAGCGCGACATGGCCGACGGCGAGCGGGTCTCGCCGGTCAACGCGTCGGCGCGCTACCTCGCGCACCTGCGCGCGGCGTGGGACCACGCCCACCCCGACGAACCGGCCGCCGAGCAGGACGTGCTGGTCACGGTGCCGGCGTCGTTCGATCCGGTCGCGCGCGAGCTGACGGTGGTCGCCGCGCGCGAGGCCGGCCTCGATCGCGTGACCCTGCTCGAGGAGCCCCAGGCGGCGTTCTACGCGTACCTGGCGACCCGCGGCGATGCCTGGCGGCGCGAGCTCGCGCCCGGCGACGTCGTGCTGGTGTGCGACATCGGCGGCGGCACCACCGACTTCTCGCTGATCGAGATCACGAGCGACGCCGGCAACCTCGCGCTCGAGCGCATCGCGGTCGGCGATCACATCCTGCTCGGCGGCGACAACATGGACCTCGCGCTCGCCGCACAGGCCGGCCAGAACTTCGGCCGTCCGCTCGACGCGATGCAGCAGCGCGCGCTGATCCACACCTGCCGGCGCGCCAAGGAAGAATTGCTGGGGGCCAATGCACCCGACGCGCTGCCGGTCGCGATCCTCGGCCGCGGCAGCCGGCTGATCGGCGGCACGCTCAAGGCCGAGCTCACCCGCGCCCAGGTCGAGCGCCTGCTCGTCGACGGCTTCTTCCCCGAGGTCGACCGCGATGCGCGCCCCGAGCGGCGGCGGGCCGGCGGCCTGCGCGAGCTCGGCCTGCCCTATGCGCACGATCCCGCGATCACCCGCCACCTCGCCGAGTTCCTCGCGCGGTTCGGCCGGATGCCGAGCCACGTGCTGTTCAACGGCGGGGTGCTCAAGGCCGACAAGATCGCCGCGCGGCTGGTCGAGCGGCTGTGCGCGTGGGCCGGCCGCGAGGTCCGCGTGCTCGCCGGCGCCGACCTCGATCTCGGCGTCGCGCTCGGTGCGGCGCACTACGGCCAGGTCCGCCGCGGCAAGGGCATCCGGATCCGCGGCGGCACCGCGCGCGCGTACTACATCGGCATCGAGAGCGCGATGCCCGCGATCCCGGGGTTCGCGCCGCCGGTCAAGGCGCTGTGCGTCGCGCCGCAGGGCCTCGAGGAGGGCTCGACCGTCGAGCTCCCCGACGACGAGCTCGGCCTCGTCGTGGGCGAGACCCAGGCGTTCCGGTTCTTCGCCGCGCCGGCCCGCCCCGACGCCTCGGCCGCCGAGGCCGGCGCCCTGATCGACCCCGACGGCCTCGTCGAGCTCGACCCGGTCGAGAAGCTGATCGCCGCGGACGCCGAGCACGCCACCGGCCAGCTCGTCCCGATCCGGCTCGAAGCCCACGTCACCGAGGTCGGCACGCTGGAGCTGTGGTGCGTCGCACGCAACGGCCGCGGCCGCTGGAAGCTCGAGTACTCGGTGCGCGAACGCACCTGACCGCAGCATCGTCGCACGATTGCGAATGATGCTGCGTCGTGCCGTAAAACGCTACGCGGTGCGACGGCCGGTAGATGGGGACTAAGCCACGGGGCTCGTGCGTATCATTCCTCGATATGGCGATGACTCCGGCGTACGCGCTCGCGCACGTGTTCCTGCCCAACCTGCTCAAGCTCAAGGGCCACGCCGCCGTGGTGTCGGCGATCGAGCGGCGCGACCTGGCCTACTTCGAGCCGCTGTGGGCCCAGGCGCATATCGCCCATCGCCCCCACCTGACGTCGCAGGTCCGCGATCCGTACCGCATCGCCACGATGAGCCTGCCGCCGCCGGCCGAGATGGGCGAGGCCTACATCGCCGCGATCGTGGTCAAGGCCGCCGATCCGGCGTTCATGCGCTACTTCACGCTCGAGCATGACTTCGTGCTCGCCAAGCAGTCCAACCGCACGCTGCTGTGCGAGCGCGAGGGCCAGAAGCACAACAAGCGCGGCGACGGGCCGGTGCTGACCGGCAATCCCGGCGACGACGCCGGCGCGTTCGTCGACTGCTTCATGGAGCTGATGATCCCGACCAAGGTGACTCGGAAGTAGAACCGCGGTACACGCAGCGTGTGCCCGCGCGGTACCTGATCGGGATCGACCTCGGAACCACCAACTCGGCGGTGGCCTCGGTCGACACCCGGTCGGCGGACCCGCGGGTGCGGATGTTCGAGATCGCGCAGCTGGTCGCGCCCGGCGAGGTCGCGGCGCGCCGCCAGCTGCCGTCGTTCGTGTACCTCGCCGGCGAGCACGACCTCGCGCCGCACGAGACTGCCCTGCCGTGGCCGGTGGCCGGCGGCGATCGGCGAAGCCCGATCGCGGGGGGTGGGGACCCCGACGGCTCTGCCGGCGGGGCGGGGGCACTCCCCCGTGGGATCGACGTTCGGCCGGTGGTCGGCGAGCTGGCGCGCAGCCAGGGCGCGCGCATGGCGTCGCGCATGATCGCGTCGGCCAAGTCGTGGCTGTGCCACCCCGGCGTCGACCGCCACGCGGCGATCCTGCCGTGGGGTGAGAGCGAGGGGCCCAGGCTGTCGCCGGTCGCGGCGCAGGCGCAGATCCTCGGCCACATCCGCGACGCGTGGGACCACGCGCACCCCGATGCGCCGCTCGCCGCGCAGGAGGTGCTGGTCACCGTGCCGGCGTCGTTCGACGAGGCCGCCCGCGAGCTCACCCTGCAGGCCGCGGCCAGCGCCGGCTATCCGCCCGTCGTGCTGCTCGAGGAGCCCCAGGCGGCGTTCTACGCGTGGATCGACAAGCGAAGCGCAGTCGCGGAGACGGTCACCGTGGCGACAAGGGCCTGGCCGCCGGTGACCGCGTCCTGGTGTTCGACATCGGCGGCGGCACCACCGACTTCACGCTGATCGACGTCACCGGCGACGGCTTCACCCGCACCGCGGTCGGCGATCACCTGCTGCTCGGCGGCGACAACCTCGACCTCACGCTCGCCAAGCTGGTCGAGCAGCGGCTGGTCGCGCGCTCGGGCAAGAAGCTCGACGCGCTGCAGTGGCACGGCCTGGTCCACGCCTGCCGGCTCGCCAAGGAGACCCTGCTCGGCGACGACCCGCCCGCCGCCGCGCCGATCGTCGTGTCGAGCCGCGGCGCACGCCTGATCGGCGGCACGCTGCGCGACGAGATCACGCGCGCCGAGCTCGACACCGTGCTGTTCGACGGCTTCTTCCCGCGCGTCGCGTTCGACGCGCCGCTGCTGCGCGGCCGCGGCGGGCTGCAGGAGTTCGGGCTGCCGTACGCCAGCGATCCCGCCGTGACCCGGCACCTCGCGGCGTTCCTGTCGCGCCACGCCGGCGCGCCGATCTCGGCCGTGCTGTTCAACGGCGGCGCGATGACGCCGAACGCGCTGCGCGCCCGCGTGCTCGACCAGATCGCCGCGTGGCAGGGCGCGCCGCCGCGCGAGCTCCCCGCCGCGACGCCCGAGCTCGCCGTGGCCCAGGGCGCGGCCTATTACGGCCTGGTCCGGCGCGGCCTCGCGATCCGCATCAAGGGCGGCACGCCGCGCGCGTTCTACATCGGGGTCGACGCCGGCACCGCGCGCCGCGCCGTGTGCCTCGCGCCGGCCGGTCTCGAGGATGGCGCGCGGGTCCAGCTCGCGCGCGACTTCCGGCTGGTCACCAATCGCCCGGTCAGCTTCCGGCTCTACTCGTCGAGCTCGCGCAGCGACGCGCCCGGCGCGCTGGTCCCGATCGGCGACGGCCGCCCCGAGACGGTCGGCAACGGCGACACCGACCTGCTCGAGCTGCCGCCCATCGTCACCGTGCTGCGCGCCCGCGGCCGCGGCGAGGTCACCGTCCGGCTCGAGGTCCACATCACCGAGCTCGGCGCGCTCGAGATCGCGTGCGTCGAGGTCCCCGACGCCAGCGGCGGCCCGGCCGCGCCCGAGACCTGGAAGCTCGCGTTCGACATGCGCTCGGGCGGCACCCCCGCCGTCGAGGCCGCCGCCGAGGCCCACCCGCGCAGCGACGAGGCCCGCGCCCGGATCCAGCGCGCGTTCCAGACCGGCGATGGCCTGGCGACCCTCGCGCGCGACCTCGAGACCACGCTCGACGCGCGGCGCGACGACTGGTCGGTCACCACCACGCGCGCGCTGTTCGACGCCCTCATCGAGGTCGCCGCCGAGCGCAAGAAGACCCCCGACCACGAGCAGCGCTGGCTCAACCTCGCCGGGTTCCTGCTCCGGCCCGGCACCGGCGCGCCGCTCGACGCGTGGCGCGTCCGCGTCATGTGGGGCGTGTTCAACGAGAACCTCGCCCACCCCCGGAGCGAGCCCGGCAAGCTCGCCTGGTGGATCGCGTGGCGCCGGATCGCCGGCGGCCTGTCCAAGGGCCAGCAGGACCAGATCTTCGATCGCCTGAACAAGCTCCTCCTGCCCAACCCGCTGCAGGCCAAGAAGCTGACCGAGGCCAGGCCGAGCAAGCAGGAGCTCGCCGAGATGTGGCGCGCGGTCGCCAGCCTCGAGCGCCTGCCCGTCGCCGGCAAGCTCAAGCTCGGCGACGAGCTGATGCGCCGCCTCGAGCCGCGCAAGGGCCGCGAGGACCCCGTGCACCTCTGGGCGCTGTCGCGCATCGGTGCCCGCGTCCCGCTCTACGGCCCGCTCAACGCCGTGATCCCGGCGGGCCGCGTCGCCGACTGGCTGACCCAGCTCTGCGCCTGGGACTGGCCCGAGCCCGACAAGGCCGCCTTCCCGCTCGCGCAGCTCGGCCGCCGCACGGCCGACCGCGCGCGCGATCTCGACGACGCCACGCGCGCCCGGCTCGCCGCCACCGTCCGCGCGATGCCCGGCGGCGACCGCGCCGCCGTCCTGGTCGAGCAGGTCGTCGAGCTCGAGGCCCGCGAGGAGCGCGTCGCGCTCGGCGACACCCTGCCCGCCGGCCTCAAGCTCATGCTCGACGACGACGCGGCCAGCTGACCGGTCGGGCCCGCCGCGGCGAGCCCTCAGCGCTTGCGCAGCGTGCCGGCGCCGCTGACCTCCTGCTTGAGCTCGGGGTTGCCGCGGTAGTTGACGGTGCCGGCGCCGGACACGCGGACGTCGAGCGCCTGCGTGGCGTTGACCGAGACGGTGCCGGCGCCGGAGGCGCGGACGGTGGCGCGCTCGGCGGTGAGCCGATCGAGGTCGAGCGTGCCCGCCCCCGCGCTCTCGACGGTGAGCTGCTTGACCGCGCCGTCGCCGTGCAGCGTGGCCGCGCCGTGCGCCGTGATCGACATCGCGTCGTCGCGCATGCCGCGCAGGGTGACGGTGGTCGCCCCCGATGCGGTGACCGCGGTGAGCTTGGGCGCGGTGACGCGGACCACGAGCGGCACGACCGGCCGGAAGTTGCCGTGGTTACCGATCTCGAGGCGATCGCCGCTGACCTTGGTGTCGATCAGCGACACGATGTTGTCATCGCCGCTGACCTCGACGCGCGGCTCGGCGCCGATCGCGATCTCGGCATCGACCGCGCCGGAGACCTCGACCGCCTGGAACGCGCCGACCGGGCGAACCTCGGTCTTGGCCGTGCTAGCGCAGATGACCGATCGCGGGACGACTTCGCTCGCATGGCCGCGGGAGCGGGGTCGAACGAGCTTCGTGATGATCGTCCGCGCCCGCGCAGCGGCAATCTGCGGCAGCGCACTTCGGTTGCGTCGCAGACCCGTTGCGGCCGCGCGTCAAAAGCGTCTGGTGCCACCCGGATTTGATCGCGGCGGCATTCGCATAATAATGAGGGGATGCATCGCCCACCGCGCGCCTGGATGCGCGCCCCGCTCGCCTTGGCCCTGCTCGCGCTGTGCCTCCTCGGCCGCGCGGCCTCCGCCGCCGACCCGCCGACGGTGGCGATCCTCTACTTCGACTACACCGGCAAGACCGCCGAGCTCGAGGTGCTGCGCAAGGGCCTGGCGCAGATGCTGATCTCCGATCTGTCGGGAGCCAGCACGATCCGCGTGGTCGAGCGCGACCGGCTCGAGGACATCCTCGCCGAGCTCAAGCTGCAGGGCAGCGCGAAGATCGATCCGCAGTCGGCGGTGAAGATGGGCAAGCTGCTCGGCGCGAAGTACCTCGTGCTCGGCGGGTACTTCGACCTGCAGGGCGTGCTGCGCGTCGACGCGCGGATCATCGATGTCGAGACCGGCCGCGTCCTCAAGTCGTTCGGCACCAACAGCAAGCCGGGTGACTTCCTGCCGGTGGAGCAGACGATGGCGACCGATCTCGGTCAGTGGTTCGCCGCGAACCTGACCGCGCCGCCGGGCGCGCCGGCCCGGAAGGCGCCGCCCAAGCCGCCGGCCGCGCTCAAGACCAAGACCGCGGTGAAGTACGCCGAAGCGCTTGCGAGCGCCGACCGCGGCGACAAGAAGAAGGCAAAGGAGACGCTGACCAAGGTGCTTCAGGAGCAGCCCGACTTCACGCTCGCCGGTCTCGATCTCGATCGCCTGATGAAGTGATCGATGACGTGATCACTTCTTGCAACGCGCCGCCGCATCGCTGATGCCCAGCATCGCGGCCCGGCAGTACGCGTCGTTCGCGTCGCCCTTCTTGGTGGCCTCGCGCAGCCCGGCGAGCAGGAGCCAGGCGCAGCCGTCATCGGCCTTGCGGTGCAGCGCGTCCTCGAGATCGGCGACGGCCTCGTCGTAGCGCTTGGCCTCAGCGTAGACCTGGGCGCGCGCCATGTGCGCCTCGGGATCGTCGGCTGTCCTGCGCATGACCTCGGTGAACGTGTCGATCGCCGCCGGATCGTGGTTGCGGAGCTGGATCACGCCGAGGTTGGACCGCGGCGCCGCGTAGTCGGGCGCGAACTGCAGCGCGCGAGCATACGCGTCCCGGGCGTCGTCGAGCCGGTTGGTGGCCTGCAGCGCGTTGCCGCGGATGTTGTGGGCCGCCGCCGCGCTCGGGCACGCGCGCAGCGCCTTCTCGGCGGCCTCGAGCGCCCCCGCGGGATCGTTCGCCATCCGCCGGCGCGCCGCGAGCACGAGCTCGGCCGCATCGGCCGCCGCGGCGGTCGGGCAGGCATCAGGCGGCGCAGGATCGCCGAACCCGGCGAGCTTTGCCTTGGCAGCCGCCAGGCGCGCCGCCACGTCGGTCGTGGCCGTGGTCGTGGCCCCGGACGCGCTGCCAGACTCCGAGGTCGCGGGATGTTCGCGTTGCGCCGGGCCGCCGTGCGGCACGACCACGGCCGCCGTCACGCCCCCGCCGACGAGCACGATCACCAGCACGGTGAGCCAGCGCCCGCGCGACCGGGGCCGCGCCGGAGCGATCGCATGCGTCGGCGTCGGCATCGCGACACTGCCCGGCCCCGGCATGGTTCCCGTCATCGGGCCCGCCATCGGACCGCCGGCTCCCGCCATGGTCCTCGTCACCGGGTCCACCCTCGGGCCGGCCAGCAGCGCCTCGAGCCGCTGCTCGACCACCCTGGCCGTCTGCGGCCGCGCCGCGGGGTCCTTGCGCAGGAGCTCGTCGACCAGCGCGGCCAGCCCGGGGTGCACGCCCGGCGCGGCCTGCGCCAGCGGCGGCGGGATCTCGGCGGCGTGCGCCAGGATCAGCGCCGTGAAGCTCGTGGCGGCGAACGGCACGCGCCCCGACGCCATCTCGAACAGCATGACGCCGAGCGAGTACAGATCCGATCGCGGATCGACCGGCAGCCCCAGCGCCTGCTCGGCGGACATGTAGATCGGCGTGCCGACCACCGAGCCCGCCGTCGTCACCCCGGTCTCCTGCTGATCGAGCGACTTGGCGATGCCGAAGTCGAGCACCTTGACCACGTCGCGCTCGCCGTACTGCTCGAGCAGCATGACGTTGTCCGGCTTGAGATCGCGGTGCACGACGCCCTCGGCGTGCGCCGCCTGCAGCGCCCGGCACACCTGGGTCGCGACGCGTACGATGCGCGCGAGATCGAGCCGCGACGCCTCCTGCACGTCGGTGAGCGTGCGGCCGCGCAGGAGCTCCATGGTCAGGAACAGCTGGCCGTCGGTCTCGCCGAAGTCGTAGACCCGGATCGTGTTGGGGTGCTCGATCCGCGCCGTCAGCTTCATCTCGCGGTGGAAGCGCGCCGCCGCGGCCGGGCTGCGCACCAGGCCGGCGACGATCAGCTTGAGCGCCACCATGCGGTCCATCGCGACCTGGCGCGCCTGGTAGACCGCGCCCATGCCGCCCTCGCCGAGCAGGCGCACGATCTCGTACTTGCCGTTGGCGATCGTGCGTCCGACGAGCTGTTCGGCGGTCACGGCGTGTCGTCGTGCAGGATCAACAGGCCGCGCGGCGAGTCGGCCACGAAGATCAGCTTGCGGGCCTGGTCGACGTCGAGGCCGACCGCGCTCTCGAAGAACGCGCTGCTCGCGTAGTCGGCCTGCGGATCCCAGGTGTTGTAGTAGCCGACCTGCACCGGGTGCCGGGGGTCGGAGACATCGAGCACGCGGACGCCGTCCTGGTAGTAGGTGAAGTACGCCTTGGTGCCGAACGCCATGAGGTTGTGGATCGAGATCCACGGCCGGGTCTGCCACGACGCGATCGGCGTCATGAACGCCGGCGACGCGGGATCGACATCGATGATGTCGAGCTTGGCGTTGTAGCCCTCCTCGCCGTGCAGCGCGACGTGGCGGCCGCCGGCCACGGTCGTCCAGTTGGAGTGGCTGGCGTGGATCGGCGTCGGCGCCCAGATGCCGACGAGGCGGGGCGCGGCCGGCGCCGTGAAGTCGACGACGTGAAAGCCGCGAGCCGGCGCTGTAGCGGCCGAGCAGCTGCGGTACCGCCGGGTCGGTGACGTCGTAGACCGGGCACGTGCCGTCGAGCCCGCCGAAGTACGCCAGCGTGGTCGCGCCGCGCGTCTCGGTGAACACGGTGTGCGCGCCCTCGGGGATCTGCGCGGCGAGCGCGGGCGCGTGCGGATCGGTGACGTCGACGACGTCGACCGGCGTGTCGGCGATCACCGCGAACCGCCTGTCACCGGCGGCGACGAGCTTGACGTCGTTGGAGTAGCCGAGCATGGGCCGCTTGTAGTGGCCGAGCTCCACCGGGTGGGCCGGATCGGCGGTCTCGATGATGTGGAGGCCGTCCTGCCGGCTCAGGTACGCGACCGTGCCGAGGACGCGGACGTTGAACGTGTAGCCCTTGCCCCACGTCGGATCGGCGAGCTGGCCGACGAGCGAGATGCCCTGGCCCTCGCCCTCGCCCGCATTGCGGGTCGCGCGGATCAGCTGCCCGGTGCACCGCGTGCAGCGGTTGCCGACGCAGCGGCCGCGCTCGACCCGGGCCGTGCCGTCGGCCGAGAGGTTCGAGATCCGCACCGCCGTGATCGTCTGCGTGCCGCTCGGATCGGACACCGCGAGCCGCGCGAACAGCTCGCTGCTGTCGACGCTGCCGGTGAATGCAGGGTTGCGATCGACGACCACGCTGCCGCCGGTGCGCCGGAGGTGGACGCTGGACGGCCCGAACTGCGCGCCGGTCAGGAACCACCGCCCGTCGGCGCTCCACCCGGCGAGCGTGCCGGGCCTGGCGCGCGCGAAGTCGCCCGGGGTGTCGAACGCGACCGGCAGATCGAGCAGGACGCAGCCGATCGCGATGCTCTGCGGCCCGGCGGTGTCCTCACCGCAGCCTGCAGCGAGCAGCAGCACCGCGAGCCATCTCACGCGCGGAGTGTCCCGCAGCCCCGCGATGGCGGCAAGCACCGCGGCGCACAGGCAGCCGGCTCGCACGCGGCACGCGGTGGCAGGTGAGGCGAACACGACGGGCGGTTGCCAGCTCGTGGTGGGACGGTCACTGGGGCCTGGCATCACCCGATCTGCCGCCGCGAGTCCGCGCTGACCGTCGCTCGGTGCGCATCGCGCTGCGCGAGTCGCGCGGATCGCGACGACAAGCGCGCGACACGAGTTACGCCGGCGCTACACGCCGCGGCGCACGCCGCTGGCACGGTGGTCGCAGAGCTGCGCGGCGTGGAGCTTCGCCGTGGTAGTTCGACACCGCCCACGTCCGCTACAAGCGACAACCCGTCCGCCAGCCCGCTGCGCAGGATGCTCGCGCTGTCCGCCGCGATGCGCGCCGTCGCCGCCGAGCCCCTGCTGCGCCCCGCGGTCGCGGTGCTCGAGCGCGAGGTGTGCCGGCTCACCCCCGCGCGCGAGGCCACGGTGATCGCGATCGACCGCGCGGGCGCGGTGTGGACGCGCGATGGCTCGGTGATCTCCGACGAGGTCCATCAGCTGGTGACCCGCGTCGCCGGCACCGGACAGCGCGCCGCGTTCGGCCACGCGCTGTTCGAGCCGATCGGCGGGCCGCCCGCGCGCGCCGTGCTCGCCGTGCGGCGCCGCCCCCGCGACCGGTTCGCCGACGACGACATCGCGCTGGTCTCGGCGCTCGCCGGCGGCGTCGCCGCAACGCTGAACCGGCTGATCAGCGCGCGCGACCTGCTCGCTCACGCCCCCTGATTCGGCCGCCGGACCTGAGCGTCGCCGTCGAAGGCGACCGCGTCGATCACTCGTCGTGGACTGCGGGCTCGGTCTTCACCGGTACCGGATGATCGAGCTCGACCTGTTTGAGCTCGCTGATGCTGCCCTGCCAGCCGAGGAAGCGCTTGAGACCTTCCCAGTTCACCGACAGCTGCTGCGCAACGCCACGATGGGTGGGGACGCTCGGGCTTGCCCGCGGGCCGCTGCGCCCTTGCCACTGCTCGGGCCGCTGCGCCCCGTGTCTGTGGATCGTCCTGGGGCCACGGTTCAGTCCTCGAAGACCGCAGCGAGCGAGTCAGCGGTCAGCACGCGCTCGACGTAGCGATCGATCGCTTCAGGGGGGCCTGCGCGCAAGCGAGCTTCGTGGGCGGCATCCAGCGTCGGCAGCTTGAACTTGACGAGCAACAGACGTCGCAATGTGTCAAGCCGGCCCTTCTCTTCGCCTTCCTTCCGGCCTTTCTCTTCGAGAAACTCAGCGATCGTCATGATGGCTCCTCTGGCGCGCGCGCCCAGTTGATCGAGCTTGCCACGAAGCTCGTCGTGGTGCATCGGATCGACGACTCCGAACAAGTAGGTAACCAGCGTCGTGAAGCTGGCAAGACCATCGGGTGACTCCAGTAGCTCGAGCATCGTCGAGCTCCAGGTATCGAAGCTGTACAGCAGGCGCACCGGATCGCGAGCGTCGCGCAGCGCCCACAGCGCGAGCGCAGGGAACGCTGGCAGCGACCGCGCGTGCAGGGCATCGTCGCTCAGGTGAGCGAGGTCGTCGATGATCAGCGAGAACCGCGGCACCAACGCGGCGATGCCGGGAACTGCCATCACGGCGGGATCGAGCATGTCGTCGAGCGAGCGCGAGGTCGTCCATCCACCGGGCACGTCCTGTACGGCAGCTCGGCGATGCTCACCCGGCTCGCCGTCGCGCCGCCGCCGGCGAAGACCCGCGTCACCGTCGTGTGGTCGCGCGGCGACGCCCTGGTGCCCGGTGCGCGGCAGGTCGCGTTGCCGGGCGCCGAGACCCTGATGTACCCCGACCTGGGCCACGTCGCGCTGCTCGCCTCGCTCCGGGTCGCCGATGCGCTGATCGAGCGGCTGTCGGCGCCGGTCCGGGCCGACGCTGCCGGGGCCGCTCGCGCCTGCAGTACCGATCCGTCGCTGTCGTAGCCAGCAAGGCTGGTGATTCATGATGGTCCTGCCGGACCAACGTTGCGCCGACTCACGAGGCATGGGACGACTTCCTTGCGGGACTACGATCGGCGCGCTGCGCCGGTCAACCCGACCCGGTGAGGAGCATGTGCGTGTCCTTGTACCAGCCGATCTCGAACGGCGTGGGCGTCTTGAGCTTGGCGCGCTCTGGGCGCAGTTCGTAGACGAGGATCCGCATGATCTCTTCGGGGCTCATCTGCGGCGTCGGAACGCGGAGGTCGTCATGTCCGGGGTGCAGATGAGACCGCGGCTCGGTGGCCGGTTTGCCCCCGACGACCTCGGGAAGATTGTGATCGAAGCGCAAGAACGGCGCGCCGAAGCCCGGGGGAAAGCGGATCTCGAACCGGTAGGTCAGCACCTCTACCTGCGAGTCGATCTCGCGGACCGTGATCGAGAAGTCGAACCACGCGCCGTCGCTGCGGCGGAGATGTCTTCCTGCTGGGTCGCGCGAACGATTCGGGTCCCCGCCCTCGAGGCAGCATGCGCCCTGGTGCAGGCTGCGGGCCTTCAGCTTGTCAGCCAGGCTTGGCCGCGGCTCGCGGAGTGTCGTGAGGGTCTCGTGGATGTCCTTGTGTGGACTGGACAGCTCGCCGGTGTCGCGAGCGCCGAGGAGCAGCGCCCGCAGCTTGCGTTTCAGGTCGCGCGCGCTGC
The DNA here is from genome assembly GCA_005887925.1 of Deltaproteobacteria bacterium. Lineage (GTDB taxonomy): Bacteria > Myxococcota_A > Polyangia > Haliangiales > Haliangiaceae > JABFXX01. The sequence goes on along the minus strand of VBLP01000190.1, from coordinate 2,448 downwards.
TCGGCAGGACGAGCGGTCGCGACTGCGTATGCGCCTCGACGTCGCGCCAGCTCATCGCGTCGCCGGCGGCAGGAGGTCGGCGCGGCCGAGAAGGATCAGCCACTCCGCGTACTCGGGGTCCGGGGGCAGGCTACCGGCGGTGGCTTTGGCCACGATCTCCTCGTCGGAGCAGCGGCCCCAGATCCGGAGCTCGGCGAGGCGCTGCGCGCCGAGTTCCGTGGCGTCTTCGTCTTCGTGCACCACCGCGAACACCTCTCCAGCGAGCCAGCTCGCGAGGTTGGGGGCGTGTCGCATCAGGGCCTCGAACCCAACATCGGTCACGACGAACACGACCACACCGCGGTGAGCCAGGTCCGAGCGTCGTCGATCTACCGTGCTCCAGTCATCGCCGATGAGCGCGGTGGCGTTCAGCAAGACGATCTCCGCGGGCTCACGGGCGAGGCAGTCGACAAGCTCATCCCCACGCGTGACGGCGAGTCGAGCCAGCCGGATGGTGGGATCGAGCGCGCGCACCTCCTCGGCCAGCTCGGCGATGATATCTTCGGCGGAATCCTGGGCAGCGACGTAGCCGAGATAGGCTGCCGTGTCACGCAGTACCTGGATCCTCAGGGCGAGCTCGCCGAGGCTGATCGCGCGAACACGAAGGATCATGCGCCGGCCAGCTGCATGAGCAGGTGCGAGATCGTCGGGTGGACCGCGTAGCGGGACCGATCGCCACTCCCGTACGCGAGGACGCGCCGGGTCATGAGCAGCGCCAGGTCGTCCTCGGAAGTCTCCACGAACGTGCCTTGCGTGCGGACGCGCTGAAGAACCTCGATCTCGACAGGTCGCAGCCCCTGGAGGTGCTTGCGACCGAATGCATCCACGGCGTCGTCCACGTCATGCGATCCGATCCGGTCGTGACCGGACATGTAGACCTCGACGAGGGCAGATTGGGCGAGAGCGAGGAGATCGCGGAGCACCCCCCCCGACGCGTCGACGAGCGCCTCGATCCCGGGTGGATCGAGAGCGTCCCCGGCGCGCCGGGTCAAGACCTCGACGAGGAACGCGCGGCCGGCCGGGTTTCCGGTCACGTCGATCCACGGCACAGGGTGAAACGAGTCGAAGCGTTGCACGAGCAGTCTGTCGAGTCCGTAGAGAGCCCGCAGGGGCCCGACGAGGACGACCCCGATCCCGAGCGCGCTGAGGACCTTGACGTCCTGGACGACAAGGTTCTCGAGCATGGCCAGGTCCAACATTCGATCGAGCCCATCGAGCAGGACGACGAGGTGCCGGGCGCGCTGCCGGGCGAGGATCAGGAGTCCCTCGAGCGGGGCCTTGGCGCGTTCGACGTCCTCTGTCAGAGGGTGCGGAGGCTGGAGCACACCGGGCACGAACTTCATCAGGTGACTGTCGTCACCGTGGATGTCAAATTCGTCGAGGCCCCTCCATTTTCCGTGCGCGACGTCGCGCGCATCGCGGACATGCGGATTCGCCGGATCGATCGCAGCTACGCCATCTGCGATCGCGAGTGTGACTTGCGCGAGCAAGACGCCCGGCACCATCTTGGCGATGTCATGCCGCTTGCTGACGTCGACGTAGACGGTCATGACGTCGTCCAGTTCGAGGAGCCGCCGCTCGGTCATGAGCAGCTCGGTCGTCTTTCCGGACCCGATACCGCCGACGATGAGGTGGGCCGACGCCGGGGCCAGCTCCAGCTCGGCCGCCACGCGCCGGCTCACGGCCTGGTACGGTTCGACGTACGCATCGAGCAACGCGCCTGGATCCCCGGATGGATCCAGCCTCGCGCGGATCGCCCGGAATCGCTCGAGGCGATTTCTCGGAGGAGGTGGGGTGGCCACGGCCGCGTTCACTCCGACAGTATAGCGTCCGAAGGCAGCGCGTTGGCCACCTTGCGCATCCAGGCGGGAACCTACCGGGAATCGCGACGCGCAAGCGGCTCCCTCGGCCACCTCGTTCGTGCGTCCTCGAAGGATCGTCTCCGGTCAACGAGGCGCACTGGTCTGCTGCCGCGGATCGAGATGTATGGCTTGGAACGGGTCGAGCGCGTTGGTCGGCGCCGGGCGCTCGCTGGCGCCGATCTCGGCCCCCATCGCCGCGGTGATCCTGCTCCGCGTCGCGGTGAACGTGACCACGCGCTTGGCCGCGGAGAAGTCGCCGAGGAACCGATCGCGCTCGGCCCCACGCCGGCATCATGACCCGCTCACCCGCGATAGTCCGCGCCAAGGCATGTCGCGCCTTGATGTATTGGATATTACTTGGTATACGCCGATGCGACAGAGGAAGGTTCGAGGCCGGATCACCGCAGGAGCGGCGACAGGGGGGAGCCGATGCGCTACGACCTATGCGCACGACCACCTCGACATCTGACTCATGAGTGCACATGGCTGGCGTGACATCATGACCGGGTTCTCGGGCGCACCCCTGCGCCATCGCGCTTGCTGATCG
>VBLP01000717.1 GCA_005887925.1 Deltaproteobacteria bacterium | reverse complement strand
CGATCACGTCGAGCAGGTCCCGGTCGCGCACCCAGCCGGCGGTTGCGGCGTGGACGAGCGCGGGCACGGCCGCCGGATCGGTGATGCCGGCGAGCGCGTGGATCAGCCGGCGCCGCGCACCGGGATCGCTGGTGGCGGCGAGCTCGCCGTCGATCGCGGCCGCGCCGGCTGCCCCGCGCGTGCGCAAGGCGGCCGCGGCGGTGGTCGCACCGGCCGCGCCCTCGGCGACGATGTGCGCGAGCATGGCGTCGCCACCGCCCGCGCGCTCGCCGTCGGCGAACACCTCGAGCTCGGCGATCGCGGTCGCGCCCTGCGGCGGGCCGTAGGTCGATTCGAGCACGACGGTCACGCAGCCGGCGACCGGCTCGGGCAGATCGACGGTGTAGGCCGCCCCCGGCGGCTCGTGACCACGGCGATCCGGCGCGGCCGGTTGAATCGCTTCATCGTCGCGCTCGACGCCGGATTGCCGGGCACGATGCGCAGCTGCCGCGCGGCCGCGCGGCCCGCGCGCGGCTCGAAGGTGAAGAACTGGCCCTCGCCGGCGCTCGCCGCGAGCTCCTCGCGCCACACCGTGTCGGCGCGGCCGTCGTCGAGCTCGCGCGGGATCACGAGGCCGCCGGCGTCGCCGACGCCGACCTCGTACGACGCCGCGTGGGCCTGGTAGACCAGCGGCGGGGCGACGCGCGCGCTGTCGAGCCGCGCGGCGAGCACCGGCACGGCCTCGGGCACGCTCGACGGCAGGGCGCTGGTCCGCCGGAACCGCGCGCCATCGAACTTCTCGGCGAACAGGTACGCCGGCTTGCCGTCGCAGCGCCGGATGTCGCTCCGGGTCTGGTAGCGGTAGATCCCGTCGGGCGCGGCGTCGACCTCGATCCCGTAGTCGTGGTCGAGCCCGACGCCGCCGACCGGCACGCGCACGAGCTCGCGCCAGCCGCTGGCGTCGGCGCGCAGGATCACGGTCTCGCGCTGCGGCGCCGCTGCGGTCGCCGCGCTCGACCGCGAGCCGGCCGTGCGAGATCGCCGGCGCGAGCCGGACCTCGCCGCCGGGCTTACCGGCGATGCGCAGGACGCCGTCGGCGCCGAGCTCGATCGCGTCCGGCACGCCGTCGCCGTCGACGTCGGCCGACAGCGTGGCCAGCGGCGCGGCGCGGGCGACCCCGGCCAGCAGCCACACCGCGCAGGCGAGCCACGGCGCGCGGCGCAGCGCGATCCCGGACACTAGTACCTCACCGCAGCGGCTTTCGGGGTCCATCGGCGAGGCAGCCCGCGGGCTCCGCGTTCTCGCCGGCAGCCGTCGTGCGATCGGTCATCCCGGTCACATCCACGGCGGTGAGACACTCGCTCGCGCGGTCGGTTGCGCCGGGGATCACGGCCGGATCTCCGGGGGCTGCCATCCATCGGTACAGCATACGCGCGTGGTAAGCGGAAGGTCGTGTTCTCCCCGTCCGACTACGACTTCGCGCTGCCGCCCGAGCTGATCGCCCAGGAGCCGGCGGCCGCGCGCGAGGCCTCGCGGCTGCTCCACCTCGCGCCCGATGGCGCCGTCACCGATCACGCGTTCACCGAGCTCGCCGCGCTGCTGCCCGCCGACGCGGTCGTGATCGCCAACGATACGCGGGTCATCCCGGCGCGCGTCCGCGGCCACAAGAGCTCCGGCGGCGGGATCGAGCTGTTGTTCCTCGAGCCCGAGCCGTCGACGCCCGCGCCTGCCGGCAGCGCGGCGTGGCGCTGCCTCGCCCGCGCGCGCCGGCCGCTGCGCCCCGGTCAGCGGGTCGACATCGACGGCGCCCCGGCGCTCGAGATCCTCACCGAGCGCGCGGCAGACGGCACGGTCGCGGTCGCCGCGCCCGGCGACGGCCTGGCGTTCCTCGACGCCCATGGCCACATTCCGCTGCCGCGCTACATCCACCGCCCGGATCGCCCCGCCGACGGCGAGCGCTACCAGACGATGTTCGCGCGCCACCCCGGCGCGGTCGCCGCGCCCACCGCCGGCCTGCACATGACGCCGGCGATCGCCGAGCAGCTCGCCGCGCGCGGCATCGCGCTGGCCACGCTGACCCTGCACGTCGGCTGGGGCACGTTCGCGCCGGTCCGCGAGGCCGATCTGCGCGATCACCGCATGCACCGCGAGCGCTACATCATCCCCGAGGCCACCGCCGCGCTGGTCGCGACCGGCCGGCCGATCGTCGCGCTCGGCACCACCGCGCTGCGCGCGCTCGAGGCCGCCGCCACCGGCCCCGCGACCGTCGCCGCCGGCCCCGGCGCCACCGACCTGTTCATCTATCCCGGCTCCGGCCACGCGTTCCAGGTCGTCTCGCACCTGATCACCAACTTCCACCTGCCCGGATCGACCCTGCTCATGCTGGTCTGCGCGTTCGCCGGCACCGATCGCGTGCTGGCGGCCTATCGCCACGCCGTCGCCGCGCGCTACCGGTTCTTCAGCTACGGCGACGCGACGCTGCTGCATCGCCTCCCGGCCGACCCGGCGCGGGTATAACCGGCGCGCGTGCACTTCGACCTCCCGACCCCCGGCTTCTCGTTCGAGGTGCTCGCCACGCTCGGCCACGCCCGCGCCGGCATCCTGCACACGCCGCGCGGCGACATCCCGACGCCCGTGTTCATGCCGGTCGGCACCGCCGGCACGGTCAAGGCGATGACCCCCGACGAGCTCCGCGCGCCGCCGCTCGACGCGCGCATCATCCTCGGCAACACCTATCACCTCTACCTGCGCCCCGGGCTCGACGTGATCGAGGCCGCCGGCGGACTGCACCGGTTCGCCGCGTGGGACCGCCCGATCCTCACCGACTCGGGCGGCTTCCAGGTGTTCTCGCTCGCCGCGATCAACGAGATCGACGACGGCGGCGTCACGTTCCGCTCGCACATCGACGGCAGCAAGCACCGGCTCACCCCCGAGCTCGCGATGCACATCCAGGGCGTGCTCGGCTCGGACATCGCGATGTGCTTCGATCAGTGCGCACCGGGCGACGCCGCACCCGAGGTCCAGGAGGTCGCGCTGGCCCGGACCACGGCGTGGGCGGTGCGCTGCCGGGCGGTGCAGCGGCCGGCCGGCCAGGCGCTGTTCGGCATCGTCCAGGGCGGCATCGACACCGCCCGGCGGCAGCGCCACGCCGCCGAGATCACCGCGCTCGACTTCGACGGCCACGCGCTCGGCGGGCTCGCGGTCGGCGAGAAGCTCGACGACACCTACCGCATCGTCGACGAGATCGCCCACACGCTGCCGGCCGGCCGGCCGCGCTACCTGATGGGCGTCGGCACGCCGGCCGACCTCACGCGCAGCATCGCCGCCGGCATCGACATGTTCGATTGCGTGATGCCGACGCGCAACGCGCGCAACGGCTACCTGTTCACGCAGGCCGGCCGGGTCAACATCCCCAACGCGCAGCACCGCAGCGACTTCGGCCCGATCGATCCCGAATGCCCGTGCGCGACCTGCCGCAGCCACTCGCGCGCGTACCTGCGTCATCTTTACGCTGCCAAAGAGATCCTGTACTCGCGCCTCGCAACCCTGCACAACCTCACGTTCTACGCGCGCCACGTGCGCCGCCTGCGCGACGACATCCTCGGCCGCGGCGAGCCCGCTTGACCCCATAGGCGCCCGATGCTACTAACCCCCGGAATTTCCGAGGTCTAGCCGCCATGCAAGGGATGATGTCGTTCGCACCGATTCTCGTGATGTTCGCGATCTTCTACTTCATCCTGATCCGACCGCAGGTGAGGAAGCAGAAGGAACAGCAGGCGATGCTGCAGAGGCTCGGCAAGGGCGACGAGGTGATCACCCGCGGCGGCCTGATCGGCAAGATCACCGGCGTCAGTGACGACGGCGTCCTCGTGGTCGAGCTGCAGGAGAAGGTCCGGGTCCGGATCCCGCGCGCCTACGTCGAGGGCAAGTGGGAGGGCAAGGTGCCCGCGTCGGCTACTAAGAGCGCTGCGTAAGCTCTCAGGCTGGGGGACATCATGGATCGCAGTCTCAAGTGGCGAACCGTCGCGCTGCTGGTCGGACTTCTGTTGTGCGCCGGCCTGCTCGCGCCGACGTGGCCGGGCTCTGCCTCGCTGCCGTCGTGGTTCCCGTTCAAGAAGAAGATCAGCCTCGGGCTCGATCTGCAGGGCGGCATGCACATCGTCTACGGCATCGACCTGGACCGTGCGGTCGATGACAAGGCGTCCGACATCAAGCGCGACCTAGAGGCGCGGTTCACCGACGACAAGATCGACGCCAAGGTCAGGGCGCCGGCCCCCGCGATCGGGCAGAACGGCGCGCCGGACATCCCGCTCGGCGCGGTCGCGGTGTACGACATCAAGGACGACAAGAAGCGGCCCGAGATCGAGAGCCAGGTCCGCGCGGACTACGGCGACACGATCCAGGATCGCCCGTGCGCCCCGTCCGACGGTGCCAACGCGATCTGCTTCCGGGTATCGACCAAGTTCGCCAGCGACATCGAGCGCTCGGCTCTCTCCACCGCGGTCACCACGATCCGCGACCGGATCAACGAGAAGGGCGTCGCCGACCCCAGCGTGGTCGAGAAGGGCGAGACCATCATCGTCGAGCTGCCCGGCGATCCCGACGATCCGGCGATGCAGGAGACCCGCGACATCATCGCGCGTACCGCCAAGCTCGAGTTCAAGGTCGTCGACAACGGCCCCAACGGACAGGGCTCGGAGTACATGCGGCAGCTGTACAAGCAGGTCGGTGCCAGCGGCAAGACCGAGGAGCCGACCGACCCGCGGGCCAAGGAGCTCGGCATCAAGGCCAGGAACGAGGTGTGGCGGCACGAGGAGAGCTCCGGCCGCGAGTACGACTACTACCTCGAGGCCTACGACGGCGCGGCGTTCGACAAGCAAGGCGCGCTGGTGCCGCTGGCGTGGGCCAGGAAGCACGGCTGCGTCAAGACCAACGAGGACGCCCGGGAGCCGCAGGTGCGCTGCCAGCTCAACGGTCGCCAGGAGATCGAGCGCTACCTGTTCGGCGACAAGGAGCTCGGCATCAAGGGCCTCGCCGACACGGATCCGAAGTTCAAGATCCCCGACGACCACCAGATGGGCTTCGAGCAGCTGATCCCGGATCCCACCGACCCCGAGGGCGTCAAGCGCGGCACCCGGTGGCGCACCTACTACCTCGACCGCGCCGTCCGGCTCACCGGCTCGGCGATCTCCAACGCCGTCGGCAGCCAGGATCAGAACACCGGCCAGCCGGTCGTGCTGCTCGACTTCAACCGCTTCGGCTCCCGCGTGTTCGGCGAGCTCACCTCGCAGATCGTCGGCAAGAAGCTCGCGACGATCCTCGACGACAAGGTCAAGAGCGCGCCGACGATCCAGACCGCGATCCGCGGCGGCCGCGCCCAGATCACGCTCGGCGGCGGCGACGTGCGCCACCAGGAGCGCGAGCGCGAGGACCTGGTCAACGTGCTCAAGACCGGCTCCTTGCCCGCGCCGCTGCGCGAGGAGACCGCGCAGAAGGTCGGCCCGACGCTCGGCCGCGACGCGATCGACAAGACCAAGCTGTCGTTCATCATCGGCATCATCCTCGTCATCCTGATCATGGTCGGCATCTACCGCTGGTCGGGGTGGATCGCGGTGTTCGCCGTCGTGTTCCACATCGTGATGACCCTCGCCGTGATGGCTGCGTTCGGAGCGACGCTCACCTTGCCGGGCGTCGCGGCGATCGTGCTGTCGATCGGCATGGAGGTCGACGGCAACATCCTGATCTACGGGCG
>VBLP01000187.1 GCA_005887925.1 Deltaproteobacteria bacterium | reverse complement strand
AAGAAGAACGGACCGACCAGCCCCGTGGCGATCACGTTGCGGTGGCCGGTCGAGAGCGTGATCTCGACCACCTGACCAGGCGTCTGCTCGCTGACGTACGCGTAGCTCAGATCGCGGCTCACCGCCACACCGACGGCGTTATGCAGCCCGGAGGCGACGATGGTCCGCGGGAAGCCCGGGGTCGCGAGGTCGATGCGGAACAGCCGGCCGGGAGAGGCGTACTCCACGACGTAGGCGTGCAGGCGATCGTGATCGAGCGCGATCTGCTGCGGTGCCGTCATGCCCGCGCTGATCACGTGGGTGGTCGGTGCGGTGCGATCGGGGTGCGCCATCTCGACGCGCGCCAGCGTGCCGCCGCGCTCGGTGACGTAGGCGAAGCTGCCGTCGGCCGACAGCTTGACGTCCTCGGGCTCGTGATAGCCGGTGCCGAGCACGTGATATGCACCGGTCGCCAGGTCGATCGCCGACAGCTTGCCGCTGTACTCGACGAACACGAGGCGGTTTCTACTGACCTGATAATCGCAGCCGATGGCGCCGCCCAGGCCTGAATGGATCGGAGTGATCGTAGCCATGAATCCACGCTCCTACACGTGATAGATGCAAAACCGATCGAGCCCCCCGACCGGCAGTGAGCACGATAATCACGCGCGCGCGCCGATCAAGCTTCAACCGAACGGCAGAGTTTGCCGCAGCACCGTCGAGACCGCAGCCACGGCGACGCCGCGAAGCTACGCGGCGAGGCCGGCGCCCTTGCCGCGGATCGGCAGCCGGATCGTGAACGTCGAGCCCCGGCCGAGCTCGGTCGTGAACGTCAGCGAGCCGCCGTGCTTCTCGGTGACCACCGAGTGCGCGATCGCCAGGCCCTGGCCGGTGCCGCGATCGACGTCCTTGGTGGTGAAGAACGGCTCGAAGATCCGGTGGCGGATCGCCTCCGGGATCCCCGACCCGGTATCGGACACTGCGATCACGACGTCGTCGCCGTCGACCGACGTGCGGACCGCGATCCGGCCCCTGCCGTCACCGCCCTGGTGGACATCGGCGATCGCGTGCGCCGCGTTGACCAGGAGGTTGAGCACGACCTGGTTGATCTCGCCGACGTGGCAGCGCACCAGCGGCAGGTCGCCCAGCTCGGTGTCGACGTCTGCGACGTACTTGTACTCGTTGCGCGCGATGATCAGCGTGCTCTGGATCGCCTGGTTGAGATCGACGTCGCGCATGTCCTGATCGTGGTGGGCGAACATCTTCATCGAGCGCACGATCACGCTGACCCGGTCGATGCCGTCGAGCGCGCGCCGCAGCGCCGCGGGGATCTCGCCGGCGATGTAGTCGAGGTCGGCGGCGTGCTCGGCCTCCACGGCCTCGGTGGCGGCGGGCAGCGCGGGCGTCCCGGCCAGCACGGCGCGCACCGCGATCTGGTACTTGTCGACCAGCGCGAGCAGGTCGGTGCTCGCGGCAGTCACGAACTGCACGCTGTCGCTGACGAACTGGATCGGCGTGTTGATCTCGTGCGCGATCCCCGCGGCCAGCCGGCCGACCGCCTCGAGCTTCTGGGCGTGGCGCAGCTCGAGCTCGACCTTGTCGCGCGCCGCCATCTCGTCCTGCAGCACCGCGTTGGCCTCGAACAGCCGCATCGTGCGCTCGGTGACGCGGCGCTCGAGCGCGTGGTTGAGCGCCGCGAGCGACTCGCTCATCGCGGCATGCTCGGCCGCGGTGCGCTCGAGCCGGTCGATCATCTCGTTGATCGACGCGGCGAGCCCGCCGACCTCGTCGCGCAGCTGCTGCGGGATCCGCGCGACCCGGGTCATGTCGCCCTGGCGCGCCACGGCGCGGATCGCCTCCGACATCGAGGCCACCGCCCTGGTGATGCTCGCCGCCATCAGCCCCGCGCTGATCGCCGCGAACGCCACGATCGCGATCGCGCATATCGCGATCGGCGCCCTCATGTCCTCGATCGTGGTCCGCGAGGCCCCGGCGCTGAACGCGAAGCTCGCGACGTAGGTCGTCGGCGTGATCGCGATCAGCATGCCGAACTGGACCAGGCGGCGGCGCAGCGGCAGCACCGGTGTGCGCAACGTGATCCCGCGCTCGCGCGCGAGCAGCGAGACCTGTAGCATGCTCGGCGCGGCCAGCCACCGCGCGATCCCACGGGCGACCGGCTGCGGGCCGGTGATCATCGTCGCCAGAAACAGCGCGCCGGCCTCGACGCAGGTGACCTCGCGGACGGTGACCAGCACCGCGAGCGCGCAGCCCCACTGGAACGTCCAGAGCCACGCCACGCGGCTCGGCAGCCGGTGCAGCGCCTCGCCTGCGAGCGCGAGCGTGGCATCGCCGACCTGTCCCGCGCGCTGCTCGCGATACCAGCGCCGCTGCGGTGCGAGCAGCCGGACCAGCCCGGCAAAGAACACCGCGGTGAACGGCAGCGACACCGCGATATACCAGGTCAGCGAGGTCCGGCGCTCGGTGGCGGTGTGCGCGCCGGCGAGGAACAGGTAGCTGTAACCGACGAGGACCTTGAACAGCACCTCGATGCCCGCGAACGCGAGGATCACCCGCCGGGGCAGCGATGCATGCGTGGGATCCACATCGTCTGAATCGCTCGCCACCGCGAAATCTGTAGCGGGCATGTCGGCGGATGTGCGCATGCGATCCACCATCGCCGCGGCCGTGATGAACTTCGGCCATGGACGACTCCTCCCTCACCGAGCTCGCCCGGCAGCTCGCGTCGGTGGGCGGCGTGGTGGCGGTGGTGCTCGGCGGCAGCCGGGCGCGCGGCACGCATCGCCCCGACTCCGATACCGATCTCGGCGTGTTCTACCGCGGCGAGCTCGACGTCCCCGCGCTGCGCGCGCTGGCTGCGGACGTCACCGGCGAGCCCGTCGAGGTGACCGATCCCGGCGGGTGGGGACCCTGGGTCAACGGCGGCGCCTGGTTGACCCTCCGAGGTGAGCGGGTCGACTGGATCTATCGCGACCTCGAGCGCGTGCACTGGGTTACTACTCCCATACCTACGCTGGCGAGGTCGCGCTGTGCCGCGTCCTGGCCGATCCGAGCGGCGAGCTCGGCGCGCTCCAGGCGCGCACCCGGCACTATCCGCCCGCCCTGGGCGATGCGCTGGTCCGCGGGCTGTGGGAAGCCGACTTCATGATGATGGGCGCGCGCTACGGGGCCGCCGGTGCCGATCCGACCTTCGCCGCGGGTTGCCTGTTCCGCGCGATCGGCGTCGCCTGCCATGCCCTGCACGGCCACGCACGGCAATGGCTGACCCATGAGAAGGGCATGGTGACCGCGACCGCCCGCTTGCCGCAGGCGCCGCAGGGCTTCGCCGAGCGCGCGCACGCGGTCCTGGCTGCCGTCGGCGCGTCGCCGCGCGAGATCGAGCACACCCTGGCGGGCGCCGCAGCGCTGCTCGGGGAGATCCACGCCGCGACGGATCCGTCGAGTTGATCGGCCGCGCGACGCGGCCGACCCTGCCGACCCCGCATGGTACGCTGGCACCGTGGATGGCGATCTCATCCTGCTGCAGCGCTGGCGCGACGGTGACCGGCGCGCGGGCGAGGACCTGTGCGCCCGTCACTTCGAGGAGATCTATCGATTCTTCGAGCACAAGCTCCCCGGCGAGGCCGATGACCTGACCCAGCAGACGTTCCTGGCCTGCGTCAAGGCGCGCGACCAGTTCCGCGGCCAGTCGACCTTCCGCACGTACCTGTACTCGATCGCGCGCAACGAGCTGTACATGCGGCTCCGCAAGATGCCCAAGTTCCAGTACGTCGATCTCGAGGTCTCGTCGCTCGACGAGCTCGTGACGTCGCCGAGCAAGCAGCTCGGCAAGCAGCAGGAGCTGGCCCAGGTCCGCGCCGCGCTCCGCCAGCTGCCCGTCGAGCAGCAGGTGCTGCTCGAGTTCCACTACTGGCACGATCTCGACGCCGGGGCGCTGGCGCAGATGTTCGAGGCGAGCCCGGGCGCGATCCGGGTGCGGCTCCTGCGCGCGCGCCAGGCGCTGCGCCACCGCCTCGGGACCACCCCGCCGCCGATCGGCGGTGACCCCCTGTCCGCCGCGCTGTCCGAACCGGACGGCGATCCGGCCGGCGATCCGGCCGGCGATCCGGAGTGAACCGGAATCCGCACGTGCGGCTCGCAATCTGCACGGCCCGGTAACATCTGCCAGCGCTCTGCATCTATCCTCGCGAACGCTGCGATGGGAGCACGAGCTATGCAAACGTGGAGCTGGCTGACGGTCGTGTCATGCCTCGTCGGGACGGTAGGTTGTGGGGGTCGACCGATCAGGCGCGACGGAGACGGCGGCGATCATCGAGAGTACTGCCGCCGGACCTACGAGAACTGGCCCAAGCCGACCGACAAGCGGCCCAACGACCAGCGGCCCAACGACAGGCGCCCCAACGTGATCCGGAATCCCAAGGTGTCGTCGCTCGGCAATGCGTCGGGGTTGTTCGGCTATGTCGCGCCGCCGCCGAGCAACGTGTTCTCGGTGATCGGCGGTGACTGCCCGACCGTCGGTGGCTGTGGCCTCAACGGCTCGTGGCTCGGCAGCGGCGTCCAGTTCCGGACTCTCCATCTGACCGCGGGCGTCCCGAACGAGCAGGGACTGCAGATCCGCGAGTTCCGGAAGGGCTCACAGCTTCTGCGGATCGATGTCCGCGGCCAGGAGGTGCTGGGCTACACCACCACCGGCACGGTGCTGCAAGGCGCCGCGCTGATCGGCGCGCAGCTCCTGATCGAGCATGTCGGGATCAAGGGAGAGATCGATCGCACGTACACGCTCACGTTCGAGCCGCCGGCCAAGCTCCCGCCGGGCCCGGATTACACGCAGTTCTGGGCGAAGTGCAACGACGTCGGCTGTGTCGCCACGCCGGAGCTCTATACCTTCAGCGCCATCAGCAGCGACGGCTGCGAGGTCCGGATCTGCAAGCCGGGCCTGGCCGACGACTTTGCCGGCAGCCTCAAGGGGACGGCCGTGATGTTCCGCGGCGACCTCTACGACGATAATACCTATACGGTGTCCAACGAGCCGCCGGCCTCGTACAACGGCGATGTCTTCAACATCGCCTGCGTGGGAACGTCGATCTCCAAGCTCCATCTCTTGCGCCACACCGTGGCGACCGGACATCCGGCGCACATCGTGCCGGTGCAGGAACGTACCGCCATGCTCAAGCTGTTCGCGGCCGACTACTGCGGCATCGGCGTGCCCTTCACCGAGGACGGACTGCCGATCCGGATGGCCTTCAACAATCCAGACTACACCCTGAGCGATGCGGGGTATTTCTTCGGCCAGTCGAGCGGCGAGACCATCGATGCGGCGTGGACGCCGGCCGGTGCGAGCTGCATCGGCATGTCGCGCGTGCATCGGATCTCGCCACCTCGGCCGTGGGGGATCATCGACGGCAATGCGGACGCGCTTCGCACGCAGATCAATGCGATCTGCAATGGCCTGCACGCCAAGTACCCCTCCGGTAAGACCAACATCCCGAATTGCGCCACGGTTGGCAATGCGCCGACGCCGGCCAATCCGCTGAGTCTGGGCAACTACGCCACGTCCGGCAATCCCTGACTCCCGTTACCGACCGGGTCGCGAGCGACCGAGCCGTCAGCGCATCGCCTCGAGGCTCTGGATCTCGTCCGGCAAGCCGCCGACATGCCGCAGCCAGGCGAGGGCCTGATCGACAACGGGGACGCGCGCCTCCGCGCTCGCGCCCAGCGACGACAGGGTGAATGCCAGCTCGACCCGCGCCCGACCGAGTCGCCGCTCGTAGCTCTCCTGCGGATGGTCGTGGACGACCGCCTCGATCTCGGCGACGGCGGCCTCGAGTGCCTCGCAGGCACCGGGCAGATCGCCAGCCTCGCGGCGCGCCCGGCCCTGCCCGAGTTTCAGCTGCCCCCGGACCAGGTCATCCCACCAGTGGTCGTCCGGCGCCGGTGCATGCGCCGCGAGCGCCTCGACGAACTGCCGCTCGGCCCGTCGCGCATCGCCGCGCAGCAGCGTGACATAGCCAGCGGCCTCGGCCGCGTCGCGTTGCAGCTGAACGGCCGATGCCATGGCTTGCGTCGCGCCATCGCGATCGCGGAGGTCGTAGCGCACCAGACCGAGCTCGATCCAGCACTCCGCTGCGCGGCGCACGACCGCCTGCGACTCGTACGCACGGCAAGTCGGCGTCAACAGCGCCGCTGCTGTGTGGAGATCCTCGACCGTCACGAAGCCACGCGCCATCCGGGCATGCAGCGTGTCGGGGTGGTCCGGGCCGAGCCGCCGGGCGAGCTCATCGCCGGCCTCGATCAGCAGCGCGTCACCACGCTTGCGGTCGCTGGTCACAAACGCGAGGTTCTGCAGGATCGAGATCAGCTCGAGCGGGACCGGACCGTCGGTCCGGCGCGATTCCGCGAGCGCGCGCGTGAGATAGTCCCGCGCCTTGCCGAGGCGGTTCCGGGCGATCTCGATGGAACCCAGATTGTTGTAGAGCAGCGCACGCCCGAACGTGAGCGACGGAGTACGCGTCGCGACCGGCTCGATCTGATCGAGTCCCGCCTGCGCGCCCACGGGATCGGCCGACGTGCCCAGCGCCCATGCCCGCCGTGCCCACGCCTCGACCTCGAGGGCATCCTGGTGCGCGGCGATCGCGAGCGTCATCGCCTCGGTCAGGACGTCCACCGCTCCGGCGCGCTTCGGCAGGTACATCCGAGCGTGGCCTTGCAAGATCAGAGCTTCGGCGAGGATCGCCTTGTAGCCGAGCCTGCGGGCCGCGGTGACCGCGGCGCTGGCCTCGGTGAGCGCCTGCTCGAAGCGCTCGGCGCCGACATCGATGCGCGCCTGCGCGACGTGGCGCCCCACCTGCTCGAGCTGCGGGGCATCCTCCTTGCGCAGCCGCTCGTCACCGAGCAGGAGCAGCTCTCGATCGGCGCATTCCGCCGGGTCGCGCATCGACTGCACCGCGCGGGGCAGCTCGGCGAGGTCCGCCTCTCGCGCCTCGGTGATCAGCTTACCGACGGCCACGAGCTCGTCGGCGCGGCGATCGAGGCACGTCCGCCGGCGATCGATCAGCGTGTCGGACTCGATCCCGCGGCGGCGATCGACGCAGGCGGCATTCGACTGGTCTCCCCAGCGCCGGGCATAATCGTCGAGCTCGTGCGCGAGCAAGGTTCGAAGCGACGCGCCCTGCGCGCCGAGCATGATGACGCCGTTCAGCGCGGCCTCGCGAGCCACCGGAGACCACGCGGCGTCGAGCTGGGCGGCACCGGCGTCGCAGGGGTCGGCCTCGCTCCGCAGCTGCCATGCGACGAAGAACGCGCCCGCGCCGACCGCGGCCGCCAGGCCGCCGATCGCGGCAGCCCGGCGGCGGGTCCGGGCCGGGTCGCGCTCGAGCACGCGCAGCAGCTCGGCCATCGACGGAAAGCGCTGCGCGGGATCGGCCGCGCGACCGCGCTCGATCGCGGCGGCGACATGGCGCGGCGGCGATGCGCCGATGAGCTCGAGCGCCTGGGCGAGCGCGACCGAGAAGCTGTACTGGTCGGCGGCCGGCGTGACCGCCATGCCGGCCTTGATCTCGGGCGCGATGAAGCCGGGCGTACCGGCGACGCGGCGGGGCTCGCCGGTCGGCTGCGACGGATCGTCGGCCTCGCAGGCCAGGCCGAAGTCGACGACGCGGACCCGGCCATCCGCCCCGACGATCGCGTTGTCGGGCTTGAAGTCGCGATGCACCAGACCCACGCCGTGCGCCGCGGCCAGCGCTTGCCCGGCCTGCCGGTACACCGCGAGGACCTCGCGCAGCGTGCGCTGCTCGGGCCACTCGCGCAGGGTCTGGCCGCGCACCAGCTCCATCACGAGGTAGACGTGATCGGACTCGATGCCGACGTCGTAGATCGGCACGACGTTGGGATGCGACAGCCGGGCGAGCGCCTTGGCCTCGGCGAGCGCGGTCTCGCGATCCCGGGCGGCGACGTTGACGAGCTTGAGCGCGACGCCGCGCGCCAGGTCGGGATCGTAGGCCTCGTAGACCACGCCCATCCCGCCGGCCCCGAGCCGATCGAGCACGCGAAACCGCCCGAACGTCCCGAGCGTGCTGTCGCCGCCGAACAGCGATCCGAGCATGCGCGCCCGCGCCAGCTTCCAGCCCGCCGGCTCGCCCGGGCGCAGGTCCGCCATCGCCTCCAGGCGAGATTCCGCAGGGTCGGTCGGTGCCACGCCCCGCTCGTCGTCGTCGCCGGTCTGCGCCATCTATCACTCGCGGCGCAATCGCATCGCGAGCTCAATCTACACGCGCAACGACCGGGGT
>VBLP01000716.1 GCA_005887925.1 Deltaproteobacteria bacterium | reverse complement strand
GGGTCTAGTTCGCGGACCGAGGTACCAGACTGACTCCTTTGGTTGCGAGCCACGGTGCAAGCTCGCTCGGCGTGACAAAGACCTTGATCCCAACGTTCTTGAAATCCTCGGTAATTCCAGCAGTTTTACGCATCTCGACAGCCTTGCGATCGAGCGCGAGCAAGGCTCGACCGGTTGACACATCGAGATTCCGAGCATCCTCGATGATTCCCGCGAGCGCGAGCGCATCGTATGGTGTCAGTCCCTTGGCTTCGATCAGGTATGCGTCGGCAAAGTGGCCGATGGTGGGCAGCAGGATCTTGGCACACGCGCCGATCTGGGTGATCACATTGTTGAGGTCCTTGCGCTCGTCACTTGCCATCTCAGCCGTCTTCAGCACCGCCTCGGTGAGTGCTCTGGCGGCGTCTTGGTATGCGATGCCGTCGGTTCGGGCCAGCTGCCGTGCCTCGTCGCGCCAGCTATTGTTCAGGTCATTTCGCTTCGTGCTGCGCAAGCGCGCAGTATGGAGCGTCTCAACCAACGCCGTCAGAGGAAGTGCGAGCTCGATCGTTCCAGCGGACGCGAGCTGAAGCAGCTCCTGGCACGGTTCGAAGAACTCCTGGCGAAGTGCCAGCTGCCAGATGAACGGCGCTTCAGCGTAGAGCCGTATCACAGGCTTGCAGTCACGGCGGTGGCTGCAGAACGTACGAGTCCGAGGACTCCGCCACGCTGCATGTCGCTTTCGCCGGGTGCCGACGTGACGCGGCTCTGCCAGTGATAGGTGAGGTCAGCGAGCCATGCCTGGGTCAACTCTGCGAGGTACTGGGGATCTGCGCCGCGGACTTTTGCATCGTTGTTCCCTGTGTACGCCGCGAACAACGCGGCCGTTGGCGAACTGAACACGAGCAAACCGCTGGCAAGATCCCACCCTCGAACCCAGTCGGTTGTGACGAGGAAGTAGTATCGCATCCCAGCCGAGGGTGCGAGCTGCTCCATGAGCTCGAGCTGAGCGCGCACCACAGACTCGGGAATTCCCGAGGAAGCCATGATGTGGAAGTGCACCGGCACTCGTCCGGCAGCATCCTTCAGCTCTACGGTAAACACCTGCTCACCATAGCATTTTCTGGACTGCTGCGGAGAAGTTCACCTGGCTGCGCGGGAGGGCGCTCAGTCGTTGTCGATCTTGATCGTGGAGGCGTTGGCGCCGGCGCGCGGCGGCGCGGGCGGGCGGACGGGCAGCTGGATCGCGGGCGAGGTTTCCTCGCTGGTGATGCCCATCTCCTCGAAGGGACGGCGGTACTCGAAGGGCAGCCGGGCGAACTGGGCGGCGAGCGTGGCGCGCGGGACGAACAGCTCCTCGCGGCGGCCGTCGCCGATGTCGCGCTTGAGGATCAGCTCGCCGCTCATCCGGCTCTTCTCGCGGATGGTGCGGGCGAGCGGCGTGAGCTGGGAGAGCAGCTCGAGCGGGATGATGCGAGGCTCGTCGAGATCGGCGATCAGGGTGTTGCCGAGCGACAGCTCCATCAGCGTCCGGCGGTGGATCAGATCCTTGAGGGCGCCGTAGGCGCGCTCGGCGAGCTGGCGGACGGGGGCGACGTCCTCGAGGTCGAGCGGGTTCGGGTCGCCGTCGGCGTCGCCGGCCGCGGTGATCGAGACCCAGGTGGCGCCGACGTCGGTCACGGCGAACCGGATGCCGAGGGCGGACTTGTTGGGCGTCTCCTTGAGCGTGACGATCGACTCGTGGGTGTTGCGCTCGAAGGCGACGACGACGTACTTGCCGAGGTCGACGGGGGCGGGCTTGGCCTTGCCGAACACGCCCTTCTTCATCATGTGGACGACGACGCCCTCGCACAGCTGCTCGACCCGGATCGGCGCGCGGGAGGGATCGGGGGACAGGGTGAAGCTGGCCGAGATCCGGCCGCCGGTGGCGACCGCGTTGGCCGAGGGCTCGGCGCCGCGGACATCCCACGACATGATCCACTTGGCGTTGGGCAGCTGGTGCGCCTCGAAGAACGGCCGGAGCGCCCGGGTGATCGCCTCGGCGGCGGTCTTGCCGGAGGCCAGCGCGTCGGTCGAGGCGACCCGGCCCTCGACCTGGCGGCGGGCCTCGGCGACGGCGGTCTTCACCGCGGCGGTGATCTTCTGCGACACCTGCTGGGTGAGGCTGGGCTTCTTGTTGTCGGACGGTGCGAACGCCAGGAGCGAGCCGACGACGGTGGCCTCGAGGTCGGCCAGACGCCCGAGCTCCTTGTCGGCCTCGCGCCGGACCTCTCTGGCCTTCTCGCGCCGGGTGTCGAGCTCGGTCAGAGGGACGAACGCATTGGTGCACGTCTCGACCGCTGTCGTCAGGGTCTCGATGAAGTTCTCATCGAGCGGGAACGGGGTCCCGTCACCGTAGCGGTACATATCGGGCAGCATAGCATTCCCGCCGCCACGGACCGAAATGGCCAGATATGGGCGCCGGTTTCACGACCAGGCTGCGGCCAGAGGCTGCGCCGGCGGCCGTCAGTAATTCCCCAGCAGGCCGAGCTGGAGGATCACGGCATCGATCAGGCTGTTGCCGTAGATGAACTGCCGGTCGATGCCCATCGGGTTGTCCGCGAGGTTGTCGGCGGGGAGGACAGCGAGCATCAGGACGTCGGCCTTGACGTTGAGCTGCAGCTTGTCGAACAGGCCCCACACCGGCTTGTCGCCGCCGAGCGTGATCAGCGTGAGCTTGCCACCGAGGGTGGCGTTGCGGACGGGCGATAGCTCGCGGTCGCCGGTGAAGTAGGCGCCGGCGGTCGACTGGGTCTGGTAGAAGAACGCGTCCTTGAAGAACTTGGCGGCGGTCTGCTGATAGACCCGGGCGTGGAGCTTGAACAGCAGGCTCTTGCCGACGTACTGCGAGTAGCCGAGCTCGACATCGCCGCCGATCACGCCCCAGGTGTCGTCGTAGAACCGGGCGTCGAAGTGGACGGCGGAGTGCAGCCGGGGCAGGAAGCGGTTGAGCCGCGCCGACAGCGACCAGCGGTCGCGGGTGTCGGGGATGTGCTCCTGCGGCGAGTTCTCGCCGATCCGCACGCGCCGGTAGGGGTTGGACTGGAAGCCCTCGAGCACCTGGCCATAGCCGGCGATCTGGAGGTTCATGGTGGGCGACAGGTTCTGGGTCAGCGTGGCCTGGGCGGTGTCGATCGAGAGCGCGCGCCACACGGTGATGCCGGGGCGGTCCTTGCCGAAGATGCCACCGGGCTTGTCGCACGGGTCGGCGCCGGTCAGGGCCTTGGCCTCCTGCGGCGACAGCATGCCGTTGTCCTTGTCGCACACGAGGTCGAAGCTGTGGCTGTAGGCGAGGGCGACGGTGGTGTTGCGGCCGGGCAGATCGATCGACGCGGTGCCGCCGAGCTGGCGCGACAGGTAATCGCGCTCGGTGCCGAGGGTGGCGCTGACGCTGATCCGCGAGCGCCGGCCGTGGAAGCCGAGGCCAACGGTGCCCTCGTGGCGGAGGTCGGAGAACGAGGTGGCCGAGGTGGTGGCGTCGACCTGGTAGATGACGGAGGTCGCGCCGGACACGGCGTCCGCGGCGTACGACGCGTCGAGCGAGACGAACCGGCCGATGTCGACGCCGACGTCGGCCTGGGGGTGGATCACGGTCAGCCCGCCCTTGCCGCCATCGCGGGTCTCGGCGAACAGCGAGGTCGAGACCTCGGCGCGATCGTCGGCCGAGGCGGGGGGGGCGACGGCGGCGAGCGCGACGGCGGCGAGCGCTAATTGCAGCCGCATCCGCCTCCTCCGGCTCCGTGCCCACCGGCCGCGCCCTCGCGGTTGGCGCGGATGTGATCGTCGGACGCGGCCTCGTGCGGGTCGTCGTCGAACACCATGATCTGGTCGGCGAGGAACTCCTTCTCGGCGGCGCGCACCGCCATCCGGCCGCACGTGCCGAGGGGGAGAACCGAGGCTGCCACGAGGATCGCGAGGAGTGTGCGCATGTGTCGATGCTCGGAAGATCAGAAGAAGATGGCCAGCCCGCCCGAGTACTCCTGGCTGTTGCTGGCGTGGTTCTGGTTGAACAGCGACCAGTTGCGGGCGTCGAGCCGGAGGGTGATCTGCTTCTTGAAGGTGATCTCGAAGCCGCCGCCGGCGCCGAGCGCCATCAAGGTCTCGTTCTTGTCGACGAAGTTGTCGACCTTGGGCCGGATGTGCGCGGCCCCGGTCGAGAGGCCGGCGTAGGGGCCGATCACGGCGCCGGGGACGAGCCGGAGCACGAACCCCAGGCCGCCGAGGAAGATGTGCAGGTACATGCCCTCGCCGTCGAGGACCCCGGCCGAGAACGATAGGCCGACGCTGGCGTAGCCGACGGGCGACGGGCCGAGGATCGCGCCCTTGATCGCCTGGCCGATCCGCGTGAACACGCCCTCCTCGCCGGGCGGGCCGACCTCGAACGGGTACACCATGTCGCCGAGGATCCAGCCGCTGGTGCCGTCGTCGAGCTCGATCTTGAACCAGTAGTCGCGGGTGCCGCGCTCGAGGACGGCGAACACCTGGCCGCGCTCGGCGAAGTAGACCTCGCGGTAGCTGCTGTTCGGCCCGGAGTGGACCGGTGCGCGCTGCGCGATCACGCGCAGGTAGGCCTCGGCGCCGGCGCGGGCGGGACACAGCGCGAGCGCCCCGAGGGCCACGGCCGCGGCGAGGACGAGGCGGGCCGTCACTTGAACCAGTCGAGGAACACCTGCACGGCAGCGTCGGTGTCGCTCGCGAAGATGTCGCCGCCCCCGTGCGGATCGATCCCGGCGAGCGGCTTGGTCAGGAACGCGCTGGCGGTCGGGTTGCCGCAGTTGAGGTAGATCTGCGTGCGCTTGTAGGCGGCGGGATAGTCGATCGGGTT
>VBLP01000186.1:5357-37859 GCA_005887925.1 Deltaproteobacteria bacterium | reverse complement strand
GTCCTCGATGGAGCAGAAGGTCTCAGAGCTGCTCGCTAAGCAGCTCGTGCAGATTGCTGCTGACGCTGGCGGTCTCTGACCGCTTCAGCCGGCCCGGCGACGGGGCCGCTTCAAAAGCGGCCAGAGAAACGCTGCCGATGCCGACGGCCGACGGCCGTCGGCCGAGGCCAGCAGCTGACCGCCGGGCGCCGACCGCCGACGCTGACGCGGTCACGCTGCCGCGGCCGCACCAGCGGAGCACCGCTGCAGCGCTACCCGATCACCGTCGCCTACGCCGCTTCCGGCAGCCGCAGCGGCACCGACGTGGCGCGGGCGGCCATCCGCTTCTCGATGTAGCTCATGACCTCGAAGATCCGGTCGCCCGGGAACAGCTGCGCGACCAGCCGGGCACCCTCGGCATCGGTCTTCACGCCGCCGCCGACCGGGGCGTAGAACTTCTTGGCGATCCAGCGCGTGAAGCGCTGCGCCCACGACTGGCCCTCGAGCCGGTTCTTGGCCTGGCCGTAGTAGTACGCGAAGTGGCGCCGCTCCTGCTTGGCGATCCGCCGGCACAGCTCGGCGAGCACCGGGTTCGAGGTCTGGTGCGCCAGCTCCTCGTACGCCTGTGTCGTCAGGCACTCCTGGAGCGAGCCCCAGAACATCCACAGCGCGACGAACGTCCTGGGCATGACCTTGGCGATCAAGGTCTGGACGATGTCCTCGAGCCTGGCCTTGAGCCGCGCACCGGCGCGGATCTTGGTCGACCGCGCCGTCGCGCTCTCGACCGGCACCCCGCACTCGGTGAGGAGCCGCGTCAGCGCGTGCGAGTGGAAGTACTCCTCGTAGTTCCACATCGTCAGGAACGTGAGCAGCTCGGGGTCGCGCGAGACCTGCAGCTTGGCGACTTCCAGGAAGTAGTAGACCGTCTGGCTCTCGATGTCGGCGAAGTACGTCAGGCTCTCGATCTCGTGCTGTGTCAGCCCGATCCTGCGTGCTTTCTCCCAGTCCAGATCTTCGAATTGCACCTTGTGCGAGACCGCGATGTGCTGAGCGATATCTGACACTTCTCGTTGACCTCACTAGGCGGAACGCGCCGTCATTCCAGGTACGTCGAACGACCTGGTTCGGATCACCCCGTCCGAATGAGCCCAGGGTACATCAGTTCAGGCCGGCCAGGGCAGCATGTGCGCCGCAACGCGATCGGGGTCGACGGCGCCCAGGTCGCGCAGGGCGTCCCGCGCGGCTTCGGCGCGTGCGATGCCGCCGGCGCCGCCTTCGAGACCGCCGCGGCGGCGACGTGCGATCTGCAACAGTCCCAGCATGCCCGCCGCGACCAGGTGCTCCTCCGCGAGCACCAGCTCACCGAGCGCGGCATCGCCGTCGCCGTTCCACGCCGCCACCGCCGCGCGCAGGAGGTGGCCCAGGCCCGACGCCCAGACCGCGCCCTCCTTGAGCATGTCGTCGGCGATCGTCCGCACCGCGCGCAGCCGGTCGGGCTGCGTCGCATCGCCGAACAAGGCCCGTGCGCGCAAGAGCTGCAGCTCGATGCGCGGCTGCTGCAGCCGCAAGACGCCGATCTGCTCGATGCTCGGCCACGCCTCGGCCAGCCGGTGCGCCGCCGCGGCCGCCGCCCCGGTGTAGAGGTCGAGGTTGACCTGGGCGACGATGACCTGGACGTGCGGCAGGTGGAAGCCGGCGCCGAGGGTCTGGGTCGCCAGGGCGAGCTGGACCTGGGCCTCATCGGGCCGGTTGGCGAGCAACCACGCGTAGTTGCAGCGGCCGGTGCGCAGGCCGAGCTGGGCGACGACATCGCCGCGGTCGCTGGCCTCGCGGAGCAGCGCCTGGGTCAGCCGCGCCATCTCGCGCCACTCGCCGAGGTAGAACAGCGTCGCGAGCCAGAACGTGTCGCCGATGTCGATCTCCCAGCGAACCCCGGCGCCGTGATCGCGCAGGGTCGCCAGCCCGGCCTCGAGGTGGCCGCGCGCGTCGGCCCATCGGCCGTTCATGTGGGCGGCGATACCCATCGCGGTGTCGGCCAGCCCGATGATGTGCGGGTAGGCGATGCGCAGCGCGACCGTCTTGAGCCGCGCGGCGACGGCCTCGACCACGGCGCGGTTGCGGCTGCCGCCGGCCGCGGCGTAGCAGACCTCCTGGGCGAGCGCGAGGCACACCCGCACGGGCTCGCCGGCGTCGAGCGCGGCGCGCACCAGCTCGGACTGCACGACGCGCCCGAGCGCGGGGTCGGAGAACGCCAGGCTCGACGAGATCGAGTACAGGACGTCGATGGTCAAGAGCTGCTGCGCCGGGATCGCGGAGGCATCGCGCTCGACGTAATCCAGGCCGCGCAGCTTGACCTGCAGCCACTGCGTCGCGAGCCGGGTCCGCGACGCGCGCGCGGCGAGCGGGATGCGGATCCCGACCTTGGCGAGCAGCCGCTCGGCCGCCGGCAGCGCCTCGTCGAGCCGGCCGCGCCGCAGCAGGACCTCGACGTGCAGGCGCTCGAGGTCGATCGCGTCGCCGTCGGCGAGCAGCTGGGAGGCGTGGGCATAGACCGCGGCGGCCTCGTCGAGCTGACCGGCGCACTGCAATGCGTGGGCCTTGCGCCGCAGGAGGTCGCGCTGTCCGGCGGTGTCCCACGGCCCGTACGCGAGCGCGATCTCGTAGAGCTCGGCGGCGCGGTGGAACGCGAATGCCTCCTCGACCCGCAGCGCCGCCGACACCGCGTGGTGCGCCGCGTTCGCCGGGTGGCCGGCCGCGAGCCAGTGCTCGACCACTGCCTGCGAGTCGAGCTGCTCGGGCCCCTGCACCGTCTCGAACGCCTGGGCCAGCGCCTCGTGCCAGCCCGCGCGCGACTCCGCGTCGAGGCTCGCGAGCACCGCATTGCGCACGTGGTCGTGCGCCGGATGCAGGATCATCTGGTCGCCGACCTGGCGCAGGGTCGCGAGCCGCTCGACCGAGAGCTGGGTCGCCTCGTCGTGCCCGCCGATCACGCCGGCGGCGTGGGCCGCGATCTCGACCGGCAGCGGCCGCGCCGCGATGCTCGACACCGCCAGCATCGCCTGGGCGTCCGGCGACAGCTTGAGAGCGCGCTCGCGCACCAGGTCCTCGATCCGCAGCCCCGGGGTCAGCTCGGGCGCACGCGCCAGCTCGGTCAGGACCAGCGGGTTGCCGGCGCTGGCGGCGACCACCTCGGGCGCGCGGCCGGTCCCGCCGGCGAGCTGGGTCACCAGCTGGGTCGCCTCGGCCTCCGACAGCGGCACGATCTCGAGCTCGCGGACCTCGCCGCGCCGCGGGTGGCCGGCGGGCGGCCGGCGGACCTGCGCGACCACGCCGAGGTAGTCCTCGGGGCGGTGCGCGACGATGATCAGCGTGCCCGGCTCGGCGCCGTGGATCAGCTCGGCGAGGAACACCGCGCTGTCGGCGTCGCCCCAGTGCGCGTCGTCGACGAAGATCACCAGCGGCCGCATCCGGGCGAGCCGGGCGAGCAGCGCGCGCAGCGCGGCGAACCCGCGCCGCCGCATCTCCTGCGGATCCTGCGGCACCGTCGCCTGCGCGGCGAGCTCGGCGAACTTGGGCACGCGGCGCAGCACCGGGAACAACCGGACCAGCGAGCCGATGTCGCGCGGCGCGAGCTGCTCGGCGACCAGGAGCGGCAGCCCGACGATCGCCCCGGTCAGCGAGTCGACCACGCCGTCGAGCATCTTGAACGGCACCGCCTCGCGCTCGTAGCACCGGCCCTCGAGGACGAACACCGACTCGCCCAGGCCGCGCAGGAACCGCCGGATCAGCGTGGTCTTGCCGATCCCGCTGCGGCCGCGGACCAGCAGCGCCACGCCGCCGCGCCGCGCATCGCCGAGCGCGCGCCGCAGCACCTCGGTCTCCGCGCCGCGCCCGACGAACATCGCCGGCGGGTAGCTGCGCCCGATCGTCCGGGTGATCTCCGACGGCGCCGCGCCGAGGGTCTCGAGGATCGCCATGCCGGACGGCCGCGCGCTCGGCGCCGGCTGGAGCAGCAGCATGCACAGCCGCGACAGCTCCACCGGGACGCCGCTGTCGAGCTGGCGCGGCGACGGCGGCTGCTCGGTCTGCTTGCGGGTCATCACCTGCTCGGAGTCGCCCTCGAACGGGCGGCGGCCGAGCAGCGACTCGTAGAGCATCGCGCCCACCGAGTACCAGTCGCTCGCCTCGCTCAGCGGCTGGTCGGCGGCTTGCTCGGGCGACATGTAGACCGGCGTGCCGACGGCGAGCCGCTCCGGATCGCCCTCGGCGACGCTGGACACCAGCCCGAAGTCGAGCAGCGCCAGCCGGCCGGTCTGGGTCACCAGCACGTTCGACGGCTTGAGGTCCCGGTGCAGCTTGCCGGCGCGGTGCAGCGCGATCAGCGCGTCGACCAGCTGGACCAGCGCGCCGTGCAGCCGCGCGAGGTCGACCGGCGCGGCGATGATGTCCTGGCGCCCCCGGCTCGGCCCCCCCTGCGGCGATGGCCGGACCCAGTCGATGAACGACACGCCCTCGACCAACTCCATCGTGAAGTACCAGTCGCCGTCGGCGGAATGCAGCTCGTGCAGCGCGACCAGGTTGGGGTGGGCGATGTCGGCCAGCGCGCGGAATTCCTTCTTGAAACGGTACAGGTCGCGGCCCGACGCCTGGCGCAGCAGCTTGAGCGCGACCTCGCGCTGGAGCTGGCGGTCGAAGGCGCGGTACACCACACCGGCGCCGCCGGCCCCCAGCGTACCGCGCACCTCGAACCTACCGGCCCCAAACATCGGCATTGGCGCGGCGTGCCCGACGTCCATCGAGACCTCCACGATATCACCCTCGCCTCACCAGGTTGGCGAGTTGGGCGCCCGACGCGCGGATTTCCGCCCTGCTGACGGCCGCGGTGATTCCCTAGTTCAGGTAGATCATCTTGCCGTTGACGCGGACCTCGCCCTCGGCCTCGACCTTGATCTCGTTGTCGCTCGCGAGCTGCACGGTCTCGGTGGCGCGGATCTCGACGCGCTTGGACTCGATCTCGACCACCTCGCTCGCCTTGAGCTGGAGCCGCGCGCTCTCCATCTGCAGCACCGGCCCCTCCTCGGTGAGCCGGATCCGCACCTCGACCTGCCCCGAGGCGCTGCGGATCTCGACCAGATCGTCGCTGCCGGCGTGCTCGACGCTCAGCGACCGGCCCTCCCGCAGGTAGATCTCACGCCGGTCGGACGTCTCCTCGGTGTGCTGCTCCAGATCTTCCTCGGATTTCGCCGACATTGCTTGAGGGTATCACATGGTACGGAGCGCGCCGCGGTGGCCTCCCCTGGCGCAATCCCGGGTCATGCCTGCGGAATCGGGGTTCAGCGATCCGCCGAGGCCGGGCTGCTATCATCGCGTCCGTGCGGTGCCTCGTCCTCGCGTTCGCGTGCCTCCTCGCGGCGTGCCCGCGCGCCGGCGGAACCTACGTCCAGGGCGAGCGGCAGGCCGGCGAGGTCGACCGCGGCGAGACCAACGGCCGCCGCTTCGACTTCGTGTCCAACAAGCCCGAGCAGGATGACTGGCAGATCCGCGTCACCGGCAGCTCGATGTGGATCAGCTACGGCCGCGACGACACCACCGACAAGCTGGGCTCGATCAACCTCACCGACAAGGAGACCCGCAAGCTGTGGAAGCTGATCGACGCGCTCGACATCCCCAACCGCAAGCCGGGCAAGCGGGACGAGGACGAGGGCTACGTCAGCCTGCAGCTCAAGGAGCCCGGCGGCGAGGACGGCACCGGCGAGCTCCACCACATCTACATCTCGCGCGCGACCAACGACGAGGACCTGCTCGCGCTCGCGACCTACCTCCAGGACCTCACGCAGAAGTACAAGAAGGAGCGCCCGAGCTTCTAGCCATCACCAGACCAGGTGAGCGCCCTTGGTGTCGACCAGCTCGCCGCTGTCGGCGAACGTCGCGGCGTCGATCTGACCGAGGATCGAGCGCGCCGCCTCGCTCGCCGTGGTGGGTGCGTTCGGCCCGCCCATGTCGGTGCGCACCCAGCCGGGGTGCACCGCGATCGACAGGATCCGGTCGTCGTGCAGCTCGAACGCGATCGACCGCGCGATCATGTTGAGTGCGGCTTTCGACATGCGGTACACGAGATGGTCCGGTGCGTTGGTCTGACCGACGGCGCCGAGCACCGACGAGAGATATGCGATCTTCTTTCCGGTGCCGCGGCGCAGGTGAGGCAGGAATGCCTGGCTCACGCGCAGCGCGCCGAGCGCGTTGATCTCGAATGCGTGAGTCGCTGCATCGAAATCGAAGTCCTGCATGCGCTGGCGCATCCCGCCGAACACGCCGGCATTGTTGATCACCAGATCGATCGGTCGCTCGGCGAGCGCGTGGGCGAATGCCGCCACGCTCGCACCATCGGCGACGTCGACGGCGTGCAGCCGCGCTCCCGTCGCCTGCAGATCGCGGGCCTCGCCGGGCTGCCGGCACGCCGCCTCGACGCGATCGCCGCGCGCGATCAGCTGCCGCACCAGCTCGAGTCCAATACCGCGATTCGCTCCGGTTACAATGACGTTCATGCGCGTACGCTACGGCGCGTCCCTCACGGAGCGCCACGCATCACGGTGACAATCGATATTATGGTTGCTTACTTCGCAAGAAACCGTCGTACACGCAGCATGCTGCGGCAGAGTTCTTTGGATTGCCTGTCAGACCACCACATTGCGTGTGCAGGTTATTTTGCTGCACCCCCGGACATTCACCGCGCTGCCACACTCCGCGGCACCTGCCGTCGAAGTCAGCTGGAATTATCGAGCGCTGGAATCGTGCGGTCAGACTGCGCACGACCCCTGTCGAGTGTGCGCATGCGCTCACCCGGACACGACTCCCGCCCGCCCAAATCTTGCCATCGATTGTGTGCGACCGCGTGATGGTCAGTCGTCACCGCGCGAGATCCCGTACTTCTCCATCAGCCGGTACAGCTGCGTGCGATCGGTGGTCACCAGCGCGTGGTCGCGTGACATGCGCTCGTCGGCGACCTCGTGGGTCTTGCCCGCCGCCGCGATCCGGCGCCCGAGCTCGGCCGGCACCGGCAGCACCAGCTGTGCCGGCGCGCTGCCGGTCGCCACCATCACGATCGCCGGGACCGGCGCGTCGGACTCGGTGAGGCTCGAGACATCGTCGACAGTGCGGTCCACGCGCCGGCGAATCTATCATCCCGCCGGCGCGCGCCGTGTCACTTGATCCGCCGGTTGTCGGGATCGAACAGCGGCCGCAGCGACACCGTCGCTGGATAGCGCCGGCCGGCGATCTCGACGTCCCAGCGCGCGGCGTCGATCGCCTTCTGGTCGATCGCCCGCCCCGGCTCGCCGTGCATCGCGCGCGCCTCGATCATCGCCAGCCCGACCGCGCCGCCGAGCGTGTGGCCGTACGATGCCGCGCGGAGGTAGCCGCACGGCCGGTCGCCGCAGCGCACCACCTCGGCGTGGAACAGCAGCGGCTCGGGGTCACCGACCAGGACCTGCACCAGCCGCCGGGCGAGCGGCCCGCTCGCCTTCTGCGCGGCCACCGCCTCCTTGCCGAGGAACCCGCCCGGCTTGCCGAGGTCGACCGCGAAGCCCAGGCCGGCCTCGAGCACGGTGTCGGTGTTGTCGATGTCATGGCCGTAGTCGCGATACGCCTTCTCCATGCGCAGGCTGGCGAGCGCCTTGAGCCCGGCGTGGACCAGGCCGAACCGCTCGCCGGCGGCGACGATCCGGTCGTAGACGTGCGCGGTCTGCTCGGCGGGGATGTACAGCTCGTAGCCGAGCTCGCCGAGGTAGGTGATGCGGATGCAGCGCACGCGCGCGAAGCCGATGTCGATGTCGCGCACGCCGCGGTACGGCAGCGCCGCGTCGGACACGTCCGCGCTGGTCAGCACCTGGAGCAGCTCGCGCGACCTGGGGCCCTGGAGGTTGAGCTGGCCGTACGCCGACGTCAGGTCGGCGACGAAGGCGTGGCGGTCGCCGATGTGGCGCGCGAGGTGCGCCAGCGCGTGGCGGTGCGCGGTGTCGGACGCGACCACCCAGAACCGCTCGTCGTCGAGCTTGGCCACGGTCAGGTCGGCCTGCAGCTTGCCCGCCTCGTCGAGCCACTGCGTGTAGGTGATGACGCCGCTCGGCCCGTCGACGCGGTTGGCGCTGATCCACTCGAGCACGCGCCCGGCGTCTTGCCCCTCGACCTGGAACTTCGACATGAACGACATGTCCATGACGATCGCCCCGGTGCGCGCCGCCGCGTGCTCGGCGGCCCAGTACGGGAACCAGCGCTGGCGGCCCCACGAGAATCCGTCGACCGTGGCGGGCTCGCCCGGCGGCGCGTACCAGTCGGCGCCCTCCCAGCCGCTGACGTCGCGGAAGAACGCGTTCCTCGCTGCGAGCCGGTCGTGGATCGGCGAGCGCCGGGCGCCGCGGGCGGTCTGCATCACGTACGTCGGGTAGTGGCACTTGTAGACCATGCCGAGCGACTCGACGGTGCGGGTCCGGCGATACTCCGGGTTGGTCTGGTACGCGTGCAGGCGATCGATGTGAAAGCCGGTGACGTCGACGTCGGGCCGGCCAGTGACGATCCAGTGCGCGACGACGCGGCCCAGGCCGCCGCCGGTCAGGATACCGATCGAGTTGAGCCCGGCGGCGACGAAGTAGTTCCGGAGCTCGGGGGCCTCGCCGATGCACGGCAACAGGTCGGGTGTGAAGCTCTCCGGGCCGCAGAACAGCTTGCGCACGCCGGTGGTCATCGCGATCGGCACGCGCCGCATCGCGGTCTCGATGTAGCCCGCCATGCGGTCCCAGTCGGGCTGGATCTCGCCGAACGAGAAGTCGTCCGGCACGCCGCGGATGTTCCACGGCGCGCACACCGGCTCGAACAGGCCGATCATCAGACCGCCGACCTCCTCGCGGAAGTAGCCGTACGACGCGGGGTCTTCGAGCACCGGCCAGCTCGCCCCGCGCGCTGCGACCTCGGGGATGCGCTCGGTGATCAGGTAGTAGTGCTCGGCCGCCTGCAGCGGGATCGCGACGCCGGCCTGCGCGCCGAGCTGGCGCGCCCACATCCCGGCGCAGTTGACCACGTACTCGCAGGCGATGTCGCCGGCCGGCGTGCAGCGCCCCTGCCATCCGCGCGCCCCGGGCCATCGACATGGTGACGTCGACCGGGTTGGCGCGCCCGTCCTCGGCGACGTAGAAGCCGGCCAGCAGGTCGTCGGTGCGCGCCAGTGGGAACAGCTCGCGGACCTCGCGAGGCGAGATCTCCTGCACGTCGACGCCGCAGTAGCGGTTGAACGCGGCGATCCGGCGGTACTCCTCGAGCCGATCCAGATCCGCGGCGACCTCGATGAAGCCGCACTGCCGCAGGCCCGTGCTCTGCCCGGTCTCGGCCTCGAGCCGCGCGTACAGATCGCGGGTGTACTTGCGCATCTCGGTCGAGGTCTCCGAGGTCGATCCGAACGTGACGATCAGGCCGGCCGCGTGCCAGGTCGTGCCGGAGGTCAGGCGGTCGCGCTCGAGCAGCACCACGTCGGTCCAGCCCATGTGCGCGAGGTGATAGGCGACGGAGCATCCGATCACACCACCGCCGATCACGACGACGCGGGCCTGCGCGGGTACGGTCATGGTCGCGCAGGATATGATCCCCGGACACCGCCTCGCGCGGTGCGCCGCGCAGATCGCACCGGCCGCCTGCAGGAGCCCCAGGCCTGGTAGGCTAGCTGTGTGGTGGACGGCACGATCGAGCCTGGATGGCAGCCCCTGATCGTCGATCGCGAGCGCCGGGCGGCGATCGCCGCCGTCATCGTCGAGATCGTCGAGGCGGTCCACGCCTGGCGCGGCGACCACGCGACCACGAGCGACGAGGACACCGACTACGCCACCCTGCGGATCTACACCGCGACCGACGACACCGTGCCCGATCCCGACGACGAGACCGGCCAGGCGCTGGCCTCGGCGATCGCCAAGCTCGGCGACCGCCACGAGCCCGGGCTGTACGGCGGCGCCGCGCGCGTCGCGTTCGCCGTCGGCCACCTCAGCGCGGGCGAGGACGCCGACATGGCGTGCGAGATGATCGAGCGCTCGCTGCTGCGCTTCCTCGCGCAGCCCACCGAGGTCTACGATCTGATCAGCGGGCTGGTCGGCATCGCGGTACCGGTGCTGCAGCGGATCGCCGACGGCAAGCCATCACAGGCGAGCGAGCCACTGGCGCGCGGCATCCTCGATCAGCTCGAGCGCCTGGCGCGGCCGACGGAGACCGGCATCGCGTGGTTCACGCCGCCGGACATCCTGCCGTCATGGCAGCGCGAGATCGCGCCCGAGGGCTACACCAACCTCGGCCTCGCGCACGGCGTGCCCGGCGTCGTCGCGATCCTGGCGCGCTACCTCACCGCCGGCGTCGACGTGCCGCGCGTGCGCGTGCTGCTCGACGGCGCCGTCGACTACCTGCGCTCGGCCGCCGGGCCGACGCCGGGCTCGCGCTACGCGGCGTGGCTACCGGCGCGCGCCGAGGGGCTGTGCCGCGTCGCGTGGTGCTACGGCGACCTCGGCGTCGCCGTCGCGCTGATGGCCGCGGCGAACGCGACCGGCCGCAGCGACTGGCGCGGCGAGGCGCTCGAGCTCGCGCGCGACATGGCGGCCCGGCCGTTCGAATCGTCGCTGGTCAGCGACGCCGGGCTGTGCCACGGCGCGGCGGGCGTCGCCCACCTGTTCAACCGGCTCGCGCAGTCCACCGGAGACACCGGGCTCGCGCGCGCCGCCGACGCCTGGTTCGCCCGCACGCTCGCGATGCGGCGGAGCGAGCCGATCGCCGGCTTCCCGCGCGCGCTGTTCGACCAGGGCGGCCCGACCTGGGAGCCATCCGCGGACCTCCTGACCGGCGCGGTCGGCATCGCGCTCGCGCTGCACGCCGCGATCTCTCCGATCGAGCCGGCCTGGGATCAGATCCTGCTCGCCGATCTATCGCCGACCCCCCTGTGACGGGCGCCCGCGGCGGGCCGCGTCGCTCGTCGCTCGGGTGCGTGCGTCAATCGAGGACGGCGGCCAGCAGCGAGCGCGCGCGGCGCTCGACCGACTCCCAGTTGCGCGCGGCCAGGTCCTCGGGCGCGAACAGCGAGCGCACGCAGCCGACCGCGAACGCCCCGGCCGCCAGCCACTCGGCCGCGTTGTCGACCTCGACGCCGTTGGTCGGGATGATCCGGAGGAACGGCATCGGCGCGAGCACCGCGCGCAGCCACGCGGGCCCGCCCGCCGGCGCCGGGAACAGCTTCTGCAGCGGCGCGCCGGCGCGATGCGCGTTCCACAGCTCCGTCGGCGTGGCGCAGCCCGGGATCGTGACGACGCCGAGCCGCATCCCCTCGACCACGACCTCGGGATCGATGACCGGCGAGACCAGGAACCGCGCACCGGCGCGCACCGCCGCGCGGGACTGCTCGAGCGTGAGCACCGTGCCGGCGCCGATCAGCAGGCGATCGTCGCGGGCGAGGTCGGCGATGATCTCGATCGCGCCCGGCGTCGACAGCGTGACCTCGAGGGCACGAAACCCTCCGCGCACCGCGGCGGCGAGCGCCTCGCGGGCGACCGCTTGGTCGTTGGCGCGGAGGATCGCGACGGCGCGCGCCTCGCGAAGACTGTGGAGTGTCACCTCGGACATGGTGGGCAGCGTACGACCGGATTCGACACCCGTCGAGATGATCGGCGAGCATGCGCGGTCCAGGCCGGCACCCTGCGCCCTCCGGCCGAACTGACGATCAAAGCGTAATGATTCTAGCCGGGTAGGCATCGGACGGGCCGGCTGGGTCCGGCTCGTCGGATCAGATCGCCTTCAGGAACCGGATCAACGAGGTTTGTCGGCAGCCGCTACAGCGCCTTCAGGCCTGTGATCAAGGTGGCCTGATCCGCCGAGCTCAGCGCGTTGAATGCCGAGGCCGCGGCGGCGCCCTGGCCGGCGTGGGCGCGGATCGCCGTGGCGAGGTCCGACGTCCGGCCGTCGTGCAGGAACTTGGTGCGGAACCGCAGGCCCCACAGCGGCGCGGTGCGCATCATCCGCGTCCGCGCGACGGTGTCGCCGTCGTTGCCGATCAGATCGCCGAGCGAGCCCATGTCGTGGAGCGCGAAGTCCGAGCCCGGGAAGAACTGCAGGTTGCCCGGCACGCCGTTGGCCGGCGCCGCCGGAGTCGTGAACGGCCCGGGGAAATGACAGCCGGTGCAGCCGATGCGCTGACCGATCGCGAATGCGGCCTGCGCGACGGCCGGATCGATCGTCGGATCGGGCGCCGGCGGTGCGAGGAACGTCATGAAGTCGGTGAACAGCTCGACGTCGTCCTGGATCGCGGTCAGCCCGCCGGCGCAGCTGCCCACGCCGTCGTCGGTGCCCGCCGGGATGCCGGCGCCGCCCGCGCCGCGGTCGTCGCAGCCCACCGGCTGTGCGATGCCGTTGGGCTTGGACTCGGTCGCGAACGACAGGATCGACGTGCCCTTGAAGCAGTGCTGGGTCGTGATCCCCATCTCGTTGAGATAGGCATCCGCCGCAAACTGCACCAGGTTCGCCACGCCGGCCTTCCAGCCGAACCGGCCGACCCGCGTGCTGTTGATCGACTGGCTGGGATCGTGTGGATCCGGCAGCAGAACCTTGACGCGGTTGACCGTACCGCGGACGGTGGAGGGCTCGTTCGCGACGACGGCGTCGAACGCCGAGTCGGGCAGCGAATCGACCAGGCCGAGGCCGAACAGCGGCGTGGTCAGGCGGCCGACGTTGTGGACCGTCGCGTCGGCCGGCTCGTGCTCGAGCGGCACCGTGCAGGTCTGGCCGCTCGCCCCGGTGAACGTGCCCAGGGTGAAGAGCTGGCGCAGCGAGCCACCCTCGTTCGCGAGGCTGTTGAAGATGCCATTGACGAACTTGCCGAACCGACGCTCGATCTGGACGCCGGCACCGCCGGCTGCACCCTGAGTGTGACAGTTGCCACAGGCCTTCTCGTTGAAGATCGGCCCCAGGCCGTCATCGATGCCCTCGACGGTGTTGAACGCGGCCTTGGCCGCGGCGAAGTCGGCCGCCGTGATCCCGGCGAGCGCGTCGCCGATCACCGCCTGCTCGGTGGTCGATGTCGCGACTTCGGCCGGCGCCTCCCGCGGTGACGCACATCCGGTGATCGCGCCCCCCAGTGCCGCAGTCGTCATGAGCGCCGTGTTGCGAATCACTTTCATTCGATGCATTTGTCTCTCCGGCTACGATGCCACGCACGCCGCAGCGCGGCGCGCCAACTCCGACGAACCCACCGGGTCGACCGCAGGGACACGCGCGGACGAGCACGGCGAGCCGCCGATGACCTGCTGCCGAAAGCACCAGTGAACCCTGGCGTTCCGACTGGCAAGTTGACTCTAGTTCCGCCCCGCGATCGCTGTCAATTGCCTTCTGCGTATCATACGCATTATTTCAGTCGTACTGACAAACGCGAGTATGATCCCGAACAGAAGTATGGTCGGCACACGAAAAACTGATGCGCGATCGCTCCCAGGCCGATCTTCGCCGTCGACAAACTGCTAAACGATATTCGCGGCAGACTGCTCAACATTGTATTCACGACAGCGAGATCCACGCGTCGCTGTTGCCGCAAAATGCGGCGCTGCGCTACCCCGCACACGACGGCTTCGAGCTCCAGCGTGTGATCGATCCGCCAGCGCGCGGCGATCATCTTGGATCCGAGATAACGGAGGCGGCGGCCGGCGCGAGCGGTCCCATGGCAGATCCGGGCGCGGCGCGACGGCTCCATGTTTCCCTCGCGATTCTCATCTCTTACCTGAGCGCGGAGTTCGAGCGTATCCTCGCGCCGGCGTGGCGCGCGCCTGCCGGCCACGTCTCCCTCACACACACAATGGAGGACCGCGTGACGCCAATCATCTACGGGACCGAGTTCAGCACCTATGTCCGCAGCGTCCGGATCGCCTTCGAAGAAAAGGGCGCGCAATACACGCTACATGACGTGAGCGTGCTCAAAGGGGAGCACAAGCAAACGCCGCACCTGGCGCGCAACCCGTTCGGCACGGTGCCCGCGTTCGAGCACGATGGGCTCGAGATCTACGAGACCTCGCCGATCCTGCGCTACCTCGATCAGGTGTTCCCCGGACCTGCGCTGACTCCCGAAGACCCGCGGCAGCGCGCGCGCATGAATCAGATCATCAGTATCATAGACTATCACGGCTACGCGTCGATGATCGGGCAGATCGTGGTCCAGCGCCTGTTCACCGCCCTGCTCGCCAACGGCACCGACGAGAGCATCGTCAAGGCCGGGATCCCGCGCGCCCAGCTGTGCCTGAAGGAGTTCGAGCGCATCAAGGGCGCCAGCACGTTCCTCGCCGGCAACCACATGAGCCTCGCGGACCTCTACCTCGTCCCGATCATCTTCTACCTGAAGCTCACGCCCGAGAGCGAGATCATGGCGCCGTTCAAGGGCCTCGACCTGTGGTGGCAGATGATGACCGAGCGCAAGACCGTCAAGGCCACGGCGCCCAACCTCGGCTGACGGCATCATGGCCGGCGCGGCGAGCGCGCCCGGACGTTGCGGGCGTACGCATTCGCGAGCCGGCACATCTCGCGATCGAGCTCGAAGCCGAGGAAGCGATGCCCCAGCATGCGCGCCGCGCGACCCGTCGTGCCGCTGCCCATGAACGGATCGCACACGATCGCGCCCGGCGCCGCGAGCCCGGCCGCGCGGATGCAGTGCACCGGCAGATCGAGCGGAAACGTCGAGCAGTGCGGCGTCAGGTTCGGCGTCTGGCGCAGCCGCCACACCGTGCCCACCGGCGGCCGGGTCTGGAACGCGTGGCGCTCGTCCCTGGCAAACACATAGATCCCTTCATGCCGCCGGTGCGGTCGCCGGCACAACCCCTCCGGCATCGGCCGCGACTTCTCCCAGATCACCTCGCCGCGAAACAGAAAGCCGCGGTCGCACATCGCGACGACGATGCGATACGGCAGCGCCAGCAGGTTTCCGTAGCGCAGCCAGCCAACATCCTCGCGCACGAACGCGCGCCGCCGGCCGCGGTTCTTGGTGTAGGCCGAGTTCGTCGCCGGCAGCCCCGCGCCGTCCACGCCGAGCGAGCTGTACACGTGATCGCCCTCGCGCCAGTTGATCGGTGTGTTGTAGGCGTCGCCGACGT
The DNA here is from genome assembly GCA_005887925.1 of Deltaproteobacteria bacterium. Taxonomy (GTDB): domain Bacteria; phylum Myxococcota_A; class Polyangia; order Haliangiales; family Haliangiaceae; genus JABFXX01. Next base: position 22,737 of record VBLP01000186.1, on the reverse strand, counting down.
TGAGCCACAGCGTGCCCGACGGCCGGAGACAGCGCATCCCCTCGGCGAGCACCGCCGCGAGGTGAGCGACGTAATCGCGCGGATCCGCCTCCGCGCCCAGCCCGCCCGCGCCGCGCTGCCCCCAGTACGGCGGCGACGTCACGATCACGTCCAGGCATCCCGCCGGCAGCGCCGCCAGCCCGCGCGCGCAGTCCACGTTGTGCACGGTGTCGAGCTGCCACGGCCCGATCCGGTCGATCCCTTCGTCCTCGCCCGCGCGCGCCCGTGCGCCGCGCGATCCGGTCAAAGCCCGAGCTCGGTGAGGCCGGGCGCGTCGGCCGGCCGCGGTCCCTGCGACCACAGGAACTTGCGGTCGCCGGCCCGGATCGGCACGTCGTTGATGCTCGCCTGCCGCCAGCGCATCAGCCCGCCGGCGTCGAACTCCCACTGCTCGTTGCCGTAGGCGCGGAACCAGTGCTCACAGTCGTTGTGCCACTCGTACATGAAGCGGACCGCGATCCGGTCCGGACCGAACGCCCACAGCTCCTTGATCAGCCGGTAGTCCAGCTCGCGCTTCCACTTGCGCTCGAGGAACGCGATGATCGCCGGCCGGCCCTCGAAGAACTCGTCGCGGTTGCGCCAGCGGCTGTTCTCGGTGTAGGCGAGCGCCACGCGCGCCGGATCGCGGGTGTTCCATGCGTCCTCCGCCATGCGGACCTTGCGGATCGCAGTCTCCTGGGTGAACGGCGGGCAGATGATGTTCGTCATGGTCGCGTCTCCTCACGCCGGCCTCGCAAGCGCCGGCGCCGGCGATTATGGCGTCGACCCCGCCCCGTTGTGTAGTGCTCCGTCGTCGATACCGCGTCTAGAACTTCGCCTTGATCGCGTCGATCACCAGCGGCTTCAGCTCCTTGTAGGTCGGCAACGTCTTGAACGTCTTGCCCAGCTGCGAGTGGGTGCCGCCCTTGTCCATCCCGAGCAGGTACGGCACCCCCTGCTCGCGGATCACCGCGCTGGTCTCCAGGTTGACGTTCCCGATCCTCTTGTCGCTGTCCGCGACGTCGAAGCGATACACATAGGCGAGGTCCCCCGACGTATCGAATGTCTCCGCCGCGTAGACGTGGTGCTTGCCGACGTCGAACTGATCGAACACGAAGTCCTTCGCGCCGCCGGCCTTGCCCGCCTTGTACAGCGCGAACACCTTGTCGCGCGCCTTCGCAGCCTCGGCATCCTTGTGGAGCGCGTGATGGACCTGCACCAGCTTCCTCGCCACCGCGAAGTCCTCGGGCGCAAGCTTCTCGGCCGCGATCCAGCGCTCCGCCGCGTGCACGAAGTCCTTGAGGTTGTAGTAGCCCTGGCCGGCGTTGTAGGCCGCGTCGACGAACTTCGGGTTGATCGCCAGCGCCCTGTCGAAGTACACCACCGCCTCCTTCTCCTTCTTCAGCCCGCCCAGCACCACCCCGGCGTTGTACGCCGCGTCCGCGAGCTTCGGGTCGATCGCCAGCGCCTGGTCATACTCGGCCACCGCCTCGGCCGGGCGCTCGAGGCGCGACAGCACCCAGCCGCGCGCATAGTGCGCCTCCGGGTCCTTGGCGGTCTTCGCGAGCAGCCGATCGAGCGCCGCAAGCGACTCGTCGAGCACCTTCTTGTCGCGCTCGTTCTTGATCGCCTTGTCGAGGATCGCACGCGCTTCGGAATCGGCATGAACGGAAGACGTCATCGCGAGCATCAGTCCCGTGGCCACGAGCCATCGCATCCGCCGAGCATGACACGGCGGCGAGCCGCGATCGCGGCGATCCGCGTGCGTGATTCGCGTGGTGATCCTCGGATACGCGCCTCATGGTTCGTTGCCAGAGTCGATAATCGACGCGCGCTCGAACGACGCGCGGGCCTCATCGGCCTTGCCGAGGCTCACATGGCAGTCGCCCAGCCGACGGAGGCTATCACCGAGGCTGCCCGGGTCCACATGCCCATGCAGGTCACCCTTCTCCTTCTGGGCGACGGCACGCTCGAACCACGACAGCGCCGCCGCGAACTTGCCCTGGCCCGCATAGCAGTCGCCCACCTGATGGAGGCTCGTCCCCAGGCTTTCCGAATCCATGCGGCCGTAGACGACGACATCCCGGCGCGCGGCCTGGCCCGCCCGCGGTGTAATCGCCGCCTTCCGGCTACCGTGGCCGCTGAAGTGGACCACCGTCGGCTTGAGCTTGCGCAGCTCGCGGGGCAAGTCGAGCGGCTCGACCGCCCATCGCGTGAGGAAGTCGTAGCGATCCCGCCAGCCGGTGCGCTCCAGCTCCACCTGGATGGAGCGGGCCTCTCGGCCGAGGCTCGCGAGCACGTGAGACGAGCGCGGCAACGTGGGACGATAGCGGCGGCGGCGGACGATCGCGGCAGCGTGGGCCGGGCTCGGTTGCCCTTGCGGCCAGCGCGCACGCACCACGGAAATCGCGACCGGTCATCGCGCGATGGTCCAGCTCGTCCGCGTGTCCGCAACGGCATGCTCCTCGGTCGAAGATGTGCAGTGCGTCGCTGCCAAGAAGAGCACGCGCGCACGCACGGCGGATCCGACGGCCAGCTGACCCGCCTAGCCACGCCAGGCTGACCAACCCGGTTGCTCAGCACACAAGCACGGTGATCGAGCGCGGCGTCGCCAGGAGCTCCGTTGACCCTCCGGATGTCCGGGAGAACACGACCCGGTCTGTGGACAGAGGGTCGGCCTGTGACCTGCGCGTACAGCAGCTTCGGCAGGTTTCGCGCAGCTCACAGCCCTCCGCCTCTGCCCACAGCCCTTGCCCACGCAGTCATGCTCCTGTTCTTGATTTTTTTTGGGGGGGGATTTGATTCTTACAAACCATCGTGGTGAGTATCCCGGGTATCCCAGGAATGTATCGAATCGTCCATATGGGATACTGATCAGTGATAATTGTATTACATAGAATTACATTTAATTCGGAGAATTCAAGTGGACGGCCGTTATGGAAGTGGTTATAGAGACAGCATGGCGAGGACGAAGTCACGGCGAGCGCGGAAGCGGCACGTCCAGCAGGAGCTGTTTCGACACGGCGGGAAGCGCAAGGGCGCCGGGCGAAAGCCCAAGCACGGCCGCGCAGGTTCAGCGCACAAGCGGCGGCCGGAGATCAAGCCGTACCACGCACTGCACGTGGGGATGCGTGTCGTGTCGGCCGTCGGCAACCCTGCCACGATCACCGCGGCGCTGCGCGAGCGATTTCGGATCGTTCACGTGAGCATCCAGCGCACGCACGTTCATATGCTGGTCGAGGCGGAGAACACGAAGGCGCTCGCGCGAGGCATGCAAGGGTTCCAGATCTCCGCCGCCCGGCATATCAACACGATGCTCGGGTCGAGCAAGCGGCGCCGGCGTGGCCAGGTGTTCGCCGATCGCTATCACGTCGAGGTGATCACGTCGCCGCGGCGGGCATATCATGCGCTCAAGTATGTGCTCTGCAACTGGCGGCGCCACAAGGAGGACCAGCAGGGGCTGGCGCGCACGTGGCTGGTCGATCCGTTCTCGAGCGGGATCTCGTTTCCGGACTGGAAGGAGCTGCAGGACAAGGATCTGGAGTGGTCGATCCGCGAGACGTACGATCCGCTGCTGGTGTCTCCGCCGAAGACGTGGCTATTGCGGGAGGCCTGGAAGCGCCATGGCTCGATCTCGGCCCGCGACGTGCCCAGCCGGCATCGCTGAGCAGAGCCGATGACGCATCGTTCCCAGGGCAAGGCCTGGCGTCGCTGAGCTGACCGTGTTCTCGAAAGCCTTGCGGCCTCGGGTCCCTTGCAGAACGGCCAGGCGGGAACCACGAGCGATGATGCGTGGCCGCGTCGCGATCGGCTGATCCAGCGCATCGGTCTGCGCACGGCCACCTCCGCTCCCCTAGACCTAGAACACGATCACGCCGCGCGCGTTCCGAGGTCGGCAAAGGCCTGCGCCGCCTCGTCGATGCGATAGCGCCGCGTGATCAGCTCTTCCAGCTTCAGCTCGCCCTTCAGGTAGAGCGCCAGCATCCGGGGAAAATCGATGCGCGGCACGCACGAACCGAAGTAGCTGCCGGTGATGGTCTTCTCCTCGAACGGCAGCGACCGGGTCACGAGCGTGGTCGACGCGCTGGCGGGGGCGACGCCGACGATGACCGCGAGGCCGCCGCGGCGGACGGCCCGGTAGGCGGCGGCCGCGACCTCGCCGGAGCCGACGCACTCGAACGCGTAGTCGAGCCCGCCGCCCGTCAGCTTCTTGAGCGACTTGGTGAGGTCCTCGCCGGGGGCGGCCTTGATCAGATCGGTGGCGCCGAACTGCCTGGCGAGCTCGAGCTTGGCGTCGCTGGTGTCGATCGCGATGATGCGCTCGGCGCCGGCGATCGCGCAGCCCTGGATGACGTTGAGGCCGACGCCGCCGGTGCCCCACACGCCGCAGGTCGAGCCGGGCTGGACCCTGGCGGTGTTGATCGCGGCGCCGACGCCGGTGGTGACGGCGCAGCCGACGAGCGCGGCGCGATCGGCGGGGACCTTGGCGTCGTACTTGACCAGGTTGCGCTCGTGGGTGACGGCGTACTCGGCCATCACGCCGACTCCGGAGAACACGTTGAGCGGCTTGCCGGCCGCGTCGCGGGTGCGGCTGGTGCCGTCGAGCATCGTGAACAGCGCCTTGCCCTGCTGATCGCACAGCACCGGCCGGCCGGTGTTGCAGTAGCGGCAGTGGCCGCACATGTAGATCCAGTTCGCGACGACGTGATCGCCGACGGCGACCTCGGTGACGCCCTCGCCGACCTCGATCACGGTGCCCGCGGCCTCGTGGCCGAGGATCAGCGGCAGCGGCAGCGCGATCGTGCCGTTGGTCGCCGACAGGTCGGAGTGGCAGACGCCGACGGCGTCGATCTTGACGAGGGCCTCGCCGCGCCCCGGCGGGTCGAACGTCACCTCCTCGACCACCACCGGCTTGTTGAGCTCTCGTGCGACGACTGCTTTTCCCGTGCGTGCCATGCGCGAAGCCTCCATCAACGCGGATCGCCGGGCAATACGTCTGCCGCAGATCCGCGCGGCGTGCGGGTGGAGGCGGCGAGCGCGCCCGGGCCCGCGCCGGTCATCGCGTAGAAATCCTGTATACTCCGCGCGCTTCCCGATCCGCGCACCCGCGCGTCCACTCACTCCCGGGGACTCACCATGATGCTTCGCGACAAGCTCTACATCGACGGCCAGTGGGTCGCTCCCAGCACCAGCGACACGATCGACGTGCACAACGCAGGCACCGGCGAGGTGATGGGCAAGGTGCCCGCCGCCGGCGAGCGCGACATCGACGCCGCGGTCCGCGCCGCGCGCCGCGCGTTCGACAGCTGGAGCCAGCGTCCGGTCGCCGAGCGCGCCGAGTACCTGGCGAAGATCTCGGCCGGGATCAAGCAGCGCGGCGAGCTGCTGGCCCGCACGATCGCGCAGGAAGTCGGCATGCCGATCAAGCTGTCGGCCCGCATCCAGGCCGGGCTGCCGATGATGACGTTCAGTAATTACGCCAAGCTGGCCGGCGAGTTCCCGTTCGAGGAGAAGGTCGGCAACTCCCTGGTGGTGCGCGACCCGGTCGGTGTGGTCGGCGCGATCACGCCGTGGAACTACCCGCTGCACCAGATCGCGCTCAAGGTCGCGCCGGCGCTCGCCGCCGGCTGCACCGTGGTGCTCAAGCCCTCCGAGATCGCGCCGTTCAACGCGTTCATCCTCGCCGAGATCGTGGCCGAGGTCGGGCTGCCCGCAGGCGTGTTCAACCTGGTGACCGGGTTTGGCCCGGTGGTCGGCGAGGCGCTGGTCAAGCACACCGACGTCGACATGATCTCGTTCACCGGCTCGACCCGGGCCGGCCGCCGGATCTCCGAGCTCGCGGCGCAGATGGTCAAGCGGGTCACGCTCGAGCTCGGCGGCAAGTCGGCCTCGATCATCCTCGACGACGCCGACCTCGCCGCGGCGGTCAAGGGCACCGTGACCAACTGCTATCTCAACTCCGGACAGACCTGCACCGCGTTCACCCGCATGCTGGTGCCCGAGGCGCAGTACGCCGAGGCCAAGGCGATCGCGGCGGACGTCGCCCGGAGCTTCGTGCCCGGCGATCCGCTGGCCGAGACCTCGCGGCTGGGTCCGCTGTCGTCGCAGATGCAGCTCGACCGCGTCCGCGACTACATCAAGAAGGGCATCGCCGAGGGCGCGGAGCTCGTGACCGGCGGCGCCGAGCCGCCCGAGGCCGTCGCGGCCGGCGGCTACTTCGTCCAGCCGACCGTGTTCGGCAAGGTCGACCCGAGGTCGACGATCGCGCAGGAGGAGATCTTCGGCCCGGTTCTGTCGATCATCACCTACAAGGACGAGGACGACGCGATCCGCATCGCCAACGACACGATCTACGGCCTGGCCGGCGGCGTGTGGTCCAGGGACGAGGCGCGCGCCCAGCGCGTCGCGCGTCGCATGCGCGCGGGCCAGATCGACGTCAACGGCGGGCCGTACAACATGAACGCGCCGTTCGGCGGCTTCAAGCAGTCGGGCCACGGCCGCGAGGCCGGCAAGTACGGTCTCGAGGAGTTCCTCGAGTACAAGTCGCTGCAGCTCAAGCCCTGAGTGCGGCACTCCACGACAGCGATGTCGCGATTGCCCCCCATGGCGCCGCGCCGCGGCCGTGTGATCGCCGGGTTGTGTGTGGTCCGCCACTTGCTTTGGCCAGACGCATGAAGACGCGTGCATGTCGTCCGCTGTGGTTGGCCGGGCTGGCGCTCGCGATGCTCGGCGGCGACTGCCGTCGATCGATCTCGGTACCGGCGGCTACAAGCCGACCTACAATCCCTACGATCAGATCGAGGTGATCTGGACCACCCCCCGGACCAGCGCCGGGCCGGTCTACGGGGCGAAGTGCAGCTGGCAGATCGCCGATCCGTCCGTCCAGCTGATGGGCAACGGCGCGACGATCTCGCTCACCGGCGAGGTACGCAACAACGCGCAGTTCAAGCTCGACAAGGCCGGCAGCTTCGATGCCACGTGCACGATCGGGGCGGCGCGGCTGACCGTGACCCTCAAGCGCTGACGCGCCGCGGGACGCCGCGCAGCGCACGCCGCCGCCGCGTCGCATATCATCCGGCCATGTTCGATCCCCACGATGGCGAGCGCGTGTCGCCGCCGCCGTACCGCCGGATGATGGGCTTTCTGATGCACGGCCGGAACGAGTCGGCCGTGTACTTCGAGCAGCAGCTCGATCTGTCGCGGACGCTGCCCTGGATCGCCGAGCGCAACGCGGCGACCGGCATGCGGATCACCATCTTCCACGTGATCCTCCACTGCCTGGCCTCGGTGCTGCACGACCGCGAGCGGCTCAACCGCTTCACGATCCGGCGGCGGACCTACCAGCGCCGCGGCGTGTTCCTGTCGTTCGCGGCCAAGAAGCAGATGTCCGACGAGGCGCCGCTGGCCACCGTCAAGCGGCAGTTCGCGCGCGGCGAGACATTCGACGCGATGGTGCGCGAGCTCACCGGCGAGATCGACGACGCGCGGTCCAGCCGGCCATCCGCGATCGACAGGGAGCTCCGGATCTTGCTCGCGCTGCCCGGCTTCCTGCTCGCGTTCCTGATCGGGCTGATGAAGCGGCTCTACGGCTGGGGCCTCGCGCCGCGCTCGCTGGTCGACACCGATCCGATGTACGCCAGCGCCTTCGTCGCCAACCTCGGCAGCCTCAAGATCGACGCCGCCTACCACCACCTCTACGAGCACGGCAACTGCCCGCTGTTCGTCACGATCGGCCAGGTCGGCCATGCGCCGGTCGCGGTGGACGGCCGGCTCGTCGACCGGCCGCGGATCACGCTGCGCTACACGTTCGACGAGCGCGTCGAGGACGGCCACTACTGCGCGAGGTCGCTGCACCTGCTCGCGCAGCGCGTCGAGGACCCGAGCAGCTTCATACCCTAGAACATCTGCGACATGCGGGCGTAGATGAACCGACCCATGTAGTCGTAGGTCGCCGCGTCGGAGTCGCCCTGGATGCCGATGTAGATCAGCGGCGGGTTCTGGTTCATCACGTTGTTGACGCCGACCGTGAGCGTCGTGGTGCCGGCGCGGGTCTTGAGCCCGTACATGGCAAACACATCGGCCTTGTACCACCGGGCGACATCGCGCGACGGTGCGCCGCCGTTGCAGTTGTTCTGGTCGCACTCCTTGAACGTGCCGACGAAGCGGATGTTGAAGCCGGTGCCCAGGCCGCTCGGATGCTGCCACACCGTCGAGAAGTTCGCCTTGTTCTTGGGCCGGGCGCCGAGATCGTAGCGGCTCAGGCCGTGCAGGATCTGCACCGTGTTGTCGACGTTGTACTTGAACAGGTTCTGCCACTCGAGCTGCTCGCGGAGCCGGCCGGCGGCGCCGAAGCTGTGGTCGTAGGCCAGGGCGAAGTCGACGCCGGAGGTCGCCGCGCCGCCGACGTTGGCGATCGGGTTGTCGATGAAGTCGATCGCATAACCGAGCGCCGGATTGCGGTGGATCTGATCGCAGTACGACTGGATTCCGTGGTTGTAGCAGTTCGCGAGGATCACCGTGGCGCCGAGCGCCTGGATGGCGTGCGTGATGTTGATCCGCCAGTAGTCAGCCGTGAACGACAGCCCCTTGACGGCCGGGGGCTCGAGCACGATGCCCGCCGTGAGCACCTTGGCGGTCTCCGCCTTGAGGCTCGGATTGCCGCCGACCACCGCGCGCTGCTGGATCGAACCGAACGCCGCGGTGGCCGGAACGCCCTGCGCCGAGCACTGGGCCGCGACGTCCGGGTCGAGCATGATCGTCGTGCCGCGCGGCTTGGTGTCGCACGGGTCGGCGGTGGTCGGGAAGGTGTCGGCCCGGCCCTGATAGAGCTCGATCACCGACGGCGCGCGGAACGCGGTCGAGTACGTGCCGCGGAACGCGACGCCGCCGACCGTGCGGAACAGCGCGCCGGTCTTCCAGGTGACGCCGCTGCCGAAGTTGTTGTAGCGGAACGCGCGGGCGGCGAGGTTGATCTCGACCCACTCGGCGAACTGCTTGCCGCTGACCGGCACCAGCGAGAGCTCGCCGAACGCCTCGACGGCGTTGTACGAACCCGCCGTCGGAGTCGACGCGTTGCCCGTGGTGTCGCCGGTCGCGGTCAGCGGGTCGGGCGTGTTGCCGCCGGCTTCCTTGCGGACATCGCCACCGATCGCGAGCGACAGATCGCCGTCGTTGGGCAGCGCGGCGAGCCGGCCGTGCGCCTGGGCGAGCAGCGCCTGCTGCTCGCTGAAGCCGCTCCGCACGCCGGTGTAGGTCACGTACGCCGCGGCCGCGGGGTCGATCGTGCCGACCGGGCCGAGGATGTTCATCGGGATGCAGCCCGCGATCGGCTTGGCCGGCGTGCCACAGGTCGGAACACCGGCAGAGCTCATGAAGCTCGGACCCAGCGCGGCGGCGAGCCGGCTCTTGATCAGGTTGCCCTGGTTGGTCTGCTCGCCGTCGTTGCGGCCGTAGTTGTACGACAGCTCCCACTTGAAGTTCTTGAACACCTCGGCGTCGCTCGGGATCGTGCCCTGGAAGCCGCCGACCAGCCGGAAGTTGTTGATGTTCTGCACCGAGCTTCGGGGACCGAACTCGTCGAGGCGGCGCTGGTAGCCCAGGATGTCTCCGCCGATCCGGTTGTACATGCTGTCCTTGGAGATCGTCACCGCGTTGCTGAACGGCTCCGAGGCGAGCTGCTGATCGCTCTTGCGGTTCATGTAGCTGCCCTCGAAGAACGTGCCGATGCCGGGCCGCAGCTTGTACGAGCCGGAGCTGTACAGGTTGTAGCGAGACGACGGCGTGTAGAGGTAATTGACCGGCTGGCCGCACACGTTGATGGGGTCGGGCTTGCGGTCGCCGTTGAGGTCGATGGCCAGGGAGTTGATCCGACCGCCGGGAACCGCGGTCGAGCCGCTCCGGACCTCGACCCTGTTGCCGAAGTCGTAGGTCTTGTCGTACGACGAGAACGGGCGATCGCCGGCGAACACCGGCCTCTGGCGCTGGACGCCGGCCGAGAACAGGATGCTGCCCTGCTTGTTCTCCGAGTTGTAGCCGGTGACGAAGCTGGCGTCGTACGCGATGCCGTCGCCGCGCGACGTGCCGCCGCTGTACAGCGTGGCCTCGGTGCCCTCGAAGTCGCCGCGCGTGATGATGTTGACCACGCCGCCGACCGCGTCCGAGCCGTACACCGCCGACGCACCGTCCTTGAGGACCTCGACGCGATCGATCACGGCGAGCGGGATCGTGTTGAGATCGACCGACGAGTTGGCGCCGTTGCCGCTCGGCACGACGCGGCGGCCGTTGATCAACGTCAGCGTACGGGCGGCGCCGAGGCCGCGGATGTCGACGCGGGTCGAGCCGTCGCCGCCGTTGTTGGTCTGCGCGTTGATACCGTTGGTCTGCGCCGGCAGGGTCTGGATGATGTCACCGACCGTCGGGCGGCCGGCGGCGTTGAGCAGCTCGCGGTTCAGGATGCTGAGCGGCGCCGGCGTGGTGAGGCTCTTGCGGCCGATCGTCGAGCCGGTGACGATGATGACCTCTTCCTTGGACTCCTGCTCGGCGAGCTTGGCGAACTCGGCGTCGCTGAGCTCGGCGGCGGTGTCGGCGGCCGGTCCGGGCTCCGCGGCCGCCGGCGCGGGCTCCGCGGCCGCCGGAGTGGGCTCCGCGGCCGCCGGCGGTGGGGCCGGCGGATTTCCGCTGCGATCGGCGGCCGGATCCCCGGCGGGAGGCTGCGGATCCGGCGCCGGCACCTGCGCGACCTTCCTCCCCGTGCGCACCGGCGACCCGGGCGTCGCAGGCCGAGATCGCATGTGCAGCGATTTCGGTGAATTCGCGTTGATATCGGCGACGGCTGGCGTGATGCCGGCGGCGATCAGACACATGCCACAAACCACAGCATTCGTCCGGATCATTTTACCTACTTCCCAATTCGCAATGAGACTCTCCCATACGCCTCCCCCGAAATGTACATATTCATTGTTAGCAGAGGCCAGTGTTGTTTGTCGAGCATGGTTTTTTGATACTCGACACGTGTGTGCCTGTAGGCTCAGGAGTTTCGGACTATCGATCTTCGCGATCAGCGGATCTCTTAGAGCGCCGGACGGCCCGGCAGATAGGCAGTGTGAGTCCCGCGGGTCGCAGGCCGCGCGACCGGGCTCGACGGGCTCGGCGGTCGCGCGACCCGCCAGGGCGGAAACCGCTGCGAAACCAGCGGTTCATGCCGCTGCCGAGGCGCGCCCCGGTGGCGCGCGGCGGGCTCGGTCAGCGCCCGACAGCCGGCGCGCGCCGCCCCGTCGACGAGCCCTGTCGCACCGGGCTGATGCGGCTGCTCCGTATAGCGAGCGCGCAAGCACCGCGCACCCGGCGCACCGACTGCGGCGGTGTCGCCTCGCAGCGACGCGCGCGCAGATGTGCGGACGTGTCGCCGTGAAGTCCCATCACAGCACAAAGCTGAGAGAGATCGCGGACCTGAATGTCACTGAGGTAACGATGGGGTATTTCGCGATAAATGATGATTGGCGATTTCGTCGTAACTCATTACCGTTGGGTTCCAATGGGCGCTCGTTTAGGCCGATATGTTGTGCTCAAGCACCTGGCATCAGGCGGGATGGCGGACGTCGTGCTCGGGCGGAGCGACGGGATCGAGGGCTTCGAGCGCCACGTCGTGCTCAAGCGGATCCGCCCCGATCTCGCGCGCGACCAGCGCTTCATCAGGATGTTCCTCGACGAGGCGCGCGTCGCGGCGACGCTGCATCACCAGCACATCGTGCAGGTCTACGACGTCGGCGAGGCCAGCGGCGAGTACTTCATCGCGATGGAGTACGTCCACGGCGAGGACGTTCGCAGGATCCTGTCGGCGGCGGCCAAGCAGCGCAGCTACGTCCCGCTCGGTCATGCGATCGCGATCGTGTCGTCGGCGGCGGCCGGCCTGCACTACGCGCACGAGCGGCGCGGCAACGACAAGCAGCCGCTCAACATCGTGCATCGCGACGTGTCGCCGTCGAACATCATCGTCGGCTACGACGGCTCGATCAAGGTCGTCGACTTCGGCATCGCGACCGCCTCGATGCGGCAGGAGACCCGCTCGGGCAGCCTCAAGGGCAAGCTCTCGTACATGTCGCCCGAGCAGTGCAAGGGCGCGATCGTGGATCGCCGCAGCGACGTCTACGCGCTCGGCGTGGTGCTCTACGAGCTCGCGACCACGACGCGGATGATCAGGGGCGAGAACGACTACCTGGTGATGGAGCAGATCGTCACCGGCCGGATCTCGCCGCCGCACGCCCGCCGGCCCGGCCTGCCGACCGAGCTGTCGGACATCATCATGCGCGCGCTCGCGACCGATCGCGACCGCCGCTACGCGACCGCCGAGGAGCTCCGCGCCGCGCTCGACCAGTTCGCCGCCACCGCGGGGCTCACCGCATCGAGCTCGGCGATCGGGGCGTACATGCGCCAGCAGTTCGGTCAGCGGCCCGAGCCGTGGCTCGAGCTCGGTGGTCAGCCGTCGGGCGCGCTCGTCGACGTCCAGATGTCGATCGAGGAGTCGATGCCGAGCAACAGCTGGACCGAGCTGCCGCGCAGCGACGGTGACCCCCGCCGCACCAGCTCGATCCCGGTCCAGAGCGGCCAGGTTCCCGTCATCCCCGGCGACGCCGCGCCCGACGCCACGGCGCGGCTCGGAGCGCCGCAGCGCCCGTCGTTCACGCCGCTGCCCAGTGCGCCGCCCGCGACCGATTCGCGCATGGGCTGGGAGAACCAGTCGCGCACCTTCGCGCCGCGCACGTTCCCGGTGCAGAAGGCCGCGATGATCGGCGGTGCGCTCGCGATGGGCGCCGCGATCTGGCTGGTCGTGAGCATGACCCGGAGCAACATCACGCCGGTCGCAGCGCCGCCCGCCACGCCGCCGGCACCGCCGCCCACCGCCCAGCCGCCGCCGGCGCCGCCGCCGTCGGCGCTCGCGACCACCGCGCCGGGGGCGAGCGCTCCGAGCTCGGAGAGCCCGACCCCCGACCCCGCCGCGACGGACTCCGCCGGCCCGCCGCCGCGGATGGCGATCCGCGAGCCCGAGCCGCCGCCTCGCAAGGGCCGCCCCACCCCGCCCGGGCCGACGGTGCGCACCGTGACCCGGACCACCATGGAGTCGCCTCCCAGCGCCAAGCCCGAGCGCCCGACCCGCATCGCGGTCGCGACGCCGCCGGAGCCGCCGCCCCGCAGCGAGCCCATCGCCGAGCCGGAGCACCGCCCGGCACCTGTCCTGCCGCCGCCACCACCGCCGCCGCAGAGCGTGACACAGCCGGTGGTCCCTCCGGCGGAGACGCCGGCGGCGGCGCCGCCCGCGCCGATGGTGCCCCAGGTCGTCGCGCCGACGGCGCTCGACGGCTTCCGGATCTCCGGCGACAAGAGCATCGCCCCCGACGAGACCACGCAGGGCGCGATCAGCCGGGCGGGTGCGGACAAGCTGATCAGCAGCTTCAAGGTCTGCATCACCGCCGAGGGCGCCATCGCCAACGTGACGCAGCTCAAGGGCACCGGCTTCCCCGCCTACGACGCCAAGATCGCGACTACGATCCGCAAGGACTGGCGCTATCGCCCGTACGTGATCAATGGCAAGGCGACGCCGGTATGTACGGCATTCCGGTTCATCTATTCGCAGAAATAGCTGAGCGCGGCTCGAACGCTCGACCGGCGCGACACACCGCGCGCCCACGAATCGTCCGGTGGGGCTCACGCTGGCCGCCCAGGGCGAAAGGAAATCCCCTTAGCGAAATGGCCTAGCAGGAACGCTGGTTGCTACAGCTCCTGTCATGTCTGACGTACGTGCTGCCGCGCTCGCGGACCGCTCCGAGATCTTCGCATTGATCCGGGAAATGATCCCGGGCATCGACGCCGAGGCTCGCTGGCGGTGGCTCTACGAGACCAACCCCGGCGGCCAGGCGCTGACCTGGATCGCCACCACCGGCCACCACGTGACCGGCTGCACATCGTTCTTCCCGTTCCGGCTCTGGCTCGACGGTGAAGTCGTCCGCGCCGCCCTCGGTGGCGATGGCTACGTGCGGCCCGCGTTTCGCCGCAATGGCATCGGCGGCGCGCTGCACGACGCCTCCCGCCATGCCATGCCCGCCCACCGCATCGGCTGCATGTACGGCGCGCCGGGCGCGATGAACGTCACGCCGCTCAAGCGCGGCGGCTCGTGCGAGGTCGGCCATGTCGTGCGCTGGGTCCGCCCGGTGCGCGCGGCCGCGCTGGGGCTGCGCGGGCCGCTGCTGGGCAGCTTCACGGTGGCGCCGAGCGGCGGCGCGGAGCTCGAGGCGATGCGGCGCCATGATGCGCGCGTCGACGAGGTCTGGGCCGAGGCCCGGCGCGATCTCCGCCTGGCAGCAGTGCGCGACGCGGCGTTCTATACCTGGCGGTTCCTGGAAGCGCCGACCCGGCGGCAACGCCCGTTCGTCATCGTCGAGCGCGGCCGGGCGATCGGCGCATGCGCGCTGGAGCCGACGCGTGGCGGCACCGTGCTGACCATCGTCGACCTCGTCACCGTCCCGGGCGCCTGGCACGCCGGCCTGCGTGCGATCGTGCGCTACTGCGCCGAGCACACCCGCGCCGACCGCGTCGAGATCAAGCTGTTCGCGAACGACGGCCGCCGCCGCCACCTCTGGCGGCTGGGCTTCACCGAGCGCGAGAGCAAGCCGTTCCTGTGCATGATCCCCACGCCGGGTGATCGCCGGTTCCTCGATCCCGATCGCTGGTATTACACCGGCGCCGACTCGGACCTCGACACGCTCGAGGTGCAGCCGGCGCCGCGCCGCCCCGTCACCGGCGTCAAGGCCGATCGCCCCACGATCCCGCTGCCGCCGGCGTGACCGCCGGCCGGACATTGCGCCCCGGCGGCGCCATGCGGCAAGCTGCGTGCGCGGGCTGGCCCCGCCGCAGCCATGACCGCGATCGACCACGAGGCCGAATACAACAATCGCACACGGATCGCCGAGTTCTCGTCGATCGTGGCGCGCTGGCAGGCGGCGTCGGCGGCGTATCGCCCGACGGCGCGCGCCGATCTCGACCAGCCGTACGGCCCGGCGGACCGCCAGCGCTACGACCTGTTCCGCGCCGGCTCGCCGGCGGCCCCGCTGCTCGTCTATATCCACGGTGGCTACTGGCAGCTCGGCGGCCGCGAGGACACCGCCTTCGTCGCGCGCGCGTTCGCCGCGGCGGGCATCGACATCGCCATCCCGTCGTACTCGCTGTGTCCGGCCGTCTCGGTGATGCAGATCATCGACGAGCTGCGGCGCTGCCTGGCGGTGCTCTGGGCCGCGACCGGCAAGCACCCCGTCGTCGCCGGCCACTCCGCGGGCGGCCATCTGACCGCGGCGATGCTGGCGACCGACTGGCG
Source organism: Deltaproteobacteria bacterium (assembly GCA_005887925.1). Classification (GTDB taxonomy): domain Bacteria; phylum Myxococcota_A; class Polyangia; order Haliangiales; family Haliangiaceae; genus JABFXX01. The sequence goes on along the minus strand of VBLP01000186.1, from coordinate 7,355 downwards.
CCGCTGGCCCGGCGTGCCCGCCGACCTCGTGCGCGCCGGCTGTGCGATCAGCGGCGTGTTCGAGCTCGCGCCGCTCATCCCCACCACCATGAACCGCGCGCTCCAGCTCGATCACGCGGCCGCGCGCGACGCCAGCCCGATGCTGTGGCCGCCGCCACCGCCCGGCCGCACGCTGATCGCCGCGGTCGGCGCCGACGAGACGCCCGAGTTCCACCGCCAGAGCCGCGCGCTGACCGAGCGATGGGCGGCGGCCGGTGTCGCGGCCGAGTACCTGTCGATCGCCGGCACCCACCACTTCACGGTGGTCGACGAGCTGACCCGGCCCGGCGCCCTGTTCGACCGCATCGTGGCGCTGACCCGCGCGTGACGCCCGGCCCGGCGCGGCGCGCAGAACTGCTTGAAGCTGCGATGTTTTCTACGTAACCTCACCGCCTGCCGTCGGAGGTGACCGCGATGAACGTCAGCCAACTGGTCGAGCCCGATCGGGTCCACAGACGGGTCTACACCGATCAGGAGATCTTCGACCGCGAGATGACGCAGATCTTCGAGCGCGTCTGGGTCTATTGCGGGCACGAGACCCAGGTGCCGCAGCCCGGCGACTACCATGCATTCCAGATCGGCCGCCAGCCGATGTTCATGGTGCGCGGCAAGGATCACCAGATTCGCGTGCTGCATAACCGCTGTCCGCACCGCGGTGTCCAGCTGTGCGGCAACCAGAGGGGCAATGTCGGCAGCGCGCTGGTCTGCTCCTATCACGCGTGGAGCTTTCACCTCGATGGCCGGCTGCGCAGCATCCCGCTGCAGCACGGCTACGACGGCACGCGGGTCAGCGCCGAGAACCCCGACTGCAGCGTCAAGCCGGCCGCACGCGTCGATTCGTACCGCGGCTTCGTGTTCGCCAGCCTGTCGCCGACCGGGCCATCCCTCGGCGAGTTCCTCGGCGAGGCCAAGGTGGCGTTCGACGACATGTGCGATCGGTCGCCGCTCGGCGAGGTCGAGGTCGTGCCGATCTGCCACCGCGTGATCCAGCAATCGAACTGGAAGCTGTTCATGGAGAACCAGCTCGATGCGCTCCACCCGTCGGTGACCCACCAGTCCACGGGCGTGGCGGCCAGCCGCGTCGAGCGCAAGATCAAGGACCAGACCGGCGCGGCACCGCTGTATTATCATTACCTGTCGGCATTCGCGTCCAAGTTCGAGCAGTGGGACGCCGTGCAGACGATCAACTTCCCGCGCGGTCACGGCATCCTCAAGGCCTACATGGGGCTGCGCCCGCAGGACCCCGACACCCGCGCCCACGAGGACCTGCTCGTCAAGGCTTACGGCGCCGAGAAGACCGAGGAGTACCTGTCGCGCGGCATCCACCACGTGCTGGTCTATCCCTACCTCTCGGTGCAGTCGCCGCTGCAGCAGCTGCGCTGCCTGCGTCCGCTCGGCCCCGGGAGGACGCTGTCGGAGATCTGGCACTTCCGGCTCAAGGGTGCGCCCGAGGCGATCTACCGCCGATCGCTCTGGTACTACAACCTGGTGAACTCGCCGGCGACGATGGTCAATGCCGACGACCTCGAGAACTGGACCAAGGCGCAGTGGGGGCTCGAGTCCGAGGGCGGCGACTGGGTGAGCTTTCACCGCAACTACGGCGGCGACACCGAGAACGGCGGTGTGATCTACTCCAACAACGGCACCTCGGAAGCCGTGATGCGCAATCAGTTTCGTGCGTGGTCCCAGTACATGACGGACGCGCAGTGAGTCGACCATGGCGAGCAAGACCACCAAGACCCGCCCGACGCGCAAGGCCGGCCCGCGCGGCAAGAACGGCGCGCGCAACAACGGCACTCGCAAGAACGGCGCCCGCAACCACCGCGCTCGCAGCGCGGCCGCGGCGCCGTCCCACCTGGCCCAGGAGATCGTGATCGAGAGCGCGTCGGTCGACGCCCAGATCGGCGCGCAGGCGATCGCACCCGATCACGTGGCGCGCTCGGCGTCGATCCAGACCAT
>VBLP01000186.1:0-5295 GCA_005887925.1 Deltaproteobacteria bacterium | reverse complement strand
GGCAGGACTACATCGACCTGTTCGCCGATGACGGCGTCTACTGGATGCCGGTGACCCCGGACCAGACCGAATGGGAGGGCTCACCGTCGATCTTCGCCGAGGATCGGTACATGATGGAGGTGCGGATGGGCCGTATCACCCATCCGACGGCGTGGTCGCAGGTGCCGATGTGGAGCACGAGCCACGTGATCGGCAATGTCGCGATCGAGGCGGAGTCGCGCGGCCAGTGGATCGTCCGCTCGCGGTTCCACATGATGGAGCTGCGCAGGGACACCGTCCGTCACTTCGGCGGCACGTATCGCCACACGCTGGTCCGCCACGACGGTCGGCTCGAGATCCGGCTGCAGCGCGTCGACATGTTCAACGCCCAGGCGCCCTACGACTACGTCCTGCAGGTCTGGGTGTGACGCGTCACTCGTTGCCGAGCTGCTGCCGGACGAACCGCTTCGCGTCGAAGTCGTCGGCCACGCGGTTATCGTTCTCCAGCATGACGGCCGGGTCGACGTCGGCGAGATCGAGCACGCCCATGTCCTCGTAGGCGCGCCGCACCCGCTTGCCCCACAGCCCGATGTCCTTCACGGCCGGAACGATCCGGGTGAACAGGCGCCGCCGGAACCGCTTCATCATCTCGGACTGGTCGACTATCGCCATGCACTCGGCGACCGGCAGTCCCAGGTTCTCCCAGACCATGCGCTGGTCGAAGCGGTCGCGCATGTGGTAGCAGGCCTCGACGACGAACTCCTCGCGCTCGTCGCGCTCGGCCTCGGTCAGCTGGGGATAGAACTCGCGCAGCGCGAGCCGCCCGAACGCGACGTGGCGCGCCTCGTCCTGCATGACATAGGCGTTGACCGCGGCGCACAGCGGATTGCTCGACAGGTCGCGGATGCGCTGGAATGCCGCCAGCGCGAGGCCCTCGATCAAGATCTGCATGCCGAGATAGGTCATGTCCCAGCGCGCGTCGGTGATCGTCGCCTCGAGCAGCTTGGCCAGCGACGGGGTGATCGGATACGCCAGGTGGAACTTGTCGTGAAGCAGCCGCGAGTAGGCCTCGACGTGGCGCGCCTCGTCCATGACCTGGGTCGCGGCGTAGAACTTCGCCTCGAACGACGGCGCGGTCTGCACGATCTTGGCCGTGGCCATCAGGGCGCCTTGCTCGCCGTGCAGGAACTGCGACAGCGTGTGGGCCTGGAGGTTGCGGCGGACCTCGGCGCGGCCCTTGTCGTCGAGGCGATTCCACAGATCTGTGCCGTAGATCGCGATGTGCGCGTCCGGCATCCCCATCGGGTTGTCGGGATCGATGTCCTGCGACCAGTCGAGGCGCTCCGCCGCATCCCACTGCTGCTTCTTGCCCTTGCCATAGAGCGCGAGCAGGTCGGCGCTGCCGTCCTGGTATTCCCAGGTGAACGCGGTCGTGGTCTTGCCTTCCACCTTCCATTGGGTCTGCTCGACGGGCAAGCGATAGAGGTGGGTGGTCGACATGCGCTCTCCTTGATCGTCCGTAGCGGGTAACCGCCCGTAAGGTAGCACCCGGAGCCCGGTGGTGCGCAGTATCCGCAGTTTGCCACCGGCGCCCGCGTCGCCGCGCTCGGCTACGCGGCCCGCGTGTCGTCCGCGCGATCGAAGCCCAGGACGCGCGCCACGTAGCGGTTGCGGAACGTGCCGCGCGCGTCATAGCGCTCGCAGATCGCCCGGAACTCGGCGAGCCGCGGATAGCGCTCGTCGATCTCGGCGTACGCGAGCGGGAAGTACTTGCCGGCGAGCGCGTAGAACGCGGTGCGCGGCTCGCGATAGCAGAACAAGCTGATCGTGTAGAACGGCTCGCGGGCGCCGGCCGTCATCGAGATCAGCGCGTCGTCCGGCAGCACGCGGCGAAAGAAGATCGGATAGTGATGCGTGTACGAGCCGGCGTGGCGGCCGAGCTCGTCGAGCATACCGATGCCGGCCAGGGCGGCCTCGACCTCCGGATCGGTCGTCGCGGCACTGCCGTCGAACCGCGCGATCACGTGGCGCACCAGCGCCACCGATGCTGCGAGCCGGCTGCCCGGGACGAACAGCTCCATCTCGAGGTGCTTGAACAGCTCGTGGTGCAAGGTCAGGATCCGCTCGCTGCGGTCGATCACCGTGCGATCCAGCCACGCCAGGTGGATGAACATCGAGCGGAAGAACCAGCGGATCCACCCGGTGCGGCCGACCGTGACCAGCAGCTTGATGATCAGGTGCAGCAGCACGTCGACGCCGACGAATGCATACAGCCGGTGGATCAGCCGCCACCAGCTCGGCCGCGTGCTGCGCTCGCTGCCCGCGGAACCAGCACGAACTGCTGCAGCGGGAAGCGCGGCTCGTCGGCCAGCACCTCGTCGAGCGTGGCGCGCCGCACCAGCGTCTCGGCGACGTGATACGCCGGCACGCAGCGGAAGCGGACCTCGAGGATCACGCCGAGCGCACCGAGCGCGCAGCGCGCGGCGAGCAGCTCCTCGCCGCCTGCGAGCTCGAAGACCCTGGCCTTGCCGGTCTGGGGATCGTACGCCGCCACGCGCAGCGCGGCCATGTAGTGCGAGAAGCTGCTGCGCCCCGAGCCGTGCGTCGCCGTCGAGACCACGCCCGCCATGCGCTGCACCGTCACCGCGCCCAGCGTCGGCAGCGTGGCATCGGCGGCCGCGCGGATCTGCGCGAGCGCATCACCGAGCACGCAGCCCGCGCCCACCGTCGCCCAGGTCTCGCCGTCGCGGGTCTCGACGACGACCCGATCGAAGTGGCGAAGATCGAGGATCACGTCGTCGCACACCACGTCATCGCTCCACGAGTGCAGCGACGCGACCACCCGGATCGTGCCACCGGCGTGGCGATCCAGCACCGCCAGCACCTCGGCCTCGCTGCGCGGTGCATAGCGATGGCGCGGCGTGAACGCGACATTGCCGCCAAAGTTCACGATCGGCGTACCACCGTCGTCGCGCGGACCGGCCATACCTCAGCGTAGCGCGTCAGCGCGCCGGGCGGTCCGGCGCCGGGCCGCCGGCCACCAGATCGGCGAACACGAAGCCGTCGCGCTCGACGATCTCACCGAGCGAAACCTCGATTCGATGCGCGAACATCGGGCCGTCCGTCGCGAACGTATGAAACTCACCGTTCTCACCGCACGGATCGATCCCCGGCGGCAGCTCGGACAGCAGCGCACGGTCGAACACACGGCCGGCAAACCTGCGATCGAGCACCCGCGGATCGACGCACGTCAGCGTCGCGGCGAGCCCGTCGGCGATCATCGCGTGCGCCAGCGCGCGTGTGTCGCGCTGCCACAGCGGAAATACCGGGGTCAACCCGAGTGGCGCGAGCTGCGCCTCGCGGTAGGCCCGGATGTCTGCAAGGAACAGATCTCCGAACACGACGTGCGTCACACCGCCGACGGCACGCTGGTCGAGCAGTGGAGCTCGAACGGCGGGAATAACCAGCGCTTCGTGATGCCGGAGGCAGTGCCCGCGCTCGTGCCCTAGCCTGCCCGCCGTCGCGTATCCGGCCGGCTCGCGCATGACGCTCCGGTCTCGCCAGCACCGTCGTTACCCGCTCGGGCCCTGGATGTTGCTGGTGCGTCCGAAGCTCTCGTCGGCGAGCATCCGCTTCGTGCACTCGGGGCAGATCCCGTGGGTGAACTGGGCGTCGGTGCGTGCGCTGAGGTACGCCTCGATCTTGCTCCAGTAGCCGTGATCGTCGCGGATCTTCTTGCACCACGCGCAGATCGGCAGCATGCCGGACAGCACCTTGAGCTCGCCGATCGCCTCCTGGACCCGCTTGTCGAGCTCGCGCGCACGCCGCCGGAGCTGACGGACGCGGAGCAGCGGCACCGCCACGATCGCCAGCGCGAGCGATAGCACCGCCAGCGCGTCGAACCAGCGAGTCTGGTAGAACAGCGGCGGCAAGGTCACCGCCAGCACGCCCGCCGGTCCCCACTTGTCGTCGAGCCCCGCGGCGACGATGAAGCGGTAGTCGCCGGGCGGCAGGTTCGTGTACCGCGCGACCCGCTGCGTGCTGGTCTCGATCCAGTCCGGTTCGAAGCCGTCGAGCCGGTAGCGGAACCGGAGCCGCTCGGGGCCGCGCAGCGCCGGCGCGGTGTAGCCGAGCTCCAGCCGCGGGCTGCCGGCGGGCAGGGTCAGCGTGTCCACCGCCCGCTGCGGCTGGCCGTCGACCCAGACGCTCTCGATCAGCGCGCGCGGCGGCTCGCGCTCGCGCAGGTGCGCCGGATCGATCACGACCAGGCCCTTGCCCGTCGGAAACCACAGCCGGCCGTCGTGCGTCCGCCAGCCCGCCGGATCGGCCACGCCGTTGCACTCGCGGTCGCGCATCCCGTCGGCCTCTCCGTACGCCTGCGAGTCGACCTTCGCGCGCTGCCCGGCGGCGACCGCATCGAGCTGCTGCCGGCTGACCCGCCAGATCCCGCGGTTGGACGACATCCACAGGTGGCCGAGCCCGTCGTCGAGGATCCGCCACATCACGTCGTCGAACATGCCCTGCCGGTAGGTGAACACGGACCACAGGCCGCTGCGCAGTCGCCACAGCCCCGAGCCCTTGGTGCCGACCCACATCGTCCCGTCGGGATCGAACAGCATCGTCGTGACCGGCGTGGTGCGCGGCGGGCCCCCCGGTGGGAGCGGGACCATCGCGTCACCGCTCCAGTGCAGCAGGCCGCGCTCGGTCGCCACCCACAGCGAGCCCTCGGCGTCGGTCACGATCGAGTGGACCGCGACCTTGAGGACGACCGCGATGGCACCGGCGATCTTATCACCCCGCATATGGAACAAGCCGTGGTCGGTGCCGATCCACATGCCGCCGCTGGTCTCGGCGAGCGAATGGATGCGCTCCCAGTCCTGGTTGTCGAACCACGTCGGTCGGCCGTCCCGCAGGTACCCGAGGTTGCCGTCCCGGCCGCCGAACCAGACGGTGCCGCGGGAGTCGACCAGGATCGCGTACAGCCCGCGGTGGTCGACGATCCGGGTCGCGGTGATCTCCCCCGGGGCGATCCGGTACAGCCCACCGCTCGTCGTGATCCACTTCGTGCCGGTCGCGTCCTCGCGGAAGCCGCCGACCACCTCGTCGGTCATGCCCTCGTTGACGCCGAACGGCAGCACGTCGCCGTCGCGCAGCCGATCCAGGCCGCGATCGCTGCCGATCCACAGGTTGCCATCGCTGTCCTCGAACAGCGCGTTGATCAGGACCTCGGGAGACGGCAGCCGCTCGATCTGGCCGTCGGTCATCCGCTTCACCCCGGTGCGCGTGCCGATCCACAGGTTGCCATCGCGGTCGAAC
>VBLP01000185.1:25722-35285 GCA_005887925.1 Deltaproteobacteria bacterium | reverse complement strand
CTCTCCACGCGGTGCTCCGGCTGACCAATGCACTCGGTGCGATCATCACCATGCCGCACAAGCGGAGCATGATCGGTCTGCTCGACGCGTGTAGCCCGCGCGTCAGCGTCGCGGGTTCGTGCAATGCGGTCGTGCGCCGGCCCGACGGTACCTTGTTCGGCGATCTGTTCGACGGCCTCGGGTTCGTCGCCGGACTTCGCCGCAACGGCTTTCAGATCACCGGCGCCAGGTGCCTCGTGATCGGTGCGGGTGGCGCAGGATCGGCGATCGCGATCGCGCTGGCCGCCGCCGGCGCCGGCGAGCTCACGATCCATGACATCGCGCCGGAGCACACCGCGACGCTGATCGCGAGGCTGCACGAGCACCATCCGCAGGTCGATGTGCGCGCGGGATCGAACGACCCGTCGGGCTTCGACCTGGTGATCAATGCGAGCCCGCTGGGCATGACCGTGGGAGATGACCTGCCGATCGACGTGTCCCGGCTCGACGCCACGAGCTTCGTTGCAGAGGTCGTGATGATGCCCGATGCCACGCCGCTGCTGGTGGCAGCGCGACGGCGCGGCTGCCGCACCCAGCCGGGCATCGACATGCTGTTCGAGCAGATCCCGCTCTACCTGGAGTTCTTTGGCCTCGGGCCGGCAACCTCGGATGAGCTGCGCGCCGTGGCCAAGCTGACACGAACGTGACGACAGCCTCGGGATCGGGCTCGGCGCGAGTCCATCGCACGCCACTCACAGGAGGACCGCATGACACCCAAGCTACCGACCGCCACTGTGCTCATCTGGCTACTGGCCGCTTCGACCGCTCACGCGCAGCTCAAGATTGCCGTGATCCAGGAGCTGTCGGGGACCGGGGCCACCGCGGGCACCAACTTCAAGAACGGCGTGGAGCTCGCGGTCAAGGAGATCAACGCCGCAGGAGGCATCCTGGGGCAGAAGCTCGAGGCCACGATCGATGACACGCAGTCCAACCCGGGGATCGCCAAGGCGCTGGCGCTCAAGGCGGTCGATGACGGCGCGTTCGCGGTGTTCGGCCCCACGTTTTCTGGTTCCATGATCGTCAGCATGACGCAGACCCGCACCGCCGAGGTGCCCAACTTCACCGGCGCCGAGGCCGCGTCGCTCACACAGCAACACAATCCGTATATCTTTCGCACCAGCCTCACGCAGACCACCTCCATGCCCCGCGTGGCGCTCTACATCGCAGGTACGTTGAAGGCCAAGACCGTCGCCGTGATCTTCGTCAACAATGATTTCGGTAAAGGCGGACGCGATACGTTCGTCAAGGCGGCCGCCGCAGTGCACCTGACGGTGGCCGCCGACATCTCCACCGAAGCCGGTCAGCTCGACTTCTCGGCCCCCGTGCTCAAGGCCAAGCAGAGCAACGCCGACGCCGTGTTCGTCTACACCAACGAGGAAGAGTCGGCTCGCTGCCTGCGCGAGCTGCGCAAGCAGGCGTTCAGCAAACCGATCATCGGGGAGACAACGCTGGCCGGACAGCGCGTCATCGAGCTCGCCGGCCCGGCGGCCAACGGCGTGCTCGCGCACGTCGGCTTGACTGCCGAGGCACCGATTCCGGCGGTTCGCGAGTTCCGCGCGAAGTTCGAGAAAGCGTACAAGTACGTCCCCGACCACAATGTCATCAAGGGCTACACCAGCGTGTACTTCCTCAAGGCCGGGGTCGAGGCCGCCGGGAAGCCGAACCGCGTCGCCGTTGCCAGGGCATTGCACGGGCTGAAGATCAGCGCGGCGAAGCAGCCCGGCGCGCTGATGGATGTCGCGATCGACGACAACGGCGACCTCGATCGCGCCAGCTTCATCGTCCAGGTCAAGGACGGCAAGCAGCAGGTCAAGGAAGTGCTGCCGCCCGTCGCCAAGTTCTGACGGCGCGCGGCCATGGCGGACTTTCTGCAACTGTTCATCTCGGGTCTGGCCACGGGAAGCATCTATGCACTGGCCGGGCTCGGCTTCACGCTGCTGTGGCAGACCTCGGGCACGATCAACTTCGCGCAGGGCGAATTCGTGATGTTGCCGACGTTCGCGCTACTGGCATTCTCGGCGATCGGCGTGCCGCTCCCCGCGGCGTTCGCGCTGACCTGCGTCCTGGCGGTGGTGGTGCTGGGCTGGGGATTCAAGCGGGGCATCGCCGACCCGCTGCTGAGGTTCGGCTCGATGCCCGTCGTCGTCGCGACGCTCGGGCTATCGATCGCGCTGCGCAACGGCGTGCGCGCGGGCTACAGCGCCGAGGCGCACCCGTTTCCGAGCCTGTTCGGCGACGATGTGTTCCGCATCGGCCGCGTGGCGGTCACCTCGGTCGACGTCGGTACCCTCGCCGCCGCGCTCGTGCTCGTGCTGGCCACCCAGGCGTTCCTTGCCAGGACGGTGACCGGGCGCGCGATGCAGGCCGTGGCGCAGGACACCACGAGTGCCGTCGTGCTGGGCATCGACGTCCCTCGCATGATCTTCTACACCTTCGCGATCAACGCGATCCTGGCCTGTGCGGCAGCGCTGCTGATCGCGCCCACGTACCTGGCGAAGTTCGACATGGGCGAGTCGCTCGGCACCAAGGCATTCTTCGCGGCGGTGATCGGAGGCTTCAACAACTCGCGCGGTGCGCTGCTGGGCGGGCTCGTGGTGGGCGTGTGCGAGAACCTCGCTGCGGCCTACGTCTCGGCGTCGTACAAGGATGCCGTGGCGCTCGCGATCTTCATCGTCGTGATCCTCGTCAGGCCACAGGGCCTGGTGGGCCAGCGCGTCGAGCGGAAGGTGTGAGGCCGGGATGACCAGGCAACCGCGCTGGCTGATCGGCATGGTGGGGATGGCCGCGCTGCTGGTGTTGCCGCCGTTTCTCCGGAGTTACGGACTCTACCTCCTGAGCTACTGGCTCGTGTTCGTGATCGCGACCATGGGGCTGAACCTCACCGTCGGATATGCCGGACAGGCGTCGCTCGGCCACGCCGCGTTTCTCGGGATCGGGGCATACAGCGTCGCGATCGTCATGAAGGCGGGTTGCAGCTTCTGGCTCGGCCTGCCGCTGTCCGCGGTGCTGTGCTTCGTCGTGGGCCTCGGGCTGGGATTTCCCGCGCTGCGCGTACAATCGATCTATCTCGCGTTCGCCACGCTCGGGTTCAGTGTCGCCGCATTGCTGGTCATGCGCTACGAGGAGTGGCTGACCGGGGGTACCTCCGGCATCAACGACGTCGGCCGTCCCAGCCTGTTCGGGCTCGACCTCGGCGGCAACCTGGCGTACTACTACTTCGTTCTCGCCGTCGCGGTGGTGGTCGCCGCGCTGCTGAGGGGCGTGTTGCGCTCACCCTGGGGAAAGGCATTCACCGCCCTGCGTGACAATCCGATTCGCGCCGAGAGCCTGGGGATCGACGTCCGGGCGTACACGCTCTTGTCGTTCGCGATCGGCGCGTCCTGCGCGGGCATCGCCGGCGCCCTGCTCGCGAGCCTCGTGCAGTTCGTCGACCCCACGCCGTTTGGCCTGGGCGTGTCGTTCACGATGTACTTGATGGTGGTCGTGGGCGGTTCGGGAACCTTCTTCGGCCCGGCGCTCGGCGCCGTGGTCGGCGTGCTCTTGCCCGAGTGGCTGCGTTTCGCGCAGGGCTGGTACCTCACGGCGTTCGGCGTCGCGGTGATCGTCCTGATGCTGTGGCTGCCGGGTGGGCTGCTCAGCCTTCCGGACCGCCTCAAGGCGCGCGCCATCGCGGCGTCGAGGCCCCGGACATGACCGCCCCGGTGCTCGAGGTGACCGGCCTCGTGAAGTCGTACGGTGCGATCCGGGCGGTGGATGACGTGTCGTTTGCCGTGATGCCGGGCGAGATCTTCGGCGTGATCGGCCCGAACGGGTCGGGCAAGACGACCATGTTCAACAGCGTGCTGGGCCAGATCAAACCCAGCGCGGGTCGCATCGAGCTCGACGGACGGGACATCACGCATCTATCGCCGCTGCAGCTGAGCCGGCGCGGCGTGGGCCGCACGTTCCAGTCGCTGCAGGTGTTCGGCAGGATGACGGTGCGCGACAACCTCATCGTCGCGGCGCAGGAGCATCGCGGCACGATGCTCGGCCGCATGTTCGCGGCCACCGACAACGGGCTGGGGCCGAAGGCCGACGCGCTGATCGATCAGTTCCACCTCCGGGAGGTTGCCCACCGGCGGGCAGGCGAGCTGAGCTACGGCCAGCAAAAGCTCGTCGACATCGCCATGGCGTTCATGAGCGATCCCGATCTGGTGCTGCTGGACGAACCGTGCGCCGGCGTCAACCCCGTCCTGGTGGACGACATCGCGCGCCTGCTCCGCGACCTGAACCGGGTGCGGCGCCGCAGCTTCGTCATCATCGAGCACAACGTCGACTTCGTGCAGAAGCTATGTCATCGCATCATGGTGATGGTCGAGGGCCGCGCGATGGCGATCGGAACGCCCGCCGAGATCCGGGCCAACAAGCACGTGCTGGATGCCTACCTCGGGAACTGACAAGAGCGAGCCGATCTGCATCGAGCTCGACGACGTCGTTGCGGGATATGGCGAGCTCGTGATCCTGAACCACCTGAGTCTGCAAGTCAGTCGCGGCAAGGTCACACTGCTGATCGGCCCCAACGGCGCGGGCAAGTCGACGGCGCTGAAGACGCTGTTCGGCATGCTCCCCGTGCGCCACGGCCGGATCCGGCTCGACGGCAACGACATCACCGGCGCCGCGCCCAGAGACTTGCTCACGCGTCACGGCGTCGCGTTCGTGCCCCAGGGCCGCAACCTGTTCGGGCGCCTGTCGGTGTACGAGAACCTCGAGCTCGGCGGCATCACCCTCGGCATGAAGACCACGCGCGAGCGCATCCCGGAGGTGCTGGAGCGGTTTCCGTGCGTGAAGAATCGGCTGCACAGCGCCGCCGCTTCGCTGTCCGGCGGAGAACAGAAGCAGCTGGAGGTCGGTCGCGCGCTGCTCCTGCGGCCGAAGGTCCTGCTCATCGACGAGCCGTCCGTCGGTCTGTCTCCCCTGGTGGTGCAGGACGTGTTCCTGCTGCTGCGCGCGCTGGCGGACGCCGGCACGACGGTGTTGATCGTCGAACAGAACGTGAGAAGCGCGCTCAAGCTGGCCGACGAGGCGATCGCGCTGGCGTCCGGCCGGCACGTGCTGCACCGGCGTGCGGACGAGCTGCTGAGCGATCCCGACCTCGACCGGCTGTTCCTCGGCGGCACGCGCGCGGCAGGACCGATCCCCTGATCGAACCGCGACGCAGGGGACACCGGGAAGATCGACCTGTATCATGCACGTCGTGAGCCCCTGGAAACTCCACCTGCGAAGCCCCAGGCCACTCCGGTCGACCCTCCGTTTGGCCCCGTCGAGGTAGCCGCGGGGGTAACGGTGCCCAGGATCGCCAAGAACCAGCAGGAGAAGACATCCGTGATGCGCCGGGATCTGGTCCAGACCGTGGCCGAGCGGACGATGGCCGACATCATGGAAGTCGCGACCGAAGCGTTCGCCCGCGAAGGCTTGAGCGGTGCGCGCATCGACGAGATCGCGGCGCGCACCAAGACCAGCAAGCGGATGATCTACTACCACTTCGGTGGCAAGGAAGCGCTCTACCTTGCCGTGCTCGAGGCCGCCTACCGGAGGCTCCGGAGCGTCGAGCTCGGCCTCGACCTCGAGGCGAGCAGGCCCGACGAGGCGCTGAGACAGCTCGTGCGCAATACCTTCGACCATCACCACGCGAATCCCGACACCGTGCGGATCATCATGAACGAGAACCTGCACTACGGCGCTTACATCCGGAAGTCGAGTGTCATCCAGAAGCTGAATGTCCCCGCGATCGACGCGACCAAGCGGATCCTCTCGCGCGGCGAAAAGGAAGGTCTGTTCCGCCGCGGGATCGATCCGATCGAGCTCCACATGACGATCAGCGCGCTGAGCTTCCACCACGTGGCCAACCGCTATTCATTCTCCAGCGTCTTCAACATCGACATGACGTCGAAGGCCGCGGTCCTGCGGCGCCGGGAAGTCGTCGCCGATCTGATCCTCGCGTGGGTCGAGCGACCGCGGACACGCGGCTAGTGCCCGACCGCAGCGGATTTGACCGGTTCGCGGTCGAAGCCCCGCCGGTGAACGTCAGGGGGCGGGGATCGGCGTCCGGGGGTAGTCGGGGCTTGAGGCCGACGATGCCGCAGAACGCGGCCGGGATCCGGACGGAGCCGCCGATGTCGTTGCCGAGGCCGAGCGCGGAGCCGCCGGCGGCGACGATCGCGGCGGATCCGCCCGACGAGCCGCCGGGGGTGCGGTCGGCGGCCCACGGGTTGCGGGTCATGCCGTAGACGGGGTTGTCGCTCTCGATGTAGAGGAGCAGCTGCGACACGTTGGTCTTGCCGAGGACGATCGCGCCGGCGCGCCGCAGCGCCGCGACGTAGGGATCGTCGTGCGCGGCGAGCTCGCTGCGGCCGACGACGCCGAAGGTCGCGGGCGAGCCCTCGAGGTCGAAGCACTCCTTGATGGTGATCGGCAGGCCGTGCAGCGAGCCGGTCGGCTCGCCGGCCTGTCGCCGCCGGTCGGCCTCGGCGGCCTCGGCGCGCGCGGCGTCGTAGCGCTTCCACACCACGGCGCCGAGCTCGCGATCGACGGCTTCGATGCGCGCGATGTGCGCGTCGACGGCCTCGGCGGCCGACAGCGCGCCCGAGGCGAGATCCGCGACGAGCGCGACGGCCGATCGCGCCCACGACGGCGCGGTGGCGGAGGCGTCGCGCGGCGCGGGGCTCTGCATCGCCGGCAGCATCGCACGTTCGCCCGCGATGGGGCACGGCGACCACCGGCGATCCCGCGACCATCGGCGCTCTCGGGCACCCGGCGCGCCGCGGTCACCCGCACGCACGGCGATCGGGCGAGCTACTGCGCGTCGAGTCGATCGATCCAGACCGGCGAGCCGGACTCGCCGCGGATGGTCTCGACCAGCGCGTCCCGGTAGCCGCCGGCGCCGGGCAGCTGCTCCTCGCGCGCGCGGCCGCTCACGGCGACGCGATCGCCGGGCATGAGCATCACGCGCAGCACCTGCAGCCGCCGCGTGCTCACCGTTGCGATCGGCAGCTCGGCTGCCTCGAGCTCGCCGAGCGCCACCGACACGGCGTTGTCGCGCTCGCTCGCTGTCCCGGCGACCCAGTAGTCGCCGGTGACCAGCACGCGGCGGCCGGGCAGGGCGAGCCAGAACGGCACGGCATCGACCGCGCGCACGATCACGCCCCGGCGGCTCTCGATCGTCGTCGCGACCGCGAGCGCGCCGGACCGCACCGTCTGCTCGAACGGCTGCGCGGTCCCGATCAGCGGCTCGCCGGCCGGCCGCGACCGCGGAGGCACCGCGGCGAGGCGCGGCCGCCGCTTGAACGCCGATCTCCAGTACTGCTTGGTGTAGCCGAAGATCCCCACCGCCGGTGCGAGCAGGAGCCCGGCCGGCGAGTGGCTGATCAGCACGCCCGCGGTGCCGGCCGCGAAGATGCCGAACGCGGTCCCGAGCAGCGCCAGGGTGTCGCGCCAGCCCGTCGCGGGCCGCTTGCTCACCGTGGTCAGCCCCTCGATCCGGACCTGGAGCAGCTTGCCGAGCGCGGCGGTGTCCGCGCCGCAGTCCACGCATACCCGCGCGTGCTGGAGCAGCCGGCAGCACGGGCAGCACACCGGCGGCCGCGACGGGTCGAACTTCACCAGGTCGACTCCATCATCGGCCTCTGCTCCACTCTACCGCGATCGGAGCATCAGGCGCGCTCGATGCGGCCGTCGGCGTGGCGGGCGAACCGGCCCTCGTCGCGCGGATGGACGGGGTCGTCGGAGCTCCACGGCCAGCCGCCGAAGCGGGTGTGCTGGTAGTCGGTGAAGGCCTGCTGGATCTCCTGCCGCGTGTTCATGACGAACGGGCCGTGCTGGACGACGGGCTCGCCGATCGGCTGGCCCTGCAGCACGAGCAGCTCGGTCTCGGTGTCGGCGGTGAGCGGGATGTCGGCGTCGGGGCGCACCTGCACGCCGTGGCTGGTCGCGATCGGGCGGCCGGCGATCGTCGCGGTGCCGCGGAACAGGTAGAGGAGGGTCCAGATCGCGACGTCGGCGCCGGCGCGCGACGCCCAGGAGCTCGGCGGCGGCGCGGGTGGTGCGGCGCCCGCGAGCGCACCGGCGATCACGCGCACGGTGACGCCGTGGGCCTCGATCCGCGGGACCGTGCGGTCCCAGAGCATGGTGAAGTACGGCGCGACCATCTTGTCCTGGCGCGGCAGGTTGAGCCAGATCTGGAACAGCTCGACCGGGTTGGGGCCGGTGGCGTCGATCAGCGGGAACATCTCGCTGTGCGAGATGCCCTTGCCGGCGGTCAGCCACTGGACGTCGCCGCGGCCGAACCGCGCAGTCGCGCCGAGCGAGTCGGAGTGATCGATCAGGCCGCGGCGGGCGATCGTGACGGTCTCGAAGCCGCGGTGCGGATGCTGCGGGAAGCCCGGCACGGTGGAGCCGTGGTACATGCGCCAGCCGTCCTTGCCGGCGAAGTCCATGCCGATCTCGCGCCCGTCGAGGGACGCCGCGGGGCCGAGCCGGTCGTTGCCGGCGGGGTAGGCGTCGTCGTGATGCACGCAGAACAGGAACGGGTCGAGCGTCGGCCACTGAAAGCCGAGCGGTACGACGGAGAGGATGTCGGAATCGGCCATGGTCGCAGCTTGATCACGGGGCTTGCGCGGCGCAATTGGGCCGTTTGGTGAGGACTGTTCCGCGGCCGGCGCGCGCCTCTGCGGGCGTGTCGCCGTGCGAATACTTGTGCTTCGAGATCGGCCTTGCCACACTCGCGCTCGTTGATGTCGCCGCGGGCGCGGCGCTGGGAGGACGTATGACGTTGCGATGGATGCTCGGATGCATGGTGCTGTGTGCGGTCGCGTGCAGGACGCCGCCGCCGACGATCCCGGGGGCGACGCCGGGCAACCCGCAGGGCGTGTGCCGGCAGACGCAGGTGACGGGCACGCGGATCCTCGGGGCGACGCTGGTCCACGGCGCCACCTTCTACATGCTGATGATCGACGCCTGCGGCACCGATCTCACCAAGCTCGCCGAGGCCGCACGGGCGTGCCAGGACCGCAGCGACTGCGGCGTGCCGCTCAGCCCCGAGGGCCAGACCGAGGTCAACGACGCGCTGAGCTCGCTGAGCGTGACGCCGTCGCCGGTCCTGGTCGGCGGCGGCCTGGCGTTCCAAGGCCGGTCCGGCAAGTTCACGCTGGTCGAGTGGGACGCCTCGCGCACCCCGCAGCAGGTGATCGCGGCGGTCAATCAGGGAGCAGCGACGGGGGCCTCCCCGGTGGCGTGCTGCCCGGGCTGCGCGGCGTGCCATCCGGCCACCGCCGGCGCGAAGTGCACCGGCGCGCCGCCGCGGGTCGACAAGGCGCCTGCGCCGGGGTTCCTGCCGCTGCCGGGCCCGGCGGTCTGCACCTGCGATGCGGTGTGCGCCGCCAAGGCCAACAAGCAGGTACCGGCGGACTGCGACTGCGCGCGACTCTGCCAGTGCCCGTGACCGTTCGTTCGCTCCGCGGTTGATGCGCGGTGGCATCGGCGCGGCGCCG
>VBLP01000185.1:23505-25584 GCA_005887925.1 Deltaproteobacteria bacterium | reverse complement strand
CAGCAGCGCAACGCGCTCGGCTACACCGGCCACTTCGGCGGCAAGCGGATCTCGGTGCAGAGCACCGGCATGGGCATGCCGTCGTTCTCGATCTACGCGCACGAGCTGCTCGAGAGCTACGGCGCGCGCGTGCTGATCCGCGTCGGCACCTGCGGGGCGATGCAGCCCGCCGTGCAGGTCCGCGACGTCATCCTGGCCATGAGCGCGTCGACCGACTCGGCGATGAACCGCCGGTGGTTCGGCGATGTCGACTTCGCGCCGACGGCAGACTTCGACCTGCTGCGGCGCGCCCACGACCTCGCCGCGGCCCACGCCATCCGCGTCCACGCAGGCAGCGTGCTCACCACCGACGCGTTCTACCCCGCCGGTGACGACTGGTGGAAGATCTGGGCCCGCCACGGCGTGCTCGCCGCCGAGATGGAGACCGCGGCGCTCTACACGCTCGCCGCGCGGTTCGGCGCCCGCGCGCTCAGCATCCTCGCCGTGAGCGATCACATCGTCACCGGCGAGCACGCCTCGGCCGAGGACCGCCAGACCGGCTTCGGCCACATGGCCGAGCTCGCCCTCGCCCTCGCCGCCTCGGTCGCGTAGCGGCGGCCGATCTGCGCACAGCCTGAGATCGACACGGTCCGCCTCGATCGGACGTCCGGGACGCATGTTATGCTTCTGTCGTGGCGCGCAGAGCTCGGATCTGGACCTGGGACCGCGGCAACCGCTTGCTGGACATGGACGGTCCAGCTGCGTTGCTCGCACCGGTTCTCGAGACGGTGCTCAACGGGGGACTGTGGCGGGAGTTCAAGAAGTTTCCATCCGATACCCTGAACAGGTTGCTTCCGCGGGTAGCGGTCCCTTCGAACATCAGGCGCCTCGTTGAGATCTGGATCGAAGAACACCAACGCGCGGCCGCCTGAACTGACCGCTTGGCAGCACCGCGCCTGGGGAAGATCTCGGAGAGCCGGGTCGGGCGAGAGGTCGTGTTCGGCGGCGGAGCCGCGCTCGCGATGCTTCACCTGCACCACAGGATGTCCGAGGATCTCGACTTCTTCTTGAATCGCGAGATCGAGTCCGCCGAGCTTGCTCCGGTGGCATCCTCGCTACGGACTGCTTCACTGAAGACAGAGCTTGAGGCCGTGGGGCCGCGTACCAGCGTGCTCCTCCTCCGAGGATCGAAGCCCATGGGACGCGTCGATTTCGCGTTTTATCCATTCGATCTGATCGGGCGGCGAACGCGATGGCGCGGGCTGACCGTTGAATCGCTGCAAGACATGACCGTGAACAAGCTGCAGGCCGTGCTCACACGCAATCAACCGCGCGATTTCGTCGATCTCTATTTCTTGCTTCGTGAAGGGCCATTGCGGGATCTGGATCAGCTGCTCGACCTCGTGCGTGCAAAGTTCGACGTCGGGCCACATCGGTTGGGACTCGCCGCGCGACTGCTGCTAGCCTGCGAGATCAAGGAGCTGCCGCGAATGATTCGGCCTGTGAGGCTTCAAGATATCGTCGCGTTCTTCGAGGAGCGTGCCCGCGCGCTGGCGCGCTCGGAGTGACGGTTGCCGGCGGTTCGCGGTGTATTCTGTTCGCGGAGGACGTATGGAACCTCGAGCGAGCTATACGGTGTCGCAGACGCTGCGGGCGTGCTTGCGCGCGCTGCAGACGGCCGCGTGGATCGAGGCGATGATCGTGGTGCACCGGGTGGTGGAGCCGCACGGGGCGGCGCCGTGGTCGTGGTTCCTCGTGCGCTGCGTGCTGTTCACGCTGGGCGTGCATGTGGTCGCCGGCGTGGCGGGGCAGATCATGCGGCGGCGTTATCCGGCGCGCCCCGGCGAGAAGGCGGAGGACGGGCGGGCGGCGAGCGCGCCGGAGGGCTTCGATGTCCAGGCGTTCGAGAGCGCGGCGGTCGCGCTGCTGTTTCATTTCGGCGCGCCGCTGTGGATGTGGATCTTCGCGTAGCGCCGATCGCTCGAGCGCTATCCGCGCAGCTGGGCGGCGACCCGGCGGAGCTCGTCGCCGGGGTTGTCGGTCACGGGCGGGCCATGGCCGAACAGGAGGCGCGCGAGGTGGGGCGTCGCGGCGAGGCGC